>JANMZO010000484.1:0-25982 GCA_031383405.1 Acidimicrobiia bacterium | reverse complement strand
GCTAGCGCTCGCGGGCCGACACGCCCGTGATCGTGTTGGAAATCTCACCGAGAAGCCGGAAGAAGGTCGAGAATCGCGGGTCGCTGCCGTACCCGGCGGCAGGCAGCAACTGGTTCTGCGCGAACGCAGCGCTGATGCCCGAGGCGGGATCCATGGCGATGAACGAGCCTCCGTAGCCGCCCCAGTGGAACGTCGTCGGTGTCGGCGCAGGGTAATCCGCATGATCGAGGCCGAAACCGAGGCCGTAATTGATCGGACCGAGGAGCTCGTCGACCGCTCGGTTCTGCACGCGCGACGACTCCTCGATGATGGCTCGACCGAGGTAGCGACGACCGTCGAGCTCGCCGCCCATGGCGAAGACGGCTGCAACCCGCGCGAGCGCCCGAGCGTTCGTGATCCCGCTGGCCGAGGGGATCACGAGAGGCAGGCAGTTCGGATCGATCCAGTCAGGCCCGCCGTCGACCTCAGCCAGGACGGCTGCGGCGAGCGGGGACTCGGGGGGCAGTTGTCCCTCGGCGGGCCAAATGGCGGCAACCCGGGTCGAAGTCGAGGGTGTGGAGAAGGCGAAGTCAGCACCGAGCGGCTCGGTGATCTCCCGCCGGACGAACTCGTCGAACTGAATGCCGCTGAGTCGGTGGACGACCTCGCCGAGGATGCAGCCAAAGGTGTGTGTCCCGTAACAAGTGATCGTGCCCGGCCCGTACCAGAGCTCGGCGTTTTCGATGATCGCGACCATCAACGGCGCATTGCCCAGATCATGGAGCGTCATGGATCGAAGGAAGCCAGGGATCCCGGACCTATGGGTCAAAACCTGTCGGCACGTCACGGCGCCCTTGCCGTGGGCGGCGAACTCCGGCCAGTACTGGGCGATCGGGGCGTCGAGGTCGAGCAGCCCCCGGTCGACGAGCATCAGCACGCACGTGATCACCACCGCCTTTGAGGCAGAGAACACTCGCACGACCGTGTCCGACTCCCACGGCTCGACCAAGCCGTAGTCGCGGGTCCCGCCCCACAAATCAACGACGAATTCGCCCTGCATCGTGACCGCCAACGACGCGCCTTTGTCCATGCCGGAATCGAGGTTCGCCCGAAACGACTTCTCGAGCGCACCGAATCGCTCGTCACAGAACCCGTGTACTTCGACCATGCGCGCTCCCACGGACACGTCATCGATAGGGACCGACAACTCGTAGCTGAAGGGTACTCGGTGTGTCTCATGGTGAACAGAGTGGGATCGGCCGATCGTCCACGACCGATCCTGCCGATTACGGCGATCCTGATCGGGTGGTCGCAGAATTCGGAGGTCACACCCCATGACGCCGGTACAGTTGACGCGTGAGTCAGGCCCGGGACATTCGCTACTTCGCCGAGATCGATTCGACGAACCGGTGGCTACGCGATGCGGCCGGGTCCGGGGAGGCTCGCCACGGAACGGTGGTGATAGCTGATCTGCAGACCGCGGGACGTGGGCGTCTGGACCGAACCTGGGTGGCTCCACCGAAGTCGGCGCTGCTCATGAGCGTGTTGGTTGATGTTCCGGCGATCGGACTGGCGATGGACCGTTGGCCGATGGTGTCGTTCTGCATGGCTCTGGCGGTGGAACACTGTTCGAACGTGCTCATCGGTTCCTCCCACGGTTCCTCTGCCGGTTCCTTCGACGGGGCGCATAGGGTCGTTCTCAAGTGGCCCAACGACGTAATCGCATCGGATGAACTGGAAAGCGGTTCCTTCGGCTACCGCAAACTTGCGGGCATCCTCCTCGAAGCATCGTCGGGTCGGTTGATCGTGGGTGTCGGGGTGAATCTGATCCGACCTCCCGAAGTCGACCCGACCCTCGGCGTTTCGGCCCGCCCGATTTGGTTAAGCGAACTTACGAATACCGGGATCGACCGTCATGTGTTTGCCAATGCGGTGATCGAACGATTCTTCCAAAACGTCGACACGCTCAACGAGTCTCCGGACCTCCTTCTCCAGGCCTACCGGGCCGTGCTCGCGACCATCGGTTGGATCGTTCGCATCCAAAGTCACGGACGTGAATGGACGGCGAAAGCCGTCGACGTCGACGAACTCGGTCGGCTCGTGGTCGTCGATGAGCGGGGCACCCATCACCTCGACGTGAGCGAGATCGTCCACATTCGCCTGACGCAGTAGCCAACCGACCCTTGGCTACGAACACCCTGGAGGGTCTTACGCCGCGAAATCCCGCAGCCGCTGGGAGCACAGAGCGAGTCGGCTTTCACATTCGGTGCGAAGCTCCTGGCCGAGCTTCGTACGGTTGGTTTCAAGTGTCTTGACCGCTTCATCGAGGCAACGCTGGGCAAATGCCTGGGCTTGCAGACGACCGTTGTTTCGGGCCAGCTCGAACGTCTCCTCGTCGTTTTTACGAATCTGGGTAGCGGCGATCGCCGCATCGTCGTCGATTTCTTTGGCCAGGGTGCCAGCAAGCATCACCGCTTGAATCGGCCAGATAAGGTCGGCAAATCCTTCCCGACGACTTCGAGGTTTCGCCGAGAGCGCCCAGCCGAGTGCGATGTTCGCCAGAGCTGACCCGACGGCAACGGAGCGGCCGGCCTTTGAGAGCTCGCGCCAGGCGAGCATGCTCACAAGTCCGAGACCCCGTTGCGAAAGGGTGAAGGGGAATCGGGATGTGCCTCCCGCCCCGAATTTGTTCCTCATGGTCCGGGTCTGCACCACTGTCGACGCGAGAGCCAGCACACTGCTTGCGACCACCGCCCGCTCCCGCGAACATTTGCCATCTTCACTGCGGCTGCCTTCGTTGTGCGCCATCACCATGGCCATGAGCGCCAACACGGCCGGCCCGAAGCTGGCCCAGCCCGGCACGCGCTCGCGGGTCTTTCCGTTGGCAACGGCGAGCCAGACCGCCATCCACGCAAAGCCGCCGGGGATCGGATCGAAGGTGAGCTTGAGATCGCGAACCGGTACCTGGAGCCGAATCAGGTGTTCGTCGACGAAGATGTCGGTTCCGTCGCGGTCGGATCGAGCCGTAACCATCACCTTTCCGGTCGGGGCGAGCCGCGCCAACTCGGTTTGGAGCATGGTCGCCTGTTCCCGGCTGAGCAGCAGAGACCCGGCCGCGTCGTTGACCAGGAACCGCACGACCGAACGCAGGTCGGGCACCGCGTTTGCCCGCGCTTGATGGCTCGAGATCACATCACCGAGGAATGCATACTCCTGGCGAATCTGCTGGGCGAGCTCTTCCTTCCACTGTCCGGCGACGTTGCTCGTGCTGTCGCCGGTGGCCAGGTGCACGAGAACCGTTGCCCGCTGGACCGCGTCAAGGACAGCATCAGATGTCGCTGCTATGTCGGCGCGTCCTTCCATCTCGGCCCGCTGAATACGCGCGGCCCGTTGGCGTCGATGAAGCTCCAACTCGCCGGTTCTTCGTCGGCGTCCATATGACGCGAGCGCCATGCCCCCGAGACAGCCGGCGACCTGCCAACCCATCAGCCCGCTGCGGTCGGGCCACTTCCGAAGCTTTCGGGCACCGGCTGCCGCGGCGCCATTCACGAGCGGAACGGCGAGACCCTTCCAGCCGAGCCGGGCACCGGCTTCAACCGCAAGCGCACATCCGGGGAACAGGGGAATTGCCGATTCGTCGTAGTCGTCACGAACGGCGGTAAGGACCGAGACGGCGATCTCTGCGGCATCAATCGCCAAGCGGATCCCCAAACGGAGCCGGTCGTCTTCGCCCAATTTGCGGTAGACGAAGATATCGCTCAGAAGAAACGCTCCGGGAAGCGAATGCCGGATCGGACCACGGTCGTCCCACAGGGGCGATATCAGCTGATTGAGCCGGGTGCCGCAACCCTGGCCGAGAATGAGGGCTTTGCGCGTCCGGACGAACAGGCGCTCCAAACTCGCAAGTTCCGGTTCCGAAAAGGGATAGCTCGCGTCGACGGGAAACCCTGTTCGCATTGTCACCACACCAGCATCCTAGAAACGATTGAGAGCCCTCACCCTCGCATGGATGCGTAGGCGCCCCGGATCGCCTGATGATCGACCCCGGCGGTTGGCGTGACGGCGTGGCCGCCCCCAAGGGTCCACGCCTGCGCGATGGCGTCGATTGAGACGCTTCCGGTGAGCGCAGCTGCGGCCTGAAGCGCAGCGCCGGCGGCGACGTGTTCGTCGGCGTCGGGAACCAGAACCTCGCGCCGGGTCAGGTCGGCCACGATCTGGCGATAGGCAACTGATCGTGACCCACCGCCGATGAGGAATAACCTACCGTCGGTTGGAACTCCGCACGCGCCAAGCGCATCGAGGCCGTCGAGTAGCCCGCACACCACTCCCTCCATGGCGGCGCGGGCTATATCCTGTCGACTGACCGAGTTGCGGACGCCGCCGAGGGTTCCCGTTGCAGTCGGGCGGTTGGGCGTGCGCTCACCGTCGAGATAGGGGATGAGCACAAGACCGTTGGCCCCCGGTGTCGCGTGCAGTGCCAGATGTGAGAACTCGTCGACGGTCACACCGAGAAGGCGCGCAAACGTGTCGGAAACCTTCATCGCGTTGAGCGTGCATACGAGCGGGAGGAAGTGTCCGGTTGCGTCGGCGAACCCGGCGACATTTCCGCTCGGGTCGGCGGTCGGTGTCGACGACACGGCATAGACCGTTCCCGACGTACCCAGAGAAATCACCACATCGCCCGGGAGGAGGCCGAGCCCGAGGGCCGCGGCCATATTGTCACCGGTTCCGGGGGCCACCGTGACGCTCGCCGGAAGGCCAAGCACGTCAGCTACCCATCCCGTAAGTGTGCCTACCGTTTCGAACGGACCGAGAACGGTCGGCAATGCCTCCTCCCATGGTCGGTCGCCGATCAGGGACAGGAGGTCGGTCCGGTAGGTGCCGTCGGACGGCGACCAGTAACCGGTGCCCGACGCGTCACCGCGGTCGGTGACATGACGCCCGGTCAGCATGGTCGTGAGCCAATCGTGGGGGAGCGAGACCCGCGTGAAAGAGTCGAACACCGAAGGGTGGGTGTCGGCCAACCAGGCCAGCTTGGTCACGGTGAACGCGGCCACGGGCACACTACCCACGGCATCGGCCCAGGCGGTGGCTCCAAGACGCTCGACCAGACGGTCGGCCTGTGCGGCCGATTCGGTGTCGTTCCACAGTTTGCCGGGATGGAGTGGTCGGTCGGCGGCGTCGGTGACAACCATGCCGTGTTGCTGCCCACCGACCGAGACCGCTGCGACGGCAGAACGGTCGAGACCCGAGGTGGCTTCCCGCGTGGCCTCGATGAGCGCGGTCCACCAGGCGTCGGGATCCTGTTCGCTCTTTGGCGGCGTGGTGGGTGGGTGAGGAGCCTTCCCCACGCCGAGTACCTTCCCGGTCTCGAGGTCACGCGCTTGCACTTTGACCGACTGGGTCGAGGAATCAATACCGAGAACAATGGACACGTGCTGAACGATACCCGCGTCTCCCGGAAGTACGGGGGTCTGCGGTGGATGGGGCAGAATCGGGAGATGCCGACTATTCGCTACTACGACTGGATCCGACACCATGGCGGTGGACGCCCCAATCAGGTGGCCATTCACGATCTGGGTTCGGGTCGCAGGCTCACGTACCGCGAACTTGATAGGCGCACGGATCAACTGGGCGCCTACCTGCAGTCCCTGGGGGTGAAGAAGGGTGACCGGGTTGGCATGCTGGCCCAGAACGGCCCCGAGTTCTTCGAGCTGCAGTTCGCGTGTGGTCGCATCGGAGCGATAGCCGTTCTGTTGAATTGGCGTCTCACGGTGCCCGAGCTCGAATACATCCTCAACGACTCGTCGCCGATGGTGCTGATCCACGACGCGTCGTTCGGCGAGGTGGCAATACAGCTGCAGACACTGTGCTCCATTGAGCATCTGGTGTCGATTGTCATGGGCTCGGCTGACAGCCCGTACGAGACGGCTCTCGCGTCGGCCGGGCCGATCTCCGTTGTGGAACTCACCCTCGACGATCCGAGCACGATCATGTACACATCGGGCACCACGGGTCACCCGAAAGGCGCGATCATCACCCACGGCATGACGTTCTGGAACTGCGTGAACCTGGGTATACCAGCTCGGATCACCAGTCAGACCGTGCAACTTGTTTCGCTCCCGCTCTTCCACACCGGAGGGCTGAACTGCTACGCCAATCCCGTGCTTCACGCTGGTGGGACCATCATCATCCAGCGGACGTTCGACCCCGGTGAAGCCCTCACTGTCTTCGGCGACAGGTCCTACGGCGTCACGCACTACTTTGCCGTTCCGGCTCCGTACCAGTTCATGGCCCAGCACCCCCTGTTCGAGGAAGTCGATCTTTCCCGTCTTCAGGTGGCCGGCGTCGGCGGAGCACCATGCGCGCTTAGTATTTTGGAGGCGTGGGCCGGCCGGGGCGTCGAGATCGTGCAGGGGTACGGCATGACCGAGACCAGCCCCGGCGCGACGGTTCTCGATGCGGCCGACGCGATGCGCAAGATCGGCTCCGCGGGCAAACCGGTGCTGCATACGAGCGTCCGGATTGTGGGCGAAGACGGCGTCGACACCAGGCCAGGGGCGGTCGGCGAGCTCTGGATCGCCGGTCCGAACATCACGCCCGGGTACTGGAACAAACCCGAGGCGACCGCGAGTTCCTTCGACGGGCCGTGGCTGAAGACGGGAGACGCGGCGCGGCTCGACGACGAGGGTTTCGTCTACATCGTCGACCGTTGGAAGGACATGTACATTTCGGGCGGCGAGAACGTCTACCCGGCGGAAGTGGAGAACGTGATCTTCCAGCTGCCGGAGGTCGCCGATGCGGCGATCATCGGCGTGCCCAGCGAAAAGTGGGGTGAGGCCGGGAAGGCCATCATCGTGCTGAAGCCCGGGGCCACCCTGGAACCGCGGGTCGTGATCGATCACTGCGTGTCGAAGCTGGCCAGGTTCAAGGTGCCGGCCACGGTGGAGTTCATAGACGTCCTTCCGCGCAACGCAACCGGCAAGGTCTTGAAGCGTGAGTTGCGGGTCCAGTTCGTAGGCATCGACGCACCCGCGATTTCCTAGGTGAACTTACAATGGCTCTGACCGGAAGGGTTGGGCTGCCTGGGCTACTCAGTGCTCTAGCGGTTGCCCATCCGGGTTGTCCGGCGTCGATTGCGGCTCCGGTGCCACGTTGTCGCCCCCGTGCCGCACCCCAGCCGCAACCTGGCACGCCAGCCGCAGTCGTCCCGGATGTCGGGATGCGTGACGGTGCCGAAGGAGCGGGTTAAGGTCGCGCATGCGGTTCGGCGTAGTGGGGCGAACGCCCGGCCGGGTTGTTGCAACGTGCCTGCTGATCGCCAGCGTGTGTGCGTCGTGTCGCAGCTCCGAGGTCGAAGGTCCTGAAACTACGGTCGAGGTCGCGGTCACCGACCCGACGCGGGCAACACGGTTGCGGTCGGCACGCGACTGGATCAACGCAAACGCTCCCGCAGCTTTGGGGGTGTTTCGCGTCTACGGTGCAAGTCCGTCGAGCGACTACGTGTCGGCTCATCTCAGAGCCGACCAGGAGAAGTTGGCGACGTCACTTGCGGCCTCCTACGGCGACGCGATCCGGCTGAAGGTCGGCATGTTCGACTATCCGGTAGACAAGTCCATTGTTCCGGTTTGCCGAAAGGTGGCGCTCCCGAGCGGCGACCTTCGCTCGCTGAGCGCAGCGGTGGTGGTCACGACTCCGGAGGTCAAGTCCGGGGAGGATCTGGCCGGGAAGGTCGTCATCACGAACACTGGGCGGTTCTCGGTTTCGTACACCGTTGGAGTTCCCCTCGATGGAGTGGTCGTCCGGCGGGACACCGACGATGTCGTCGGCGTGTGGGACGGGGCGATCGTGGGTGTCGAGATGTCGGTCTCGCTGGCGCCGGGTGACTCGAAGGAACTGGGGTTCGTGGGGGGTACGGCGAGCTGCTACCCGAGTATCGGGTACTCGGTTCCGCCCGGCGATTATGACGTGGTGGTGGAGTCGCTTGCACTGCACAACACCCTCGGGCGGGTAGTGGGGAGCCTTGCGGTCGAGCCTGCACCGGTCACCATCGTGGCGAACACCAGGTAGGAGGTCAGAGGGCGTGGGGAAGTGCTGCGGTCAAGATAGCTGACCAGGATGATTCGGGGACGGCCTGCACGAGGCGGTGACACTCGTCAAGGCGGGTCACGTCCAGTCCACCGATTTCGTCGAGCGCGTCGGGTGACACCAAAACCGGCGACCGCGCGGTGTCGATCGTGTCGAGCAGGACGGCGTCGGCCAGGGGGAGGAGCGTGCGGAGGCCAGGACCGAGGACGGTAGTCAGGCGGCCCGAGTCCATCGCGGCCTCAGCCACGAGGTGGGGTCCGGTGACGTAGTTCGTGCGAAGGAGCACGTCTTCGAATGTGACGACGCCTGTCGCCACCTGGTCAAGCACCCAAGAACCGATATGCGCGCTTCTGATCGGGCCTTTGACCGCGACGATGGCATCGGCTCCCAATCGCTTCTTCAAGGTGTGGAGGTCGGCCTCATTCTGTTGGAGCTGCCAGGCGTCGTCGCAATGATCGATCAACTCGGCGAGTTCCCAGACGTCGCCGTCGTTCCACGTGACGAACACGGTGTCGAAGAGCTCAGCTGAACGACCGAGTACTCCGAAGACAAGCCGCCAGTCGGCCGCGGACGCGAGGCTTGGCAGCCACACCTCGAATTCGTCTTCGAGGTGCAACTCGACGCCGACCGTCGATTTCTTATGGACGTACACGTTGGCCGAACCATCAGGGAGCGCGGGGTCTTCTTCGACCCAGTCGATCCCGTCGAAGTCGGGCTCGATGTCGAACACGTCAAAGTCTCTCGGGTGGAAGCCAAACGGTAGTTCGACGCTGAACACATGCCCCATGGCCACCAGTCTCGCGGAAGCCGCCCGGTCCCGCTTGCTTGGATGCGCTTCGGCCGGCGGAGATCCGATCGCTCCGATCCGGCCGGTGAATCAGCGCGAGCGCAACGCCGACTGACCCGACGCTGACTCGACGGCGGCCAGCGCGGCGGCCAGCGACTCGAAGTCGCCCCGCACCTGACCGACCGTGAGGCGGATGTGGTCGGATTTGCGTTGGTTGACAACGAACGGAGAGCCCGGCGCAACGCCGATCCCCCGGGCGGCGAGACCGAGTTGGGTGTCGCGTTCGTTCGTGACGCGAATCCACATGTTGATCCCGTCGTCGCCCTGATGGCTGATGTTCTGCGCATGTAGTTCGGCGGACAGGGCGACGCGTCGGCGGGCGTACTCCGCTCGTGCCGCCCGCACCTGATCGCGGGTGCCGTCCTGCACGAGCACCTCAGCCAGCACGGCCTGAAGCAGCCGCGATGACCAGCCGGGGCCGAGCACACGGCGCTGGGCCATCCGCACGATTGCCTCGCCCGCTCCGCCGACGGCAGCGAGGCGGAGGTCGGGTCCGTGGCTTTTCGAAAAGCCACGAATATGGATCGTCCGGTCCGGGAGATGCTCGCCGATACTGGCGAGAGGGGCAGTCGCGATCTCGTTGGCGTGATCGTCTTCGATTATGAGAGCGCGACTACCGCGCAACACCTCCGCCAGATCGTCCACGCGCGCGGCCGACGAACTGATTCCGGTCGGATTGTGCGCGCGGGGTTGGAGAAAGACGAGTACCGGTTCGTGCGTCAGCGCCGCCCGGAGCGATTGAGTGGTGACGCCATGCGCGTCAAGGTCGAGTGGAACAATCTCCGCGCCCAATTGTTCGAGGAGGTCGAGAAGCGGCGGAAACGTCGGATTCTCGATCGCGACGCGATCGCCGTGACGAACGAGTGACGAGGCCAGGCGGTCGAGCGCATCCATGCAGCCGTCGACGACGGTGAGGGCTTCAGGCACGAACGGCCAGGTAGCGCGAAGCTGTTCGCCGAGCGGCGGAAACACCGGATCGTCCAGGTAGCTCGTCGTGAGTGAATTTCGGGCCACTGAGGCCAAGACCCGACTGAGGTCGGGAAGTAGTTCGGGGTCGGGTGTGCCGGTCGAAAGGTCGAGCGCGAACTGACCTCCGGTGACGTTTCGGTAACGACTCGGTCCGGCGATACCCGTGCGGCCGAGTACGACCGTGCCCTGGCGTCCACGGGCGGCGATGCTCCCCACGTCGCCGAGCACCTGCCACGCTTCGCTGACGGTGCTCGGACTGACGCCGAGGCGCTGGGCTAGCACCCGGACCGTTGGAAGTCGCTCGCCGAGCGGAAGTTGCCCCTCGGAAATGAGCCGGTTCATCGCGGAAGCGATACCTGCCGCAGATCGAACCGAAACGGCGGCGACGATGACAGTCAGAAGCGTTGCGGGTGGCGCAGACGGAAGAGTTTGTACGATAACAAAACAATGATTGATCGACCATGCAAATGTCAATAGGCTTGCGTCATCACATCGCACCTTGAGGGAGTTCACATGGACCGGATCAGCCACTGGATCGACGGCAGGGTTGTCGAAGGGACCTCGGGCCGCACCAGCCCCGTGTTCAATCCCGCCACCGGCGCCGTGCAGGCCAATCTCGACCTGGCCAGCGGGGCCGAACTTGATGCCGCGGTCGCCGTGGCGAAAGCCGCATTCCCGGCCTGGCGGGCCACCAACCTCTCCCGCCGGGCCGAAATCATGTTCCACTTCCGCGAACTGATCGACGCAAACCGCAAGGAACTGGCCACGATCATCGCTTCTGAGCACGGCAAGGTCGTGAGCGATGCTCTTGGCGAACTGGCCCGTGGACTCGAAAATGTTGAGTTCGCCTGTGGCATTCCGAACCTGCTGAAGGGCGGCTTCTCCGAGCAAGCATCGGGTGGCGTCGACGTGTATTCGATCAAGCAGCCCCTCGGCGTCGTGGCGGGCATCACGCCGTTCAACTTCCCGGCGATGGTGCCTCTGTGGATGATTTCGAATGCCGTGGCCTGTGGCAACACGTTCATATTGAAGCCTTCGGAGAAGGATCCTTCGGCGGCGATGTTCATCGCGAACTTGTTCAAGCAGGCCGGGTTGCCCGACGGTGTGCTCAACGTTGTCCATGGCGACAAGGTGGCCGTCGACGCCATCCTCGCGCATCCCGATATCAAGGCCGTCAGCTTCGTCGGCTCGACCCCCATTGCTAAGTACATATACGAAACCGGTACGGGAAACGGAAAGCGTGTGCAGGCCCTCGGCGGCGCAAAGAACCACATGCTCGTCCTGCCCGACGCGGACCTCGACATGGCCGCCGATGCCGTTGTGTCGGCGGCCTACGGCTCGGCCGGCGAGCGCTGCATGGCGATATCGATGGTTGTCGCCGTCGAGTCGATCGCCGACGCTCTGGTGCAGAAGATCGCCGATCGCATTCCCGCCATCAAAGTCGGGCCGGCCTCGGATGCCGATGCCGAAATGGGCCCGGTCATCACGGCCGAGCACCGCGACAAGATCAACGGTTACCTCGCGGGTGCCGCAGGCGAAGGCGCGACCGTCGTGATCGACGGACGAACCGAGGAGTTCGGCGACGGATTCTTCGTTCGGCCGTCGCTGCTCGACAACGTGAAGCCTGGTATGCGCGCATACGATGATGAGATCTTCGGTCCGGTTCTCTCGGTCACCCGCGTGAAGACGTACGCCGAAGGCGTCCGGATGATCAATGACAACCCCTACGGCAACGGGGTCGCCCTATTCACCCGCGACGGTGGTGTGGCCCGCCAGTTCCAGTTCGAAGTGAACGTCGGCATGGTCGGCATCAACGTGCCCATCCCCGTGCCCGTGAGCTACTACAGCTTCGGCGGCTGGAAGGCCAGCCTCTTCGGCGACCATCACATGTACGGCCCCGAGGGTGTCAACTTCTTCACCAAGACGAAGGTTGTCACGTCACGCTGGCCCGACCCGGCCACCTCCAGCGTCGATCTCGGGTTTCCGCAAAACCGCTAAGCGCGCGTATCTTCGGCTCACCTGCTTCCAGTTCCTTCATTCACTCACTTCGCCCTCTCCCTCACACACACACACTGATCGGACCACTCCCATGACTGTTCTCGAAACCCGCTCCAGCGATGCATTCGCCAACGACCGCGCCCACGTCTTTCACTCCTGGTCAGCCCAGTCAGCCATCACCCCGATTGTGGTCGCCGGAGGCGAAGGAAGTTGGTTCTGGGACGAGAACGGCAAGCGTTACCTCGACTTCTCCGCCCAGTTGATGAACCTCAACCTCGGGCATCAGCACCCGAAGATGGTGGCGGCCATCAAGGAGCAGGCTGACCGTCTGTGCACGATCGCCCCGTTCCACGCCAACGACGCCCGAAGCGAAGCGGCCCGTCTGATAGCGGAAGTGGCACCGGGAGATCTCAACATGGTGTTCTTCACCAACGGCGGCGCAGAGGCGACGGAGAACGCAGCCCGCATGGCACGTTTGCACACCGGCCGTCAGAAGGTCCTCACCACGTACCGCAGCTACCACGGTGCGACCACGGGTGCCATCGCTATGACGGGTGACCCGCGTCGCTGGACCGGCGAGACGGGCATCAGCGGCAACGTGAAGTTCTGGGGTCCGTATCCGTACCGTTCGCAGTTCTACTCCGATTCGCCGGAACAGGAGACCGAGCGGGCCCTCGCCCACCTTGAGAGCACGATCATGGTCGAGGGAGCGAACACGATCGCCATGATCGGCCTGGAGAGTGTGGTCGGCACCAACGGCATCCTCGTCCCGCCCCCAGGCTACCTGGCCGGTGTTCGGGCCATCTGCGACAGGTACGGCATCGTGATGATGTGCGACGAGGTCATGGCGGGCTTCGGCCGCTGCGGCGAGTGGTTTGCCGTTGATCACTGGGGTGTCACTCCCGATCTCATCTGCTTCGCGAAGGGTGTGAATTCGGGGTACATCCCGCTCGGTGGGGTAATCATCAGTGACCGGATCGCCGACACATTCCGCACCCGTCAATACCCCGGTGGCCTCACGTACTCGGGTCATCCAATGGCGTGCGCTGCGGCGGTGGCATCGATCAACATTTTCAAAGAGGAGCTGGTGGTCGAGCACTCACGGATGTTGGGCGACGACGTCATCGGCCCCGAGTTGGCCCGGATGAAGGAACGTCATCCGTCGATCGGCGATGTGCGCGGTCTCGGTACGTTTTGGGCCATCGAGTTGGTGAAGAACTGCGAGACGAAGGAGATGTACGTGCCGTTCAACGCCGCCGGTGAGAGTGCGGCGCCGATGGTCGAACTGGTCTCGGCGTGCAAGGCGAAAGGCCTGTGGCCCTTCGCCCACTTCAACCGCATCCATATCACCCCGCCGTGCAACACCCCGGTCGATGACGTACGCGCCGGTCTCGCCATAATCGACGAAGTCCTTGAAATGGCAGACAAGCGCGTTGAAGGCAGGTAGCCGCCGGAAGTGAACCGCTGCCGGACGTGATTGCCTGGGCCGGACCCACTCGTTTCGGGTCCGCGACCGGCGCTATGAAACCTTTACCGGTGGTTCGTTGGTGACGGAATTCCAGAAGGCTTCGTCGGGTGCTTTAAGCATCGCCTGGTAGCGCGCTTCTGGGTACGCGAGGTTCGGCTTGGTCGGATCGTATGCAGGCTGGGGAACTCGAGTGGCCGGTCGTTCGTAGCTTGCCGGGCTTACGTACCGGGCGACCTCGTCGTTGGAGATACCGGCGAGGGCCTGTACCTCGGGGTCGATCCAGGCCCGCTCATCGATGGCTCCGCCGCACGCGACTTCCAAGGCGAGGCCTTCCGGGCCGGCGAAGTACATCGACTGGCACATGCCGTGGTCCATCGGTCCAATCACGGGAATGCCACGGCTGCGGATACGGTCTCGCATCGCGTAGAGATCGTCGAGGGTGTCGACGTTGAACGCCAGGTGCTGCATGGTGCCCGCCGTCACCGTGCCCCCGGCGTTTCCAGCGTGTGTCACCCCGAGCGTGCCGGTCGCCGGGTTGTCGGGATGCTGTTGAAACGCGATGTAGCAACTGTCGCTCAGCTCAATGAAGGCGTGGAAGGTGTTCTCCACCCCATGCATCCAGTACAGCGCCTTCAGTTCGCCGCCGAGCACGTCGGTGAAGTAGTCGATCTGTGCCTTGATGTCGCGGGTAGCGAGGGCGAGATGGTTGATGCCGTTCGGATGGAGAGCCATAGCCAAAGTATGCCCGGGTTGTCCGAAGAATGGCGAACCCTCAGATGACCCGTAAGGGTCGCACGCAGGTGGGGTTCCGTCGGATGGCAATCGGGTT
Source organism: Acidimicrobiia bacterium (assembly GCA_031383405.1). Classification (GTDB taxonomy): domain Bacteria; phylum Actinomycetota; class Acidimicrobiia; order Acidimicrobiales; family JANYDT01; genus JANMZO01. Next base: position 11,804 of record JANMZO010000484.1, on the reverse strand, counting down.
TAGCCTGACACTGTGACCATTCCGGTACCGAATCTTCCTGCCGAATCCGATTCGGCTCCGCGCACGCCGCTTCTCGGGCATGTGCAACCCGGGATTGGCGGGGTTATTGGTTTTCTCGTCGTGCAATGGGTCAGTGAGATCGTCGACTTCTTCATGGACCATCGGCTCGACGCCTACGGGGTTCGACCGCACCAGTTGCTCGGCTTGCGCGGAATCGCGTTCGCCCCGTTTCTCCATTCCGGGTTCCGTCATCTCATCGGTAATACGGTGCCGTTCGCGGTGCTGGGTGTACTTATCGCCTTGGGTGGACTGCGCCAACTGGTCTCGGTGACGGTGGTCGTCGCCTTCATAAGCGGGCTTGGTATGTGGATCTTCGGTTCATCGAACGAAGTCCACATCGGCGCCAGTGGCGTGGTGTTCGGGTACCTTGGCTACCTGTTGGTGCGAGGGGTCTTCGCCCGTAACATTCGCCAGATTCTGCTTGGTGTGGTTGTGGCGGCCGTCTACGGCGGGCTCCTGTGGGGGGTCCTGCCGACGACCCAGGGGGTCAGCTGGGAGGGTCACCTGTTCGGGGTGGTCGGTGGCGTGGTTGCCGCAAAACTTCTGGTCCGCCCCGAAGACAGGCATGGATCGACCGACTCGGCCTGACCCCGGGGCTGCGGCACGTTTGTCGCCCAACTGCTGTCGGCTCGGGACCCAACCCGGGGGTTTTGGCTCGGTAGGTTCGGTGCAACCGCCCAGTTGGGTACTTCGATGCCAGGGTTGGGGATGCGGGTTGGTAATGTGGGTGGCGGCTTAGAGTCCCGCCACGAATCGGGCGAGCTTCCAGTCGGGGTTGTCGGAGATCAGCCGTTCCATCCGGTATTTGCTCTCGAACAACGCGACGAGGGAGTTGTCGGCCCGGTTCACGACGCGCACACCGATAAGGCCGCGTAGTTTCCCTGCGGTTTCGGCATCGGTTTTTCGAGCCACCACGTATGGGCTCCCCGAGATGTCGACGGCCGCACCGAATTCGTGCTCGAGTCGGTGCGCGAACACGTCGAACTGGAGCGGGCCGACGGCGGCGAGGATCGGCGCCTGATCGCCGATGTCGGGATCGCGCAACACCTGCACGACTCCTTCGTCGTCGAGTTGGGCCAAACCGCTGCGGAACTGCTTGAACCGGCCCGTGTCGCGCGGCCGGACCGTCGCGAAGACTTCGGGATCGAAGGTCGGGATCGCCGGGAAAACGACCTTCTCGCCCTCGTACAGGGTGTCGCCGATCCGAAGGTCCCGTGCATTGATCAACCCGACCACGTCGCCTGGGAAGGCTTCGTCGACCGTGTCACGTTCGGCCCCGAAGACTGTGGTTGCGTACTTGGTGGAGAACGGTTTTCCCGAGGCGGCGCGGGTCAGGTTCATGCCGCGCTCGAACCGGCCGCTTGTGAGTCGGACGAACGCGATCCGGTCACGGTGGGAGGGATCCATGTTGGCCTGCATCTTGAATACGAAACCGCTGCACAGCTGATCGAGTTGGCGGGCCTTGCCATCGATGTCGGTGAACGGCGAGGGGCTCGGCACCAGGTCAACGACCGCGTCAAGAAGCTGGCCGACCCCGAAGTTGGTGATGGCAGATCCAGCGAACACCGGAGTTGACGTGCCGTCGCGGAACGTGCCGATATCGAGCGTCTGGCCGACGGCATCGAAGAGCTCGACGTCGTCAGCTGCGGACTTCCATGCGGCGCCCTCCTGGAGTGCCGCTTCTTCTGCTGAAAGGATTTCCTCGATGGCGATAGTGGCGCCGCGGGCGGTCCGGGTGAAGCGGTGGAAGTTGCCGGTCTGCCGGTTGATGATCCCCCGGAAATCACCCGGCTCGCCGACCGGCCAGGTAACGGGCGTCGGCTGAAGGATGAGTTTCTCCTCGATCTCGTCGAGCAGCTCCAACGGCGAACGGCCCGGTCGGTCGAGCTTGTTCAAGAAGGTGATGATCGGAAGGTCGCGGGCCCGGCAGACCTCGAACAACTTGAGTGTCTGGCTTTCGAGGCCCTTTGCGGAGTCGAGCACCATGACGACGGCGTCGACGGCGGTGAGCACCCGGTACGTGTCTTCCGAGAAGTCGCGGTGCCCGGGGGTGTCGAGCAGGTTGACAACGCAGTCGCGATACGCGAACTGCAGAACCGTCGAGGTGATCGAGATACCGCGCTTCTGCTCCATCTCCATCCAGTCCGACGTCGCGGATCGGCCGCCTTCTCGAGCATGCACGGCCCCGGCGCGCTGCACCGCGCCCGCGGAGAGGAGAAACTTTTCGGTGAGCGTGGTCTTACCCGCGTCGGGGTGGGAGATGATGGCGAAGGTCCGGCGTCGACCCGCTTCTTCGGCGATGCGCGCGCTCACGAGGGTTTCTCCTAGGGATGTAAGGGGACGACAATCCTAGTGCAGGGGCCGGTTGCGGTTGGGGCGCGCTCGCGAAGCGGTTCGAACCGCTTCGAACGACGTGAATCGGCGGTTGGCGAGAGGCCAACCGCCGACCAACATTCCGCTCCGCCCTCCGCCGTTGCTTTGGCGGGCGGATCGTTCGGCACAACAAGGCTCTGGGCTGGTCAAACCCCGAGTTTGCATCTGAGTTTTCTACGCTAACCCGAATTGATCGCCGTCTGGCAAAAAATACGAATACGGTTGGGAGATCTGACCAGACCCTCATCGGCACTTTTGGGCTGCCGTTGCGCGGGCTGAGCCGTCCTAAGGTTGGTTTGTTTCAAATCCCGGGAGAAGGCATGAACGACGGCGTGGACGATGGCTTTGCAAACGGTGTGCATCGCACCCCGATCGTCGTGCGTTTCGGCGAACTCGATCCGTACAACCACGTCAACCACGCCGTCTACGTCGCGTGGTGCGAAGCGGGGCGGGCCCAGGCGCTGGCCGACGCGGGCGTGGCGCTTCATGACATGGCCGCCATGGGACTGCAGATCGTCGTTACCGACCTCAACGTCCGGTTTCGCAAGCCTGCTGTAGCGGGGGATCGGGTGACCGTGGAGACCTGGATATCCGAACTCGGAGGGGTTCGCAGCGTGTGGAAGCAGCGGGTTCTGCGGCCAACTGATGACCCGGATCACCCTGAGGTGCTGGTCGAACTTGAGGTGCGGGCGGGATCGACCGGCACCAATGGCCGGCCGATACGGCTTCCCGCGAACGTACGCGAGGCGTTGGTTGTCCACATGGTCGACGATCGGCCGGTCGAAGGCTCAAACGCAACGCACAATTGAGGTTCACCCGGAGACAGGTGCCCTTGCGCAATTCTGGTCGGGCCTGCGGGGTGAGGCCGGACGCGGGTCTGCGTCAGGCCCCGCCTCGTTTGAAACGTTGGCCACCCTCCGAGTTCCGTCAATTCGTTTCAATTCGTTTCAAATCGTTCAATGAAGGGGTAGTGGCTGCCGATGAGCGGGGTGTGTCTTCTCCCTACTTGGCGTTGTTGACAACAACGGGTTCGGTCGTCGTCGGCGGCGTGGCGTTTCTGATTGGCCGTGCTACGCAACGGCAGATGGCACCGGTTGCTTCGGCGGGCGATCCCTCGATCGCGGCTCTCGCCAAAGCCTCGAGTGACCAGGCAAACGCCATGGTCAAGGTCGCCGAGTTGTCGGCGCAAAGCCTCCGGGCTGCGTCGGGGACGTATGTGTTCTCGCTGCGCGACCGCTTCGACGACCGCCTCCCCGCGATGCAGGTCGGTGTGGCCAGTACCCTCTGGCAGGCCCTCGGCGAGGCTCCGGCGGCCGTCGAGTTCCTCGTATTCCACCCTGGCGATATCGTCCGCTTCACCCTCACTCTGGTGGTGAACCAGGTGGTGGTCGACCGTCGGATAACCGTGGTTAGCTCCGCAACCGATCCGAGACTCACCGCGCAGCCGGCGAAATTTCAGGCCTCCTCGGCCCGGTCGGGTCAAGGGACGGAGTTCGTGTGCCCATCGGATGTGTCGTTGTTCATCGATCTGTGCTTCGACGTTGATATGGCGACGCTCACTGCGGGCGAGCGCTTCGAACGTTCGGCATCGGTCCGGGTGGAAACGGCTGATACGCGGCCCGAGGGCGCGATCGCCGCTGTCGGGGTCGAAGTCCGGGTCTCCGGCACCGCGGTGCCGGACGAAGACGGAATCGGTCTGGATCTTCTCGCAATCGAAGCAATGATCGGCGATGAGAAGCGCGCGTACTTTCTCGACAAAGCGGAGAAACTCGCCCTCAGCCTTCCCGGAACGTAAGGCGCGCGACGTTTCTCGGCGATCGGGTGTGATTTCTCAGGCCCGGCCTGACGGACCCGCCCGCTCCGACCAAGGCCGGCCGCGGCTGCCGGCAGCTGTGCCGCTGTGAAACTCAGTAGCCGATGGCGATCGCGACTGTCTGGCTGCCGGCGACAATCGGGAACGGTGAGGTCGATGCTGCGCCACCGGCGCCGCTGGCCCGGGGAACCCCTCCGGAGGCCACCGACACGGTTCCGGTTGTGATCGATCCGGTCGAGGCGATTGACGTGACCGTGACCGAACAGGTTGAACCTGCGTTGATGGTGACCGGGACCGATGACGTTCCACCGGCCGGAAGGATGCGCGACCGGAAGCTGAATGCGCCGTTCGGGTTCGTTCCCACCAACACGCTCGAGCATGCAAGGTCGATGAAGTAACCATCGAGATTGGCCGGAGCGGTTCCGGTTCGAGTCACGTTAAGCGACACGATGGCTTGGTTCGCTGCTCCGGCGATCGTCGTCGTGGGGGCTCCGGTAAGGGTCGTGGTGGTGGCTCCGGCGATGGTCGTCGTGGTGGTGGCTCCGGCCAAGGTGGTGGTGGTCGGGGAGGAGGCGAGGCCAGGGAACGAGACTTCTAACGTCACGGTGAAAGGTTGCGGGGCCATGAACGTCGGCGAGTTGATGAAGCTCCCCGTGGTCGCTCCCGCCATCGGTTGCCCATTGAGCAGGAACCGGAGGCCGGCCCCCCCGACGCCGGTGCCGAGGAGGCGGGCCTCGACCTGGCAGGCCGTGGCTGCGACGGTTCCCGAACCGGGAGTCAGGGTGAGGGTGAGTTGGGCTGTGGATGGCAGGTTGCCGAGGCGCACGGCCTGGGTCTGGAACGAGCCGGGTGACGTCGGCGGGGTGCAGTTGGTGGTGAAGTCGACGCCGGTCATCCCTGTCGGTATCGCGGTGAGGAAACGGGTAGCGAGTTCCGGTCGACCCGATGCCGGCGGGGGAGTCGGGGCGCCGATCGTTGTGGTTGTGGCTCCGGCGATTGTCGTTGCCGTTGCGGCGGCCGTCGTGGTCGCACCCGCGACCGTGGTGGTCGTGAGTGCCACGGCGGTGCCGGGTGCGATGGTGGCAGGTGCAGAACCGGCGGTGTACTCGATCAGCAGGGTCACGACCGCGTCAGCGCCCGTGAATGCACGGCTGGTGGCGGTTGCCCCGCTGGACACGGAGCCATCGGGCAGGCCGTTGATGAGGAAGCGAATGTTGACCGCGCCGGGCGCCGTGGCCGAGGCGGTGCAGAGCGAGCCGGTCGGATTGTTTGAGCTGGGCGCGACGAGCGCGAACGGCACACGGTTGGTCCCGCCCTGGGCGCCGAAATTCACGGTCGCCACCGCTTGCGACTGCGAGCCGCTCAGCCCGTTGCAGGCTACGTCGAGCTTCGATGTGGCGGCGGTGGGCACCGTTCCGAACGCGATCGCGGCTACATCGATCTGAGTGGAAGCGGCCGATCCTGATCCGGACGACGTCGACGAACCTGATGAAGACGGCGTCTTCGAGGTCGAAGATGTCGAACGTTTCGCCCACGCGTACTTCGAGCCACTCTTCACACAGACAAGCGTTCCGGATGTCTTTCCGACCTGCTTCTTGGTGCAGGAACCTCCCACTTTCGCCGTGGCCCCGAGCGCCGGGATGGCCGCGGCAGCCGCCAGGAGTCCAACGATGGCTACGAGCAGGATCGGAGAACGGCCATTCGGAAGTCGCATACGGAACCTTCGATCTATCGGGGTGCTCGGGGCAGCACCTACAGTGGTCAGACGGTACCAGCGTCTTCCCGCGCCGAGGTGACAGCCGCAACGCTACGCGCGTAAGTCAGGTATCGACCGTGGAGTGCCGGGCGCGGTTACGGACCTTCAGTTGGCCGACCGGTAGAGACCGGGTTCGATCTCCACGACACCCCCGTCGCGGATCAGCCGGGTCAGGTGCATGCCCATGGAGGTGCGTTCGACGTGGTCGCCAAACAGGATTTCGACTCCGGGCCGGTAGATGAACCGGTGCTTCACGATGTCTTCCATGCTTCGAGGTTCAACCAGGAACTCCAGCAGTCGGGTTTCGCGTTGGCCGATCACCGAAGCAAACGTGTCGAGTTGCTCGACGAAGTGCGCCCGCCCTTCGACGACGCCCTTGTGGTGAAACGTGACGTACCAGCGGGCCTCGATGTCGCGAGCCCGGGTGATCGCCCGTTCAAAGTCCTCGAGGTCGGACCAGTGATCGCCGTAATACGGTCCGAAACCGGTCAGGTCGAGGTCGGCGACGAAGAACACGCCGTCGGGCTCGATGAGAAAGCCACAGTGGCCGCGGGTGTGGCCCGGTAGGTGGACCACCTCGACCCTGAGGCCATCGCCCAGGTCGAACCGGTGGCCGTCGGCGAAACCCGTCGCATCGACGCGCGGTTGGTAGTGGAATTCCTCCAGGATCTGCACACCGAACTTCTCGGCGATGTCGGTTGGCATTCCATAGATCTCCAGGAGACCGTCAAGGGAGTGAAGGGCGCGGAGGTCGTCATGGTGTGCGTGCAGGTGCGCTTCCGGGAACGTCGAGACACCCGCGAGGTGATCCTCGTGGCCGTGGCTGACCAGCATGCGGTCGACCCTTGCCGGGGCCCCGCCCCGCTCCGCGACCGTCAACGACGGGTCGATCAGAATGGTTTCGCTCGAGCCTTCGATCAGCAGCGAGTTCCCCGAGGGGTACTTGCCGTTCGCTGCGCCCATGAGTGCAAGCGAACGACCGAGACGGAGGTCGGTGTCGAGAATCGAGGTGATGGCCACCGCTGCAGCTTAGAAGGGAGCCGGACGCAGACCGGCACTGCGGGAGTGGGGCGCGCTCGGCTACCGGCACTGCGGGCTTGCGGCACTGGCGGGGATCGGCCCGGTGACGGGCTGGGACCGGTGCTGGCTGGTCCCGTCGCCGAGCGATAATGGAGCGTGCTTGAACTTTCGCAGTCCGTCACCGCATTCGCCGGTTCGCCTTCGGTTGTCGTTCGCGTGATTCGCTTCGAAGGGTTCGGCGGTCGACGCGACGGAGAGGCGATGCTTCACGGCTCAAACGGTCGAAAAGCCGGGTCCCTGCTCGGCGGGGCTGCCGACGCCGTGCTGGCGGGTCTCGACCACTCGGTACCGGCCCGTCTTGAGGTGCCGGTTGGCGATGCCGAGGCCATATCCGGCGGTCTGGCCTGCGGGGGAACGGCCGAGTTGTTCGTGCAACCATTGGACTGTGTCCCGACGCAGGTGTGGGAGCTCATCAACCGGCGCGAACCGTTCGTGCTGATGACCGTGCTCGATGGGCCCCGCATCGGCGAGTCGACGGTTGTCGTCGGTGAATCGACGGTTGGCGTTAGCGGATCTGACCCACGGCAGAGCGCGGCGCTCGATCACCTTCGGATCGGCCGGGCGCGTATCGCGGTGCTCGAAACCGCCGACGGGACGACGCTGCTCGAGACCGTGTCACCGGCTCCGCACATGGTGATCATCGGCACCGCTGAACTGGCAACGGCCATAGGTAAACAGGGTGCGCTTCTCGGTTGGTCGTCGGAGATTGTCGACGAGCGGGTCCCAGACGGCGTGGCCCTTTCGAGCGCGGCTGCGGCCACGCTCGGTCCACTCGATGCGCTGGCGGTGTTGAGCCACGACCTTCCGGCGTCGTGTGCCGCGATCGCCTCCGCGCTCCGGGGAAGATGTGGCTACGTCGGCGCGCTCGGTTCCCGACACACGCAAGGTGACCGACGCGAACGGCTCATGTCGGTCGAACAGATTTCCGAAGCCGATGCCGACCGGGTTCACGGTCCTATAGGCCTGGATCTGGGATCGCGGACGCCTGAGGAAACGGCGCTGGCGATCTTTGCCGAGATCCTGGCGGTTCGACGGGGCCGAAACGGCGCTCGGCTGAGCAGCGGGAGCGGGCCTATCAACGGGTAGAGCACCGCGTCGAATTGGCGACGGACTACTAGGGTGCGTTCATGCGAGTCATCATGGCGTCGGCCGAAGTGGCACCCTATGTGCGTGTAGGGGGCCTGGCTGAAGCGGCGGGTGGTCTGGCGCTGGCGCTGCGGCGGCAGGGAGTCGAATTGCACGTCGTCGTGCCCGATTACTTCGGCCCTTCCACCGAGTTGGCCGGGGAGCGTATCGAGACGCTCGACGTGCCGCCGTGGGTGGGCGGCGCCACTGCTCGAACGGGCGACCTGGCCGGTTTCGGAACGATCACGCTCGTCGATGTTCCGGGCATGCAGCGACCCTATGTGTACGGCGAACCCGGTGGATTCGGTTGGGAAGACAACGACAGGCGCTTCATGGCCTTCTCGGTAGCGGTGGTCGCCCTTGCCCGGATGCGTAAGGCCGATGTTCTCCACGCCAACGACTGGCATACGGGAGCGGCACTCGGCTTCGCCGGTCCCACGCTGCCCTCGGTGTTCAGCATTCATAACCTCGCATATCAGGGTCAGTGCGATGTCGGGTGGCTGCACGTGCTGGGCCAGTTCGGGAAGGATCGTCAGTTCGCGTATGAATCCTACGGCGAGTGCAATCCTATGGTCGGCGCGCTCCGCCTCGCGGACCGGATCGTTGCGGTGAGTCCGCACTACGCCGCGGAGATTCTCACCCCCGAAGGCGGGGCCGGGCTCGACGGTGTTCTGCGTTCGCGTGGCGACGCCGTTGTGGGAATCCTGAATGGCATCGATGTCGAGTCGTGGAACCCCGAAACCGACGCGTTTCTTCCGAGGAACTACAGCGCGTCATCGCTTCGCACCGGCTCCAGTGCCGGCAAGGCGCAGTGCCGGGCTGAGCTGCTGAGGGAAGTTGCACTCGATGATCTCAACGGACCCGTTATCGGGTTCGTGTCGCGGTTGGTCGATCAAAAGGGTGTCGACCTCGTGATCGAAGCGGCGCAGTTTCTCCGCTCGCTGGGTGCGCAGTTGGTCGTGCTCGGTGCCGGCGATGCGCACCTGGTCCAGGGGCTTCGTCTCCGCGCCTTGCAGTTTCCCGAGCGAATCGCGTTCCGCGACGGATTCGACCTCGGCCTCGCGCACCGCATCTTTGCGGGGTCGGATCTCTTCGTCATGCCGAGTCGCTTCGAACCTTGCGGCCTGGCCCAGATGCAGTCCATGGCCTACGGGACGATTCCCGTCGTCACCGACGTCGGCGGACTCCACGACACCGTCATCGACGCCGATCGCGACGTGGATGCGGGCAACGGATTCTCGACCGAAGTGCTCAATGCGGCCGGACTGGTCGACGCGCTCCACCGGGCCGTGCGGGCCTGGTCCGTGAAGAAGCGGCGAGCCGCGATCATCGCCAACGGAGCATCTACCGACTGGTCCTGGGAAGGTCCTGCTGAACGGTACATCGAGCTCTATCACAACGTTCTGCGGTGAGTGACGGTGAGCGACGCTGGGTGACGGTGAGTGACGCTGTCGAGCGTTGTGGTCACCGATCGCTGGGGCAATGGTGCGGGTCAACCCGGCGACAGAACCTGCAATTTCCGTCAACAAGGCGTACGCTCCGATTGTGGCCGATCCTCGAGTCCTTGTCATGGTCCTTGCCGGCGGCGAAGGGAAGCGTCTTTTCCCGCTCACGGCTGATCGGGCGAAGCCTGCTGTGCCGTTTGGCGGCACGTATCGGCTCGTCGATTTCGTGCTGTCGAACTTTGCCAATTCCCGGTATCTGCAGATCGTTGTGCTGACCCAGTACAAGAGCCACAGTCTCGACCGGCACATTTCGGCGACCTGGCGTTTTTCCACGCTGCTCGGCAACTATGTGACCCCGGTACCCGCCCAGATGCGCCGGGGGCCCCGCTGGTTCGTCGGTTCCGCTGATGCGATCTATCAGAACTTCAATCTGATCTCTGACGCACAACCCGACATCGTCTGTGTTTTCGGCGCCGACCACATTTACCGCATGGACCCGCGCCAGATGGTGGAGCATCACATAGCGGTCGGAGGGGGCGTGACCGTTGCCGGCATCCCGGTGCCGAAGCATGAGGCGACCGAGTTCGGGGTGATGGAAGTGGTCGGCACGAAGATCAAAGAGTTTCACGAAAAGTCGCCGACCCCGCCAACGTTGCCCGGGCGCGATGACATGTGCCTTGCTTCCATGGGCAACTACGTGTTCGACACGGACGTTCTCCTGAAGGCGATCACCGAAGACGCCGAAGACGAAGATTCCAAGCACGACCTCGGCACGAACATCATCCCGAACCTCACCCGTGAGGGGAAGGCGAACTTCTACGACTTCGATACCAACGAGATTCCCGACGAGACCGATGTCGGCCGCGGGTACTGGCGCGATGTGGGAACGCTCGACGCGTACTACGACGCCAATATGGATCTCATCGCGCAGCAACCGATCTTCGACCTGTACAACATGAGCTGGCCCGTCTACACCGGACAGCTCCCGCTGCCTCCTGCCAAGTTGGTCCAGGGTCCCTCGTGGGCGCCGGGTTCAGCCGTGTCGAGCCTTCTGTGCCAGGGCACGATCGTGTCGGGAGGTCACGTCGAACGGTCCATCCTCAGCCCGGGGGTGTACATCGATGACCATGCCGTCGTGTCCGACTCGATCCTGTTCAACGAAGCAGTGATTGGACCGGGCGCGATATTGCGTCGGGCGATCATCGACAAAAATGTGCGGATACCGGCGGGTGTGCAAGTTGGAGTCAACCACGACGACGACCGGACCCGCGGTTTCACAATTTCCGATCATGGTGTCGTCGTCGTGCCCAAGGGCTACGTTTTCCGTTAGACCCGCTGTTTTGCGGAATTCGAAGAAAGTATGTGTACATATGTCTAGCTCGCTCGTACAGATCGACCCGAAGAAAGACGGTGTTGACCTGGGCATCATTGTTCGAGACTGGGAAGCCAGCAAGCGTTTCTACTGTGACACGCTCGGCTTCGCGCATGTCCTCGACATGCCGTTCCCGCTCAAGCCCGGTACCATGCACCGGGTCCAGGCCGGCTCGACCACATTGAAGCTCACCCAGTTCGTCACGACACCCGACGCGCAGAACCCCCCGGGGGGAGCGACCACGGCGGTCGGCGTCCGGTATTTCACGTTCTGGGTGAAGAACCTGCAAGCCATCGCCGAGGCCTGCACCGCGGCCGGCTATCGGGTGCCGACTCCGCCTACGGTCGTGCGGCCCGGCGTCACGATTCTGATGGTCGAAGACCCCGACGGCAACTGGGTCGAGTTCCTCGAGTCCGAGTAGTTTTTCCGAATCACGTCCGGCCCGGAAGGCGAGGGTCGTTGCTCGTAGTTGGAGATTGTCGGTTATGGTGTGGAGCCTTCAAACGCGCCTGGCGGCGTGGCAGAGTGGTTCATGCAACGGCCTGCAAAGCCGTGTACCCCAGTTCAATTCTGGGCGCCGCCTCACAGCCCCTGACCGGTATAATGCCAGGTCAGGGGCTCGTTTCATTCGACCCGCCGTTACCGACGGATACCGCTCGAAACCCCTGAAAACCGCAGTGCCGGTCTGCGTCCGGCTCCCTTCTAAGCTGCAGCGGTGGCCATCACCTCGATTCTCGACACCGACCTCCGTCTCGGTCGTTCGCTTGCACTCATGGGCGC
>JANMZO010000467.1:0-13112 GCA_031383405.1 Acidimicrobiia bacterium | reverse complement strand
GCACCGCGAACGCGGCGAGAAGCTGAAACTCAATCGACTGTTCGACACCCACCCATCGCTCGAAAGTCGAATCGCCGCGCTTCGCGAGCTGTAGGTCCGGGGTCGGGGTCGGGGTCGCGATCGTCAAGATTTATGTCCACGTTTTGACATGTATGCAGTGCAAAGTGTGGACACAAACCTGATCGTCAAGATTTATGTCCACGTTTTGACATGTATGCAGTGCAAAGTGTGGACACAAACCTGATCGTCGGGTGTTTGGAGGTTAGGACGTCGGGAGAAGGCCACGGCCGCGAAGAAGCGGTTCGATGCCGGCATCTCGGCCCCGGAACTGTCGGTAGGCGAAGCCCGGTTCCAGTGTATTTCCTGATGAGTAAATATATGTGCGCAGACGATCGGCGGTGTCGGGGTCGAAGGGGTCGCCAGCTTCGGTGAACGCGTCGTGCGCGTCGGCGTCGAGCACCTCCGCCCACATGTACACGTAGTAGCTCGACGCGTAGTGGCTGCTTGAGAACAGATGGCTGAACTGGGTGAGGCGATGCCGTAGGACCATGGCATGCGGCATGGCGAGGTCGGCGAGGCTGGAGCGTTCGAACTCATCGAGATCGAGCGACTCGAGGTCGGTCTTCTGGTGCAGCGCCATATCGACGAGCGCGCACGCCGTGTATTCCACCGTCTCGAATCCTTGATTGAAGTGTGCACTCTTTTGGATTCGCTCAATGAGATCGTCGGGGATCGGCTCCCCGGTTTCCACATGCTTCGCGTGTCGACGCAGGACCTCGGGTTCAAGCAACCAGTGCTCAAACAACTGTGAAGGCAGTTCGACAAAGTCCCGGAGCACGGCCGTGCCGGCGAGTCGGGCGAACGGTACATCCGAGAGCAGGCCGTGGAGGCCATGGCCGAACTCGTGGAATAGCGTGCGGGAGTCGTCGAGGCTCAATAGCGTCGGGGAGCCGGCAGGAGCCTTGGCGAAGTTGTTGTGGTTGGCGACAATCGGAAGTCGCGTATCGCCGGTGAGGGTGTTGTCTCGGAGTCGGTAGCTGCTCATCCACGCACCGCTCTTCTTGGTCGGGCGGGCAAAGTTGTCGGATAGAAACACTCCGTACCGTTCGTCGTTATGGTCGCGCACCTCGAAGGTGCGCACATCGGAGTGATAGGTCGTGATGTCGGGCCGTTCGACGAACGAAATGCCGAACAGTCGATTCGCACAGTCGAAGGCGGCGGCGAGAACCGAGTCGAGTGAAAAATACGGCTTCACTTCGTCATCGTTCAGGTCGTACTTCGTTTTCCTGATCTCCTCGGCGTAGAAACGCCAGTCTGCGCCTTCGACGTCAGGTTGGCCGGCGTCACGGGCCATCCCGTTGAGTTCCTCGTATTCGGCGATCGCCGACGACCGGGCCGGTGCCCACACACGTTGCAGAAGTGTTTCGACGGCCGACGCGCTTTTCGCCATGGTGTCGTCCAGTTGGAAGTCGGTGAAGCTTGCGAAGCCGTGCAACCGGGCGAGTTCGAGGCGTAGCGCGAGAATCTGTGTGATCACCGGGCGGTTGTCGGTGTCGTTCCCGTTCTCCCCGCGTTTGATCCACGCGTTCCACGCGATCTCGCGAAGGTCTCGTCGCGTCGAAAACGTGAGGAAGGGACTCACCAGCGAACGCGAAAGCGTGATCGCGTACGAGCCTTCGGGCAGACCCGCAGCGGTTGCCGCGCCACGTGCGGCCGCGCGGAGCCAGTCTGGGAGACCGGCAAGGTCGTCTTCCGACGAAAGTTCCAAGCGCCACGTGGACTCGTCGGAGAGCAGGTTTTGGGAGAACCGCGTGTGCAGGCTGGCAAGCGCTTCTGCGATTTCAGCTGCGCGCTTACGGTTACGGCCGGTCAGACGCGCCCCGCCACGGACGAAGTCGAGCATGAACCGGTCGAGCAGTCGCAGTTCTGCATCCGTGACGTCGAGTTCGTCTTTCGTTCCATGCAACGCATCGAGTCGGGCGAAGATGCCCTCGTGGAGCGAGATCTTCGACCCGTGGGCCGCCAACTTTGGAGCGAGGTCTCGCTCGGCGGTCTGTAGCGCCGGGCTGGTTTCGGCGGCGCAAAGGTTGTGAAACATCCGACTCACCTGCGTGAGTTTGGTGCCCGACCGGTCGAAGGCCAGGACCGTGTTCTCAAACGTCGGCGGTTCCGTGTTGTCAGCGATCGTGTCGATCTCGGCAAGGCTCTCGATCATCGCCGTTTCGAACGCAGCAACGAAATGGGTCGGGTCGATCAACGAGAAATCGGGGAGCGCAAGTGGCCCGTCCCATTCGCGCAACAGGGGTTGTGTTTCAGCCATGCCTGAGCCTTGCACGCCAAACGCGATCACGCGACGCGCTAAACCATGGTCTACGGATTTGGCGCCGCTCGGGGACGGGCGCGCGCCGAGCCCGATCGCCTGAGCTGGTGGTGAAACGCCTCGTCCAGGGGAGCGAGGGGCCGATCCGGTTCGGCGCCGGGATATGGCGCCGGGATATGGCGCCGGGATATGACGCCGGGCCATGGCGCCGGAATATGACGCCGGGCCATGGCGTCGGGACATGGCGCCGCGAAAGGGTGAGACGCTCCAGCCGGCCGATGCCGTCCGGCACCCTCAGGTGCCGCGCCGCCGGCGAGCGCGGCTTGGTCAGGCGATGCCGATCACACCGCCGGCATGCAGCGCAGTCACTTCCTCGCCGGTGTAGCCGGCGGTGAGCAGTACCTCTCTGGTGTGCTCACCAAGTTCTGGCGCTCTGCCGCGGGGGCCCACGTCGGCATCTCGGATGAACATCGGTGCCGCGATCGTGCGGAAGCGGCCCGCGGGATGATCAATGTACGGGTACATACCAATTGCTTCGGCCTGCGGGTCCTCGGCCAGTTCGACGAGCGTTGCGACCGGTCCCCAGATCAAACTTCCAGCGTCGAACACGGATCCCCACTCCGCCATGGTGCGGGTGGTGAAGACCTCGTCCATCAGGTCGGTCAGCTCCGTCATGTTGTCGAAGCGCGCCTTGATCGTGAAGAAGCGTTCGTCGGTGCTCCACTCCGGTCGCCCGATCGCCTGGCAGAACAACGGCCAATAGCGGCCTTCGGTCATGTTGACCATGATCCAACGGTGGTCTTTGCAGAGGAAGCGGTTTGAGAGAGCACCCACCTGATGCCGACGGTCCCGTTTGCCCGGTTGATGGCCGTCGACCAGGGCAACCGAAAGGTCGGTCGTCTGCGTCCACGCAGCGGTGGCGAGGAGGTTGCAGTCGAGAACCTGCCCTTCGCCGGTCCGCTCCGCGAGGCGCAATGCAGCCAGGATGCCGGCGACAAGGGCCAACGACGATGTGTGGTCACCCTGAGCCGGCCGGGGCCACGGCGGAGGCATCCCGGGTTCACCCATCGAGTCGGTCAGGGAGCCGCGGGCGAAGAAGGTGGTCACGTCGAAGCCCGGTCGGTTCGCATCGGGTCCGGTGAGCCCGTAGCCCGAGAACGTTGCATGAACGAGCCCCGGGTGACGTGCAAACAGCGATGCCGGGTCAAGGCCGAAGCGTTCCTGTCGGTGGGGAAGCAGGTTGCTGAGAAACACCTCGACGTTGGCGGCCAGCCGACGGACCACCGCGGCCCCCTCCGGACGGTCGACGGCCACGGCGATCGACCGCTTGCCCCGGTTGTCGGCCTGGAACGGTGCATCGACCTGCACGACCCCGGGTGCCTTTCGTGGCTGGCGTGAACCGTTGCGAACGGTGTCGCCGCGCAGCGGTTCAACCTTCACGACGTCGGCCCCGAGATCAGCCAGGATCGCAGCGGCGCTCGGACCGGCCATGAAGTTGGTCATATCAAGCACACGTACGTTGTCGAGCGGTGCGGTCATGGCCGAAGTCTCGTCCTGATCCCGTCAGGGCACCAATCCCAGGGGGTCGCTCGCGACGTTTGGATGTTCGTGTCCGCTGAGCGGTTGTTTGTATCCAAACCTCGGTTGGGGACAGCGACGGCCGCCCGTCAGGGCGAAGGCCGGTCTGGTGGCCGCCGGGTTGCCGAAGCGGGGCGGCTAGGTTCGCGTCGGTGCAGTTCGTCGATCTCGGGTTGCCACATGCCGCCCAGGTTCCCCCAGAACGAGCGACAACTGCCATTGCACGTCCGGTTTGAACACGAACCGACAGCATTTGTCGTGTTGTGTGCAAACCGATGGAAACCAGGCCCGGTCGAACGTCACCCGAAAACGAACTACGGGTGCCGGTCCGAGCGGGAATACACTGTTACGCATGACCTCTTCGCAGAATTCGTCCAACACGCGATCCGTCGGTACCGCCCGGGTAAAGCGGGGCCTCGCCGAAATGCTCAAAGGCGGCGTGATCATGGACGTAATGAACGTCGAGCAGGCAAAAATCGCGGAAGACGCCGGTGCTACCGCTGTTATGGCTCTTGAGCGGATCCCGAGTCGAATTCGCCGGGACGGCGGTGTCGCCCGCATGAGCGATCCGCTGATGATCGAGGAAATCCAGGGTGCGATCCGACATGGCATAAGCGATGGAGTCAGCATCCCGGTCATGGCAAAAATCCGGATCGGTCACTTCGTCGAGGCCCAGATTCTTGAGGCCCTTGGCGTCGACTTCATCGATGAGTCCGAAGTTCTCACCCCCGCCGACGAAGCGCATCATGTCGACAAGTGGGCCTTCAGCGTCCCGTTCGTATGCGGCGCCACCAACCTCGGCGAGGCCCTTCGCCGCATCTCCGAAGGTGCCTGCATGATCCGGTCGAAGGGCGAGGCAGGCACCGGCAACATCGTGGAAGCGGTCCGCCATCTGCGCTCGATTCTCGGTGACATCCGAAAGATCACCCAGGCCGACTCCGCCGAACTGTTCGGCTGGGCGAAGGATCTCCAGGCTCCCTACGAACTTGTCGCCGAAATCGCCGAGACCGGCAAGCTCCCCGTTCCCCTATTCTCCGCCGGTGGGGTGGCTACTCCGGCCGACGCTGCACTTTGCATGCAACTAGGTGCCGAAGCGGTGTTTGTCGGATCGGGCATCTTCGAGTCGTCCGACCCCTCGTCGGTCGCAAAGGCCATCGTCGAAGCGGCCACGCATTACAAGGACCCGTCGATCCTGGCGAAGGTCAGCCGGGGCCTGGGCGCATTGATGCCGGGCCTTGAAATGGGCAAACTCGACGTGAAATACGCCGAGCGCGGCTGGTGATTCCCGCTTTGGGGATGGTTGTTGCGTCTGCGGCGCGAAAAGCATCCCCAAGGGCATCGTGATCTCGACATGAAAGCAACTGACCTCGCCCCCGGTGGCTGGCTGCGCCCACATGAGGCGGATCTGGCCATGAGCGAGTCGTCCGCGCTGTTCGCCGGTCGACGCGTCGGGGTCCTGGCCCTCCAGGGGGCATTTGCCGAACACGCTCTGGCCTTTCGACGCCTCGGCGTCGAGGTGTCAGAAGTCCGTCGGCCCGCTCACCTCGAGCAGGTCGAAGCGCTTGCCATGCCGGGTGGCGAGTCGACCACGATGTCGAGATTGCTCGGTACCAGTGAGTTGTTCGATCCGCTCAAGAAACGCCTCGATGCGGGCATGCCGGCGTTCGGCACGTGTGCTGGCATGATCCTCCTCGCCGCCGAAATCGCCGACGGCCGGCCCGATCAGCGCAGCTTCGGCGTGCTCGACATCAGGGTCCGACGCAACGGCTACGGCCGCCAGATCGATTCGTTCGAAGAAGACCTGATCGTGGAGGGTCTCGACGCTCCGTTCCGGGCGGTGTTCATACGCGCCCCGGTCGTGGAACGGGTCGGCGAAAGCGTTAAAGTCCTGGCCACGGCCGATGGTCACCCGGTTCTCCTTCAGGGTGGTAAACACGGCCAGTTTTTTGCGTCATCCTTTCATCCCGAGATCACCGCCGATCTCTCCATCCATCAATTGTTTTTGCAGGCCGCCTTCCCGGTGGCTGAGCAGGCAACAACCCGCTGAGGTACCACCGCCATGTCCGGACACTCCAAATGGGCAACGATCAAGCACAAGAAGGGCGCAGCCGACAAGGCTCGCGGCAAGCTGTGGGCCAAGCTCGTCCGCAACGTCGAGATGGCTGCACGGGAAGGCGGTGGTGACCCATCGGGTAACGCAACGCTCCGTACGATGATCTCCAAGGCCAAGGCCGAGCAGGTGCCAAGCGACAAGATCGAAAACGCGATCAAGCGCGGCACCGGGGAACTCAAGCTCGACATCGTGATGGAAGACATCATGTACGAGGGGTACGCCCCGGCCGGAGTCGCCCTGCTCGTCCAGGTGTCGACCGACAACCGCAACCGGTCCGGCGGCGACGTGCGTTCAACGTTCTCGAAAAATGGCGGCAACATCGCTGAACCTGGGGCCGTGGCCTGGCAGTTTTCTCGACGCGGCGTTGTTGTCGTGCCGAAGAAGCAGGGCGCGAAGACGATTTCCGAAGACGACCTCATGCTGACCGCCGTCGATGCCGGCGCTGAAGACATCATCGACAACGACGACACGTTCGAGGTGCGCTGCGGCCCGACCGACATCGGTGCGGTGTGCCACGCCCTCAGCGAAGCGTCGATTGCGTTCGACTCGGCCGACCGCCCAATGGTGCCGTCGACAATCATCACCGTGACCGACGAAGCCGACGCCCGCAAGATCTTGAAGCTCATCGATGCCCTCGACGAACTCGACGATGTGGAAGAGGTCTTCTTCAACTTCGATATCCCCGAAGAACTTGTGGCGGCACTGAGCGCGTAGGTAATTCGGGCAGTCGGCCCTATCGCCTGGGTCGCTTGCGCGATAGCTTGAACCGGCCAACACACGCGAACGAGGCAGGAACCCTCCGGTTCCCGCCTCGTTTTCTCTTCCGGGCCGGGGATTCGCGGGGGAAACGGGAAAGGTGGCCGTGTCGGCGTAAAGTCGGAGCATGCATGATCGCCTCTACTTTCGTCAGTTGCTGTCCGGTCGTGACTTCGCCGCCACGAACTTGGTGGCCCGGCAGATGGTCAATTTCGCCTACCTGATCGGTGATCGTCAGACGAAAGAGGCGATGATCGTCGATCCGGCCTATTCGGTTGGTGAACTCGTCGGCATCGCCGAAGCCGACGGCATGAACATCACAGGGGCACTCGTTACGCACTATCACCCCGACCATGTCGGCGGGTCGTTCATGGGACATACGGTGGAAGGCGTCCGCGAACTTCTCGCTCTCCCGGGGGGTGGCGTGCCGATCCACGTGCAGAAAGACGAAGCGTGGGGCGTGCAACGGGTGACCGGCTGCTCCGACAACGACATGGTGCAGCACGAAGCCGGCGATGTGCTCAAAATCGGCGAAATTCCCATCACCTGCCTGCATACGCCGGGCCATACCCCTGGAAGCCAGTGCTTCCTCGTCGAGGGCTGTCTCGTTTCGGGCGACACCCTGTTCCTCGAAGGTTGCGGACGCACCGACCTTCCGGGATCGAGCGTAGAGCAGATGTACGACTCGCTCACAACCGTTCTCGGCAAGCTGCCCAACGACACGGTCCTGTTCCCCGGGCATCAGTACTCCGAGGCCCCGTTCGCCCCCATGGAAGACGTCCGCAGGAGCAATTATGTCTACCGGTTCAAGACGCTCGAGCAGTTCACGATGATGTTCGGTCAGGGCTGAGAGCGAGGCAACGGGCATGAAAGCTGCGGTTCTGCGAGATGGACAGATCGTCGTCGACGACGTCGGGGAACTCCCGGTACTTCCGGGGCACGTACTGATCGAAACGATCGCCTGCGGGATCTGCGGGTCCGATCTCCATGCCCGGATGTTCGGTCGCGATATGGTCGAAGCGGCGAAGGCGACGGGGTTCGACCTGTTCATGTTCGATATCGACACCGACATTGTCATGGGGCATGAATTCTCGGGGCGCGTTCTCGAAGTGGGAGCGGGGGTCGAGGGGATCAAGCCGGGGTCGACCGTCGTTGCCCATCCGATCGCGCTTCCCGGCGGGTCGGTTGAGGCGGTCGGTTTTTCCAACTCGTTTCCCGGTGCGTTCGCGCAGCGGGTCCTGGTGCATGCGAGCGGTGTGCTGCAACTCGCATCGGGTGTGGATCCTCGGAGTGCGGCACTGACCGAACCGCTCGCGGTCGGACTCCACGCGGTCGACCGGTCGCAGGCGGTCAGCCATCGGTCGGCTGTGGTCCTCGGGTGCGGACCCGTTGGGCTCGCCGTCATTGCCGCGCTGAAACTTCGCGGAGTTCCTCTCATAGTGGCGTCGGATTTTTCTCCGGCCCGTCGGGCGCGGGCCGAGTTGTTGGGCGCGCATGTGGTTGTTGACCCGTCCGTGGCAGCCCCGGTCGATGCTTGGCGGTCCGCCGGGGGAACCGCTTCGACGACGATCTTCGACGCGGTCGGTGTACCAGGGATGATCGAGCAGGCCATCATCGCAGCACCTTCCCGATCGGAGATCCTGGTCGTCGGACTGTGTATGAGGCCCGACACGTTCCGTCCGGCGATCGCCATCAACAAGGAACTGCAACTGACGTTTGTCCTCGGCTGGAACGGGGAGGAGTTCCGCTCGTCGCTGAGGGCGATCGAGGACGGGTCCATTGACGCAGGGGCCTTCATTACGGGCGAAGTCGGGCTCGACGGAGTGGCGGGAGCCTTCGAGGACCTTGCCAGTCCCGACGATCATGTCAAGATCCTCGTTCGACCAAATATCTAAGCGCGCGTAGTATCGGTGCCCGGATGCGCACCTCAGGGGAAGGTGGTGAAGGGTCGGTCGCCATGCGCGTTGGGCGCGACTGTGCGACGATGGGCCGATGGTTCAGCTTCAACCCCACGACTCACCGTTGCGGTTCGGAATTTTCCTCCCACCCATGCACAAGACGGGCGTCAACCCGACCCTTGCTTTGCACCGCGACCTGCAGCTCATCGAGCACCTCGACAAACTCGGTTTCGCCGAGGCATGGATTGGCGAGCATCATTCCGCCGGCAGCGAACTGATCGCCAGCCCGGAGGTCTTCATCGCTGCTGCTGCAGAGCGGACAAAGCACATCAAGCTGGGTACGGGCGTCAATTCGCTTCCCTACCACCACCCGTTCATCCTGGCTGACCGGATTGTGATGCTCGACCATCTCACCCGGGGTCGCATGATGTTCGGCGCCGGACCGGGCCAGCTCACCAGCGACGCGGCGATGCTCGGCATCGACCCGATGCAGCAACGCCCCCGGATGGAACAGTCCTTCGACGTCATGATGCGCCTTTTCCGCGGCGAGACCGTCACCGAGAAAACCGACTGGTTCACGTGCGATGAAGCAGTTCTCCAGGTGCGTCCGTACTCGAACTTCGACGTGGCGGTGGCGAGCAGTATCTCACCGGCTGGCTCAAAGCTGGCCGGACGATACGGCACCGGCCTGATCTCGATCGCCGCCACCGAGCCGGCCGGGTTCGGGGTGCTCGACTACAACTACAACGTCTGGCAGGAGGAAGCCCGCCTGCACGGACACGATGCACCCCGATCGTCGTGGCGGCTCATGGGGCCGATGCACGTGGCCGAGACCGTCGAGCAGGCCAAGGCGAACTGCCGCTACGGGCTCCAGTGGGTTTTCAACTATCTGAGCCACATCATTCCGATTGGCGATCCCAACGAACCCCCGCCCCCAACCGATTTCGATGAGTTCGTCGACTTCGCGAACGAGACCGGACGCATGGTGATCGGCACACCCGAAATGGCGATCGCGCAAATCGAGCGGCTTCGTGACAAGACCGGCGGCTTCGGCTGCTTCATGACCCTCGGCGCTGACCTCGCCGATTTCCCGGCCACGTTGCGTAGCTACGAACTCATCGCCGAACAGGTGATGCCGCACTTCACCGGGCAACTCGGTCCGGTGCAGAACAGCTATGACCGCATTGTCGGGGCGGGTACCAGGTGGGTCGACGCCACCCTCGGCGCCCAACTCACCGCGATCGCCGCCTACGAGGAAGAACGCGCCGCCCGGTAGCCCGGTGCCCGCTGGCGGGTGCCCGGTCCCCAAATCGGGTCCAAGGGACACCCAACTCGATGACTTGTTGCCGCTGCCGACGGGTTTTCCGGCGAGTTGGGGACTTCGACCGGCGAGTCGGGGACTTCGACCGGCGGGATTAGGAGTAACGCAGCGGGTTTTCGACGCTCCAGGGGAGTTCTTGCTCGACCGGGTCGAGTCGGACCTGTTTCCAGCGGACGACGGTGTCGGTCGGTTCGCCTTCAACCAGCAACTCGAACATGCCGCCCTTCGTCTCCTCAATTGGCCGGGCCAATAGCTGAAGAAATGCCTCGGCGGCTTCGTGGGTCTCGAGCATGCGGGGCTGCCAGCGTCCGAACACCTTCGGGTTGTCGGCGTATTCGTCGGTCATGCCGGTACGCACGAACGGGTACATGACGCTGAAAGCCGAGACCATGTCGGCCGACTTTCCCAGGTTGACGTCGAGGACGCGGGGGAGTTGCAGAACGGCCCAGTTGGAGATGGCATAGCCGGGCACGCTCACGCCGGGGTCAATGGCTTGCCGGCTCGAGACATAGACGATCTGCAGCTTGGTCTTCGCGTGCAATGCCTCGCCGGCCCAGAGGTGGGTCATAGCCAGGAAACCGTCGATCTTGGTGTCGAGGACCTGACGGCTCTCCTCCAGGTTGTCGATGAAGTACTGCCGCACCCTCGCCCGGCGGACGGCCGCAGGTTCTCCTTCGACCTCCTTGAGCGCCCGACCGAACGAGTAGCCCTTCTCGGTGAGACCGGAGTTGCAGATCACCAGATCGGGTGGGAGGCCGCCCATTTGCTCGATGACGTAGCTTCGCGTCGCCCACAGGTCGCCCATGTTGGTGACGTCGGCCTGAAGTGGAAATGCGTCCACGCCCTGCGCCCGAAGTGCACTGACCAGATCAAATCCGTCGGTGTAGCTGCGGTGGAAGTGTATGCATACGCTTTCGGCTCCGTTCAGACCTGCGGCGAGGGCGAAGGCCTGGCCGATGCCACCGTCCTTCCCGGCACCGGTGATCAACACCCGACGGCCTTTCACTCCATGGCCCAGTTCGGGCCGCATGCGAAACATACTGGGATTGGCGGTATAGGCCATGGGTTGCTCCTCGAAAACTGGCGTGCATAGATGCAATGTCAGTAGTGAATATTCATCGGAACTATTCACGTCCGCCAATTGGTGGATACGGTTCCGGATCGGGTACGGACCGGGTACGGACCGGTTCGACAGACGCGAAGCCCGGTGGACCGGTATTGTGTGGTGATGGCTATCGGTGTTGGTGACGTTGCCCCGGATTTCACCCTTGATGGAACGGGTGGTCCGTTCACGCTCGAAGACTGTCGAGGACACTCGGTGGTGCTGGCGTTCTATCCCGGTGACAACACCCCGGTGTGCACCATGCAACTGAACTCCTACTCGGAGGAAATCGAAGCGTTCGAGGACCTCGACACGCTCGTCGTTGGATTGTCACCCCAGAGCGTGTCAAGCCATGAGGACTTCTCTACCAAGCAGGGAGGGTTCAATTTTCCGCTGCTGGCCGACACCGACAAGGCCGTCGGGAAGCTCTACGGGATCCTCGGCCCGCTCGGCTTTTACCGGCGCTCGGTGTTTGTGATCGACCCGAAGGGTATCGTCACCTATGCGCACCGATCCGCGACCGGAGTCACGTTTCGCAGGACCGAAGAGTTGGTCAGCGCACTCGCCAAGACCGCCAACTGATACGGCGGGCCGGGTCGGGGTCGGGCCCGGATGGTGTCACCGTCGTTTCGGTCCGGTCGGCTAACGTTCCGAACGCATGTTTGTTCTAGGAATTGACCCCGGGCTCTCACGATGTGGCTATGGCCTCGTGGAAAAGCGCGGGCGCGAGTTGGTCAAGGTCGACCATGGCGTCTTCCGTACACCCCCGACCGACGAGTTGCCCTACCGGCTGGCGGCGATGAACACGTTGATGCGCGACTTCATGGCGAGACACCGGCCGAACGTCGTCGTCGTGGAACGGGTGTTCTTTCAGACCAACGCCCGTACGGCTATGGGAGTGGCTCAAGCGAGCGGGCTCGCGTTGGCTGCCGCAGTCGATGCTGGAGCGGCTGTGATCCAGTACACGTCCAACGAGGTCAAACTATCGATCACGGGATTCGGTGGCGCCACGAAGGACCAGGTGCAGCGTATGGTCGCGCGTCTCCTTTCGCTGGCTGAGATCCCCAAACCGGCCGACGCCGCCGACGCGTTGGCGCTGGCCCTTCACCACATCGGGCAGGCCCCGTTCGGACGCGTTGCATCGAGCATCGGGGGAGCGGTCCCCGCTGGTCTGCGGGTCGCGAATTCGGTGGGCGGCTCCGATTCCGCCCCACTGTTCGGCAACGCCCGTGTCGCGAGTTCCATCGGCGGGAAGCGAATGACGTCATGATTGGATCTCTTCGCGGAACCCTGATCGACCGCAGTGGTTCAACCGTTACGATCGAAGTCGGGGGTGGGACTGGCTATCTCGTGACGATGGCTGCCCCAACGCTGAGCCAACTCGGAGTACTCGGAGCCGACGTGTTCGTCCACGTCTATACACACATCCGCGAAGACGCGATGATTCTGTTCGGGTTTTTGACACGTGATGAGCGACGGCTCTTCGAAACGCTTTTGAGTGCCCACGGTGTGGGGCCGGCCCTGGCACTGGCCATACTCAGTGCGCTGAGCCCCGATTCGCTCCGTTCGGCCGTCGCGACCGACGACGTCGACGCGCTCACGATGGTACCCGGCGTCGGCAAGAAAACTGCGGCGCGCCTGCTGATCGAACTGAAGAGCAAGCTCGCGGTCTCGGGCGATGACTACAGCGCCGCTATCGCAGCCGCTGGAGATGGTTCGCCGGCCACGCGCCAGCCGATCGATGCGCGCAACGACGTTCGTGCCGCGTTGGCTGAGCTTGGTTACAGCCCCGAGGAAATTCGCAGTGCGGTGCGGTCGCTTCCGGCTGAAGGCGACGCTCCGGCGCTGCTGAAAGAGGCCCTCTCCCACCTGGCTGGGACCCGGCGATGAGCGTCGCGGCGACCGCCGTCGAAGAACCAAACGACCGCGGCCACGAACCGGGACTGCGTCCGCACAACCTGGCCGAGTTCATCGGCCAACCCCAGCTGAAGGAACATCTCGCCATCGTGTTGGAAGCGGCCAGG
>JANMZO010000404.1:0-33992 GCA_031383405.1 Acidimicrobiia bacterium | reverse complement strand
TTTTTATTTCTTTCTGGCCCCAGCCCACCCGTGTGTTCAATAAACCCCACCCCGCCCCCCCCCACAACATTTGGGCGCGGCCCCCCGTCCGTGCGGGGCGGCCCGGCCCCCCCCACGACTGGGAGGACCGGGTGAAGTCGACCACCGCACGGGTCGACCGTCCGGAGTCACTGATTCTGGCGATTTCCGAAACCGGCGTCGGACCCGTCGGCATCTCGCTCAAGGAGTATGGCGATCGCAACGGTTGGGGCACGTCTGACGCCCTGGCTGAGTGGATCCTCGCCAATGGCCTCGGATCGCAGATGGTCGGCACGCCCGATGCGAAGGACGAAGACGCGGTCCTGGCCGGACTCCGTGACCCCAACACCATTACGAATGTCAACGACAGCGGTGCCCATTTACAGCTGTTCTGTGGTGCGGGGCAGAACGTGTACCTGTTGACCCACTACGTCCGCGACACGGCGCAGCTGACGATTGAAGAAGCGGTTCATTCCCTGACCGGCCGCACGGCCGGGTTCTTCGGGTTCAGTGATCGGGGCGAAGTCAAAGTCGGTAAGGCCGGCGACCTCGCGGTCTTCGCGCTCGATGAAATCGAGTTGCGACAGGAGATACGCGCGCATGATGTTCCTCACGGCACCTGGCGCTTCACCCGACCGCCGGCCGGCTTCCGGGCCACGATCGTCGCCGGTGAACCGACCTGGCTCAACGGGGCCTCAACCGGCGCCCGCCCCGGAACGATGGTGAGCCCGGTATGAAACTTGACCTGCTCTACGAAATCGATGTTCCGAAGCCGTGGGTCGGCCCGCATCCACACGGCCAGCGCCAGGCCGAACAGCGGGCGTACCGCGAAGCCCTGCAACAAATCCGGCTGGCCGACAGCTTTGGGTTTCACACGACGTGGCATGTCGAGCACCACTTCCGCGAAGGGCGTTCGCACTGCCCGGCCCCGGAGGTGTTGATCGGCGCGTTGAGCCAGATCACCGAGCAGATCCGGCTCGGTTTCGGCGTCACGTTGATGCCGCACGCGTTCACCCCCCCGATGCGTGTCGCGGAGAAGGTGGCGACGGCCGACATCCTGTCGAACGGCCGCGTCGAATGGGGTACCGGTCGATCGACCCCGATGGAGCAGACGGCCTTCGGAGTCGATCGTGAACGGTCTCGGGACCAGTGGAAGGAGGCGATTCAAGCTGTCGTCGGCATGTGGGAAGACGAATACTTCGAGTTCCACGGCGAGTTCCTGGACTTCCCCCGACGCATGGTCACGCCGAAACCCGTGCAGGATCCGCATCCGCCGTGTTGGATGGCCGCGACGACGGCCGGGAGCGCTGCTCTCGCCGGTGAACTCGGCCTGGGAATGCTTTCGTTTTCGATCATGCAGCCGTTGGAGTCGATGGCGTTGCAGATTGAGCAGTACCGGTTTGCGGCCGCCAACCCGACCCCTCTGACGCGGGTCACCACGAATAGGGTGGCCGCGTACACGCTCGTGCACTGCGCCGACACGATGGCCCAGGCCGAAGCGAACGGCATCTGGGACTCCGTGTGGTGGTGGTACAAGAACCTCGCCGAGTTCACCATGGAGTGGGAGCTACCCCATGTGTCGCAGGCCGAGCGCGACACGATCTTTCCGCTTCTGAAACCGCAGATGGACGGCGACTTCAAGGTGTCGACTTTCGATGCCGCCGACATGATCATCGTCGGTGATCCCGACCGATGTCTGAAGAAGTTTCTGCACTACGCGGAACTAGGTGTGGATGAGGTCATCTGCTATGTGCAATTCGGCCGGTTGAGTAACGAGTCGATCCTCCGCACCATCGAGCTGCTAGGTACACATATCATTCCTGAACTCGAACGATTGGGTGTGAAGGCGAGCCTCAAGCCCGCCTCAGCCGGGGTTGGGCAGTGACCCGCACTGACGACTCCAAGGTCCCTGACTATCAGGGAAGACTTCGGCTCGACGGACGCGGCTTTGTGGTGCTGGGAGCCGGACAGGGGATCGGCCGTCAGGCGACGCATGCCTTGGCCGGTGCCGGGGCCACCTGCTTCTGCGTTGACATCGACGAGGGTCTTGCTCACGACATCGCCTCCGAAGTTGGCGGAGTGGCCGGTGTCGGTGACGCCACGACGCGAGCGGATGCCACGCGCTTGTTCGATGAAGCTGACCGCGCCCTCTCCGGCGAGGGTGGTATCCGGGGCGTCATCGACATCATCGGGATGGCGCATTACGGCGACCTGCTGACGCTCCCCGACTCGGAGTGGGACTGGCACCACGACATCGTGCTGCGTCACGCGTTTCTGGCCGTGCAGTTGGGTGGGCAACGAATAGTCGACAACGGTGGCGGGTCGATGACGTTCGTGGCGTCGATCAGCGGCAAGAGCGGCGCGCCGCGTCACGCCGCCTACGGGGCGGCGAAGGCCGGGCTCATCTCGCTTGTGCAGAGCGCCGCCCTCGAACTCGGTCCGAGCGGGGTACGTGTCAACGCGGTGGCCCCGGGTGTGGTCTGGACGCCACGGGTGAGCGCGTACCTGGGAGAGCCGGGTAGGCAGCGCACGGCCGCCAACGCCCCGTTGCAACGTGTGGCCGAACCATCTGACATCGCCGGAGCTCTTCTCTTCCTCTCAAGCGATCTCGCGGGTTACGTGAGCGGCCAGGTGTTGACGGTCGATGGCGGTGTGGCGGCCAAGTTCCCCTATCCGATGGATGGGTTGTGACGCTCGCGGCCACGAGCTCGTTCCTTCGGGGTGTGGCCTTTGCGGCCGGTCAGGGCGTGCCCTACCCGCGCCAGGATCCGGCCGACTTCGCCCGCCTTCCGATCGACACCTGGCAGAGCGCCCAACTCCCGGTGGGCGTCCGGGTTGAGTGGGTCGGGGAGGGTCCGGTCACCCTGCACTACCGCACATTCACCGATGACCTCGGTTATCGGGGGGCCGGTGCCGGGCTGAGCTTCACCCACGTTGTCGACGCGGTCGTGGTGGAGGAACAGCCGGCCGTACTCGGTGAAGGCCGGGTCGTCTTCCGTGGTCAGCGCGACCGACGGTCGATCGTGTATCTCCCCGAAGGTATGAAGCCCGAGGTTCTTTCCGTCGACGCCGCAGAAGGAGTGATACCGGCTCCACCGCAGCCGCGTTGGCTCTGCTACGGCGACTCGATCGCCGAGGGCTGGATCGCTTCCGGGCCTTCGGGATCGTGGCCGGCGATCGTAGGCCGTACCGTCGGTCTCGATACCGTGAACCTCGGCTTCGCCGGCTCGGCACGTGGTGAAACGGTAAGCGCTGAGCACCTGGCCAAGCTCAACGCGGATGCGATCACGCTGTCGCACGGTACCAACTGCTGGACCCGCATTCCCCACTCGGTTCGGCAGATGCAGGCGAACCTCGAGGCGTTCTTGGATATCGTCCGTTCGGCCCATGTCGCGACGCCGATCCTGTTCGTGAGCCCGGTGACCCGACCCGACGCCGAGTCGCAGCCCAACCGACTTGGGGCCACGCTCCATGATCTCCGTACCGCAATGGAACATGTAGTCAGCGCACGTATTAGTTCCGGCGATGACTGTCTTCACCTACTGCCCGGCGGGGATTTGCTTCCGGCCCCGATGCTCGGCGATGGTGTCCACCCGAACGATGAAGGTCACCGCACACTCGCCGCCGCCATTGGATCCGTTCTCCAGAAACTCATGCCGAAACCCAAGGAACCCACATGAATCCCTTTGCCGCCTACGACCTGACCGGCCGAGTAGCTGTAATCACCGGAGCGGGAAGCGGGATAGGACGCGCGAGTGCCCAGTTGCTTGCGGCGGCTGGAGCGACCGTCTGGTGTCTTGACGTAGACGAAATGGCGGCCACCACAACCGCCGAGGCGATAGCCGCTGACGGCGGAACCGCAAACGCCCGACGCGTCAACGTCGTAGAGAAAGCCGAAGTCGACGCGGCCATAGCGGCCGTTACCGCTGACCACGGTCGCCTTGATGTCATGGGCAATATCGCCGGGGTCATCAGGAACCAGATGTTGCTTGATGTCTCCGAGAGCGATCTCGATCACCTCTTCGGCATCAACCTCCGTGGCGTGTTCTTCGGCTGCCAGGCGGCGGGACGCGTCATGCGAGAACAGGGGAGTGGCAGCATCATCAACTTCGCGTCGGCGGCGATCGACCAACCCGCCCCCACCGTTGGGGTGTACGCAATGACGAAGGCCGCCGTGGCCATGATGACGAAGACGCTGGCCCATGAGATCGCTCCCGTGAGAGTGAACGCTGTCGCGCCGGGCTTCACCATGTCGAACATGACGAATCGGCATTTCATGAACCCCGACGGCACCGAGGATCCCGTGCGCAAAGCCGCAATCGTGCAGGCCATGTCAGCATCGAGTCCGATCAAGCGGGCCGGGCTCCCGGAGGATCAGGCCCATCTCGTGCTCTATCTCGCAGCAGACGTGTCGAGCTTCATGACCGGACAGATTCTGCGCGCCAACGGTGGCGTGCAGATGCCGTGGTAACCGCACCCGGTCCGATGTCACCCGCCGGGTCGGACCCAACGAGGCCAACCGCCCTCGGTCACCTACGAATCTGTGACTTCACCGGCCAGCTCGCCGGTGCCGGGGCGACGAAGTGGATGGCGGCGTTCGGGGCCGAGGTCATCCGGATCGAGGACCCCGTCGCACAAGGGCGATGGGACCTGCTTCGAGGTCTTCCACCGTACGTCGACGAGCGCCGGGGCAACGAACTCGGTGGTGGCTACAACAACCACAACGTCGGGAAGCTCGGTATTACGCTCAATTTACGGACTGAGCGCGCCAAGGAATTGCTACGCGAGCTTATTGCTGTCTCAGACGTGGTCACGGAGAACTTCGCCGCCGGTGTGCTCGACCGGATGGGGTTCGGCTGGGAACAGCTCCGGGCGATCAAACCCGACATCATCTACGTTTCGAACTGCGGGTTCGGTCAGCAGGGCCCCTACCGCGCATACAAGACGTGGGGTCCGATCGTGCAGGCTTGCTGCGGGCTTTCCTTCAGTTCGGGTCTGGCCGGCCACGGCCCGGCCGGTTACGGCTTCTCGTACATGGATCATCATGGTGCCTCGTTCATGGCTATGGCCGTACTCTCGGCAGTGCTGTACCGCAACCGGACCGGTGCCGGTCAGTGGATCGACATGTCATGCACCGAAGCGGGAGCGACAATGATCGGACCGGCGGTGCTCGACGGGACCGTCAACAATCGACCGCTCCGACGCGAAGGCTTCCCCAACTCGAATCGCAGCCAACACCCGGCCATGGCCCCCCATGGAATCTACCGCTGCCTAGACACCGCACCACGGCACGGCGATACAACAGGCGATGACAACTGGGTGGCAATCGCCTGTCACTCCGATGAGCAATGGCGCATCATCGAGGAGTTGTCGGGGATCTCTGATCCGCGCTTTGACGATCTGGCGGGGCGACTGCTCCACGAAGACGACCTCGACGCAGCGGTGACGGATTGGACCCGTCGCGGTGACCGGTCGGACCTGGCTGCGGCGCTCGTGGCGCGCGGCGTGCCGGCATCGATAGTGGCCCGTCCGGTGGACCGGATAGACAACGACGTGAACACCAGCGCATGGGGCCTCTGGCCCGAAGTCGAACATCTGGAGATGGGACGCGTGCGGGTCGATGGCCTGCCGGTGCATCTGTCTTCCACCGACTGGACGATGACCGACGGCGCGCCGCTTCTCGGGGAGGACAATGATCGCGTCTTCGGCTCCCTGCTCGGCCTGTCGGGCGACGAGATCGCCGATCTGCGAGCCGGAGGAATCATATGAACGGATTTCTCGACGGCGTTCGGGTGGTGGAGTTGGCCAGCGAATCCGCCTCGTTCGCCGGAAAACTCATGGCTGACTTCGGCGCAGAAGTCATCCTGGTCGAACCTCCGGGAGGGCACAATACGCGCGCATATGAACCCTTCCTCGACGATTTCGCCGGGCCTGAACGGAGCCTGTGGTTCTGGCATTACAACACCTCCAAGGCCAGTGTCGTCCTGGATCTTGAAACCGTCGACGGGCGAACCCGACTTCTCGAGCTGATAGCCACCGCCGATGTGGTGCTGGAGGCGGAGACTCCTGGCCAGCTCACGTCGTTGGGTATTGATCAGAATAATATGCGCGCAGAGTACCCCCGGTTGGTTTGGACTGCGGTCACACCGTTTGGCAGTAGCGGCCCCCGGAGCTTGGAACCCGCTTCCGACATCACACTGATGGCGAGCGGGGGGATTGCCTGGAACTGCGGATACGACGACCATTCGTTGCCCCCGGTCGCCGGAAGCGGCCACCAGGCGTTCCATACCGGAAGTCTGTACGCCGTGTTGGCCACGCTCACGGCACTGGTCCACCGCGACGTGTCGGGTCGGGGCCAGTTCATCGATGTGAACATCAACGCGGCGGTCAACATCACCACCGAGGCTGGGAGCTACGAGTGGCTGGTCGCCGAAGCGACCGTGCAGCGCCAGACCTGTCGTCATGCCGCCGTCCGTCCGAGTACGGCATCATTGGCAACCGCAGCTGATGGCCGGATCGTGCACACCGGCGTCCCCCCTCGGGCGAAACGCGAGTTCGAAGCGCTGCTCGGCTGGCTGCGCGATCTGGACCTGGCCGATGACTATCAGGAGACATTCTTCCTCGAGATGGGCATCGAACGCGGCGGAGTGCACCTGAGCGAGTTGGGCTCGAACCCGGAAGCCGGAGCTATCTTCGGCGCGGGCCGGGAGGCGCTCCGGTTCGTCGCCGAGCGCTTACCGGCCCGGGACTTCTTCACCGGGGGGCAAGCCCGCGGATTGTCAGTTGGCATACTCAATGCACCCGAAGACGTGATGGCCGATCCGCACTTCGCGGCCCGGGGGTTTCACTCGGAAGTTGCCCACGACGAGTTGGGCCGTTCATTCGTGTACCCCGGCCTGCCGTTCCAGGGAACGACCGCCGGTGGCAGCATTCGCCGAGCCCCGCTACTCGACAGCTACGACGACCGCTGATTGCGGCCGCCAGTTCAGTGTCGTACGGCGCCGAACCTGCGCGGGATCCGTGTCGCGCACCACGAAAGCCGGGACCCGATCACGCACGCCGGGTCGTGATCTCGTACGAATGTGTTGACCGCAGGGTTTCGATTGTGCGTTGCGGCTCCGGAGATCAGCGGTCCGATCGGGCCGGCTGGATGCCACCGTGGCCGACGTTCACCGGGTCCTGGACGCGGTTCCCTCCCTCCGAAAGGTCCGTCCGTCGACGCGCAATGTCGGAAGAGTCGGCGACGAGCGAAAGACCGGTCACGTCGAAGGGCGGGTTTCCTTTCGCGACCATCGTGCCGTTGCGCTCGGTATAGACGCGGATAAGTCGGTCGATGCCGCGCATGGCGGTACGCGCCAACGTAAAAACGATGAGAAACCGCAGCGCGGTGTTCACCGAATCGACCCGGTCGTGCTGGACGGATGAGATGGCCATCGGGAGCCAGACGACGAGGGTCAGGATCAGGCTCGCCGAGATCCTCGTGTAGCCGCTCACGTGGCGATGAGGTCGGGGGTTCGCCTCGTTGCTGCTTCGGCGAGCCGGTCATCGATGAGTCTTCGCCACAGTTCCGTCGAGGCAACCTGTCCGTCGATCCGGGCCACAGGCACACCGGCGGAGAGAATCGCCGCAGGAGTGGCCGTGTCAGACATCGCGTTCACCGCCAGGGCGTGGAGCCCCCCGATTCCTCGCGCCCAGCCGAAAATGTCTTCGACCTTGCGGGTGGCCGAAACGGTGCCCCATCGCAGGCTCGGGTGGAGCACGGAGATGGCGTGGCGTCCCCAGGCGACGTCAGCGCGTCCGAACCCTGCGTCGATTGCGACCACCGTCACATGGTCCTCCTGAACCCAAGCTGTGCGTCGCGTTGAAAGCTCATCAATCGCTCTGATGTGAACACACTGCTTGTCCGACGGGCGTTCGCCGGGTGAAAGAAAGACGCAGTTCGCCGGATCCTGTTTCAGTGCGATGGCCACGGCCCGCGCGGTGTTCAGGCACATCTGGCCTTCGCCTACGAAGGCAAGGATCGTGCCGGGGGCGTGGACGATCGGGGGAGGCGTCGCGATGCGGCTCAAGATGCTATCGATGAGAACCCGACCGTTGATTGCTCCGGTCAGCCATTGGGTCGGCACACCGAGGGCCGCGAGGTCGTCTGCACGCACGTCTCCCCGTGGAGTGTATCGACCGGCCGGTTCGGGGGTGGTGAACACGGAGATGTCGGAACGAGACGATGTTGCATATGGGGCCAACGACGAGGTGACCTCGGCACCTTCCAGAGATGCCAGATCGATGATGCGGTCCACCGGACCCTGTGCCCGGCGCTGGTTGGTCTGGCGTCGGAACATACGGCGTGTCAGCGATCCGTTCGGATACCCTCCGGAGGTTGACGCGGCGGGAGCATTGTCGTTGTTGGCTCGACCGCCGGTGATAGCCGTGATCGCCTGCTCGGATTCCGCTCGACCCAGAACTGTCGCGAAGTCGTCGGACCGGACCCGGCGCCTCGGTGACTGTTTCGACCCGGTCGAAGCAACATCGGTCGGATTGCGCTTCTGCAAAGCTTTGGGTGCAGCGGATGTGATCTCGTCCGCCCGATCGGCCGCTTCAATCAGTTGTTCCAGGACGCTGCGGCCCCCATCGGGGTCAATGGTGATAGTCGAGCCGGCCGAGCCGACTGAGCCGACTGGAGGCGTGCCGACCGCGGCGGAGTTACCCGAACGCTTGCGTTTGTGGCCGGTCGTCACCGTCGTCACCGTCGTCACCGTCGGCACCGTCGGCTCTCCCCGGCCCTCATCCGGCACCTCAACGGTCACCTCGAATGACTCGCGTGCGAAGAATCCCGCCAGCCCTCCGCTGCGGCAGCGGTTGGCGGAGATCACCCGTGCGGTGGGTCCGAGCGTGGCGTGCACTTCATCGAGAAGCGCCACCATTTCGGGTCCCTCAAACTTCTGCGTAGTGGTCAAGACCAACAACTCCTGCGGTTTCGATGGTTAGTTGATTTCCCAGCTCGGCGTACGCCAGAACCGGAAGATGTGGGGCGGCGCCCCGGAGAAGCTTGCGCAATGCCGGACGGAGCGGCCCGCTGCAGACGAGAACCGGCCGAGCCCCGCGATTTTCGATCTCCGTGACGAGGGCGGCGACGCGTGACACGAGTCGCTCGAGCGTCGCGGCATCGCCGGTGAGGTACGAACCGTTCTCACCAGGACGGACGCCGTCGAGCAACATGCGCTCGACCAACGGCTCCAGGGTGAGAACCGACAGCGTGCCTCGGTCGGCCAAAGGAGCGGAGATTGCGGGCCCCAGGGCGGAACGCACGGCTTCGACGAGAGCTTCCGGATCCTTCGTGACCCGACCGCGCTCCGACATGACTTCGAGAATGCGGATCAGGTCGCGGATGGCAACCCCTTCCTCAAGGAGCGACTGCAGTACCCGCTGGACTTCGGCCAGGGAGATGGAGACCGCTGCCAGTTCTTCAGTCACCGCGGGGTCCGACGCCCGGACACCATCGACCAGGAGCTTCACGTCCTGGCGGCTGAGGAGCCGTGATGCGTTGTTACGGATGACCTCCGCGAGGTGTGTCGTGATGACCGATCCACGGTCGATGACGGTCGCTCCCGACAGTTCGGCCTGTGATGCGAACTCGGCCGGAATCCAGTAGGCCTCCATACCGAAAACGGGATCTGTCGTGGGGCGGCCCGGAATGTGCGGCGGACACGAACCCAGCAGGAGCGACACTCCAGGAGGGGCTTCGCCGTTTCCGACCGTGACGCCGTGCACCTTGATCTCATAAGCGCTCCCCGACAGCGAGACGCTGTCGCGGGTGCGCACGGGTGGCAGCACGATGCCGAGTTCCATCGCGGTCTTGCGACGCAGGGCCTTGACGCGGTCAAGCAGATCGCCGCCACGGTTGGGGTCAACCAGGTCCATCAGGCCGTAGCCGATGTCAAGTTCGAGCGGTTCGAGCCGCATCTCGCTGACGAGATCGGACGGTGATTCGCTTCGGGCGGCCGGCAGTTCGATGGGCGCGTCGCCCGGGACGTCCACGATTACCTTGGCGATCCGGGTGGAACCGAACCACAACAGACCGGCCACCGTAAAGAACGGAATCTTCGGCAGGCCCGGCATCAGTGAGATCGTGGCGATAGCTCCGGCGGCAATCTTCAACGTTCGGGCCTGCCGTCCGAACTGCTGGAGAAGATCGGTACCCAAATCGTTCTCGGTGGCCGCCCGGGTTACGATCAAGCCGGAAGCGATGGAGATCAACAGAGCAGGAATCTGCGAGACGAGGCCATCGCCAACGGTAAGCAGCGAATAGTGGCTCATGGCGTCGGAGATCGACATGCCGCGCTGCAACACGCCGACGATGAAACCACCGATCAGATTGATCGCGGTGATGATGATGGCGGCGATCGCGTCGCCCTTGACGAACTTCGACGCTCCGTCCATGGCACCGTAGAAGTCGGCTTCGGCGGAGACCTCGCGTCGGCGGTTTCTCGCTTCGTCCTCGGTGATGGCGCCGGCGTTGAGGTCGGCGTCGATTGCCATCTGTTTACCCGGCATGGCATCGAGGGTGAATCTTGCCCCGACCTCAGCGACGCGACCGGCACCGTTCGTGATGACCACGAACTGGATCACCACGAGAATGAGAAAGACCACGAGACCGACAACAACGGATCCGCCGATGACCACATGGCCGAACGCTTCGATCACCTTGCCGGCGTTGCCCTTCAAGAGCACAAGTCGCACGGAAGCAACGTTCAATGCCAGACGAAACAGCGTGGCGACGAGCAGCACCGAGGGAAACACCGAGAATTCCAACGCCTTCTGGACGAACATCGTTGCCAGCAGGATCATCACCGCGATCGCGAGGTTGATCACGAGGAGGAAGTCGAGCACGGTGGCTGGAAGTGGCACCACCATCACCGCGACGATCGATACGATCGCGGCAGGGACGCCAATTTGTGCCAGCCGGTTGGATTTCATCAGCCCTCGTTACGT
Organism: Acidimicrobiia bacterium; assembly: GCA_031383405.1. GTDB lineage: Bacteria > Actinomycetota > Acidimicrobiia > Acidimicrobiales > JANYDT01 > JANMZO01. The sequence goes on along the minus strand of JANMZO010000404.1, from coordinate 22,985 downwards.
CTTGGGCCCTCCTGGCCTTCGTCGTCTCGGTGCCCTCCTGGCTCCACTTCTCCGATCGGCCGTAGGTTCCGGAAGCTGCGCTAGTTCAGGGGGAATAAACGACGGGCCCGACATCGTGAGCGGACCGCCGAGGGTGTTGCGTTTCTGTATCGACATCACGAAGGCCAGGAGACGGGCGACCGCCTCGTAGAGTTCAGCCGGAATCTGTTCGCCCACTTCGCAGACCGCATGCAGGGCGCGGGCCAAGGCGACGTTTCGCACGATTGTGATGTTGTGGCGCTCGGCCTCCTCGCGAATCTTCTGAGCGAGATCTCCGGTGCCTTTGGCGAGCACCCTCGGAGCGCCCGTCGATCGTTCGTACACGACGGCCACGGCGACGTGGGTCGGGTTGACGACGACCGCGGTGGCGAACTTGACATCAGCCATCATTCGGTTCTTGCTCAACTCAAGGGCCTGGGCCCTCCGCTTTGCCTTGGTCTGCGGGTCGCCTTCGCTCTGTCGATACTCGTCCTTGACTTCCTGCTTGGTCATCTTCAGCGACTTGATGATTCTCCGTTTCTGAACCGCGAAGTCGAGGAAACCTATCCCGATGCCGGCATAGGCGACGTTGCGGGCCAGATGAACGCACGACGCGCCCACGATGGCGATCGTCGACCGGAGCGGGCCGTCCTGGTTGACGAGTTGGCTGGTGACGGTCCGCATGGGTCCGAAGGCGACGGCGGTCAATACACTGGCGCGGGCTGCTTCCTTGGTTGCTTCCCATGCCCCCTGCTTCGACAGGAGACGCTTGATCCCCTTCATCGGGTTGATCTTCTCGGTCGAGGGCTTCAACTTCCTCGGAGTGATCGCGAGACCCGTCTGGGCGAAGTTGGCGACGAGTGCGGTCAGCAGGAGAAACCCGCACAGCGGGGCGACGGCCATCAGTCCGCCAAAGAGCGCGGTGCCGAGAAGCTGGGTTGCGCCTCGTGTGTCGGGTGTGGTCGTGAGGCGTGAGACTCCGTCCATGGTGTCCTGCAGTGTCTTGTATCCCATCGACATGGTGGTCGAGATCGCGTACGTCGCGACAAGGACCTGCAGCCAGGTGACGAGGTCGGGTGATTTCGCGATCTGACCCTTCTTACGGGCATCGCGTTTGCGTTTCGGGGTTGGCGCTTCGGTGCGGTCGCTCTTTGCCATAGATCACCTCCAGCGACGCGAGTACCGGCTCGTCATTGTCCGGTAAGCATTCGGCCGGCCCGCACGACGTCCCGCACGAGATTTGGAATGATGGCCGGAAGCAGCGGGATCGCCAGTCCGGTCAGGAGGAGGGCCAGCAGAGCCTTCAGCGGCATCCCAAGCTGCAGTGCGTTGAGTTGCGGCGCGGCTCTTGTCAGCAGACCGAGCGCAACTTCCGCCAGGAACATGGCGGCGAGAACAGGGGCCGCGATTTCACACGCCGCAAGAATGAACAGGCCGAGTTGGTCGGTGATCATCTTGGCTTCGCCGGTGACAAGCCGGTCGAGCGGCACGGCTTTGAAGGACGTGAGAAAACCGCGTACCAAGATCAGATGACCGCCGGTCGCGAAGAGAATCGTCGTGCCGACAAGCTGATACAGGCGACCGAATACGCTCGCTCCGGCGCCTGACATCGGGTCGTATACCTGGGCCATTGTGAACCCGGCGAAGAGGTCGATCATGCTGCCCGCCGCTTGGATCGCCGTGAGAATCAGAAGCGCAAAAAAGCCCAGAGCCAATCCGACCAGAACCTGGACGACCACGGCGGTCATTAGTGAAAGGGTGTCGAGCCTCACCGTGGCGGGAGCCAGCTGAGGACCCGCGGCAACCGTTATCGCTCCAGCGAGTCCGATCTTCACCGTAAGGGGAATGAGGCGGGTCCCGAACGGTGGGGCCACGACGAGCCATGCCACACAACGCGACATGGCGAGGAGGTAGGCGACCAGCGTGGGTGTGGCAAGGTCCAGTCGCATGCATTTAGTCGTTCTGCAGGAGCGACGGGATCAGATCGAAGAGGGCCTGGGTGAACCCGACGAGTTCGTGGAGCATCCAGTTGCCGGCGATCACTATGACCAGGGCAACCGCGATGAGTTTCGGCACAAATGCCAGCGTCGCATCCTGCAACTGGGTCACGGATTGGATGAGAGACATGGCGAAGCCGACTGTGAGGCTTGCGAGCAAAATGGGCGCGCTTACTTTTGCCGTCACCATGAGAAGCTGGACCGTGATGTTCACGACCTGCTGATCGGTTATTCCGAGGATGAAGGTCATCAGTCGTCGCCCCTCAATGGAAGCTCGTAATGAGAGATCTCACGACCAGCGACCAGCCGTCGACCAGGACGAACAGCAATAGCTTGAACGGAAGCGAAATCACCACCGGCGGAAGCATCATCATGCCCATCGACATCAAGCTCGAACTGACGATCAGGTCGATCACCAGGAACGGAATGAACACGATGAAGCCGATGATGAACGCGATCCGGAGCTCGGAGAGAATGAACGCCGGGATCAGTGTGGCGGTACTCACGTCGTTCGGTGTTTTCGGTTTTGCCTCCTTGGAGATCGTCATCATCATTTTGAGTTCCTTCTTGCCCGTCTGTTTGAGCATGAACTCACGCAGAGGGGTGAGCGCCGCTTTGTAGGCGTCGCCCTGCGAGATTTCGTTCTTGAGGAGGGGTTGAAGCGCATCGGTGTTCATCTTCTCGAACGTCGGCCGCATGATGAAGAGGCTCAGAAAGAGGGCCAACCCGACAATCACCTGGTTCGGTGGGATTGACTGGAGGCCGACAGCGTTTCGGACCAGTGAAAGCACAATGGCAATTCGGGTGAAGCTGGTGAGGAGGATCAACAACGACGGGGCCACCGAGAGAAGCGTCAACAACAAGATGATGAGGACGCTCTGACTTGGCTTGGACGGGTCTCCGATCGTGATCGAGACGCTGTTGGAGTCGGCCGCGGGCACGGGATTGTCGAACACCAGGACGCCCGGGTCAATGGTCGACGGAGTCTGACCGGACACGCCGGCATTGTTTGGAGTGTTAGCCGTGCGCTGGTTCGTCTGTGCCGGTGTCGTTGTCGGCGCACCGTTGGCCGGTTGCGTTGCTGCCGGTGCGCCGGCGGCTGTCGTCGGTCTTGTGCTGGTTGCTCCTGACGCGCCCGGTCGCGTTGTGGGTGGGGTCGAGGGAGCGATGGTGGTCGCCGGAGGCGGCGTCGTTGCGATCGTCGTGGTTGGCTGCGTCTGAGCGCGGGCGTACGAGGCAAAGAGCATCGGGCTCAGCATCGCGATCAGCATGCCGAGGAGCCGCGCATAACGGCGAAATGATGATGTATCGCTCATGCTCAGATCTTCCGAATCGTACGTTCGCGAAGCTTTGCCATGAAGCCGGCCGGAGATTCCGGGTCGTTGACAGGACCGCCGCCGCCGGCACTCGGGTCTCGTAGCGGTCTCGGGTTCAGGCTCTGGTCGGGAAAATCGACGCTGTTCTGATCGGACAGCAAGGTGACCGAATGATCGGTCACGCCGAGAATCAGGGTCCGGTCGCCGGCGCGAACAACCGCGATCGAGGCGTTGCGGCCCAACGGTTGCCGGCTGACCATGCGGATCGCTGGACCGGCGGAACCGTCAGCCCGTATCCCGACACGACGGGTCAATTTCGCGATGAGCAGAAGGAGCCCGATGACGACAACAACTGCGACGACCAGTCGAACCAAAGCCATCGCAATTGATTGGTCGGCCATGGCGGTTACCGCCGCGCCCGATCCGGCTCGTACCCCAGGACCTCGCTGACCCGAACCCCGAACTCCTCATCTATGACGACGACCTCGCCCCGGGCGATAAGGGTCCCGTTCACGAGCACATCCACCGGGCTGCCGGCCAGTCGGTCCAGTTCGATGACCGATCCGATCGTGAGGCTCAGGATCTCTGCGACCGACAATTTCGCGCGGCCGAGTTCGACGGTGACACCCATCTCGACGTCGGCCAACATCGACACCGGATGATGGGCGAGCGGGGCCGAACCTTCGGGAATCTGATCGAACACCGGAGTCTCGACTTCCGGCTCCACGGTGATGTCGAACGATGTCGCGATCACGAATGACGCAACGTGGTTATCGCCATCGAGTAGGCGGAATGAAATGGTCGCTCCTCCCATCGACCTGACGGCCTCGTCGGGAGTCGATTCGGTAAGCGTGCCTAGGGTCAGCGTGCGGCCGAGGACCGACTCAAGAACCCTCGCGGCGGCAGCAAAACCCAGCTCTAATGCTTCTTCCAGCGAATCAGCTGGAGGGGGTCCGACAATCAGACCGCGGGCGAACGGAGACATCATCATGAGGGCAATGCGCACATCGTCGGCCAGCATGGCCACCACGACGCGGCTACCGTCGATCTCGGTCGGTGCCACCTCGGCTTCTATGGTCCAACCGGAGCCGGCGGAAAGCTGCCGGGTAAGTGCAGTGGTCGCAGATTCCAAATGGGAGATCACTTCGTTGGGAATTGTCATCGTGCTCATGGGGCGACTTCCTTATGGTTGTTGTTCAATTCGTCAACGACAACGCATGCCAGTCTTCGACCGCGCCGTCCTGGTTTGGCCTGAAACTGGGCGACATTGCCGATCGTCACATGCAGAGGTGCACCTACGGGATGCGTCAGCGGCACGATGTCGCCGGGTCTCAGATCAACGATGTCGCCAGCAAGCAACTCGATCTGATTGAAGCGGACGACTACCGGAAGCTTCGTCGTGTCCAGGGTGGCCCGAAGGGCCCGCTGTACCGCTTGGGTATCCACATCGGATCGCCCGGTCCTCGCGAACCCGCCGACCGCGCCCTCGAGCACGGGTTGGATGAGCGAGAAGGGAATGCAGATCGAAAGAACACCGGAACTGCCTGCCACCCGAATATCGAAAGACAGTACGACGACGGTGTCGTTTGCCGACGCGATCTGTGTGAATTGCGGGTTCGATTCCTGGTGGGCGAGAGCGGGCTGGATCGCCACGAGTGACTCGAATGCCAACGCCAACTCTCGGAGCAGGCGGCCCATCAGGGTTTGGGCGAGCGCCAGTTCGATGTCGGTCAGGGGTCGGTTCGGAAGGTTCCCGTTGCCCGTTCCGCCGAGCAGCCGATCGATGATCGTCATCATGACGGGTAAGGGCACATGAAGCAGTGACAAGCCTGCGAGCGGTTCGGTCGTGATCATGGCCAGGTACGTTGGGCTGGGAATGTCACGTACGTATTCGTCATAGGTATGTTGGACCACCTCTGTGAATGTCACCAACGACGAGGTCCGGACAGTCGTCGACAACATGGTGGCGAACTGGCGCGCGAACGTCTCGCCGACCAACTGAAGCGAACGGGCGTGATCGCGGTTGAACTTGTTGGGCCGCATGAAGTCGTACGCAACAACCTTGGCTTGTTTGGGTGTTTGTGTTGGTGGCACTCCACGCTGATCGGCCGCTCACAACCGAACATGACCGGTCCCGGCAATTTCCTCCGCGGGTGGGAAAGGGGGGTCTTACGTCACTGCATGACAAATTGGTGGAAATACACGTCTTCGATATGGCCGTGGGTGACCCGCTTCAAACGTTTCACCAGCTGGGCCTTCGCAGCGCTTCGACCCGATCCCGACAGATCCGCCATCGTATGTTTGCTCAGCTCGTCAATCACCACGTCGAGCGCTTTTGCATATCCCTTCGTCGGGTCGCTCGAGTCAGCGGCAGGAGCGGCCTCGTGGCCACCGCCGGCGGCTGCGTTCTCGTACTCGAGTTGAAAGCCGATGCCAACCTTCAAGAGGTGTCCGTCGGCCAGGTTCAACGTGATTGCGTCCAATGCCACGACCTCGCCAGCCGGAATTGTTGTGGTCGTCGATACGATCTTGATGACGGTCTTCGTCTCGGTTGGGCCGCCCATGAGCTTTCCTCCGGCCACGAATACGGCTAGTGCCCCGACAACCACGAGCGCGATGTTCTTCTTGCTCTTCGGGGCCTTTTCCGGGGCCTCGCCATCGGGAGCGGCCGCTTCCTTCTTCGTCTTTGCCATGTTCTGGTCCTCTCCTTTTGTGGCTTCGGTGGGTTTGGTCTGTGCTTGGTGAGGCGGTTGCTGTGAGCTCTGTTGGAACTGATTTCTTCTTTGCCCTGCCACTGACCGGATTTGGAGCGCGGATACGTGCCCCAGCAGTTCGGCCGAGTGCCGGTCCTTGCTTAAGCGATCGGCTTCACCGGCGGAGAGATGATGAGTTCTTTCCCGGTTGTTCCGTCAGGTTCTGTCTTGGGGGCCGACCGCGTCAGTGAAGCCGGCTTCGTCTGGACCTGGGACGTCGGGGACAACTCCGGAATGGGTATGAAGTGCAGGTCCTCAGATGTTGCGGGCGTCGACGGGTCGCCGGTAGCGGTGTCGCTCGATCCAGTTGCGCCCGTGTGATCGGCTCCGGTTCGCTTGCCGACCGTCTGCGGGTCCCCCGCACCGATTCCTGAAAGGTCAGCGGGTTCGGCGGCGGCCGCCGCAGCCACGGCATCGGGCGAATCGACGTTTGGATCCGAGACGGAGGCGACGAGAACGATTTCGACCCGGCGGTTCTTCGTGCGGCCCTCCGCTGTGTCGTTGGACGCTATTGGATGTTGGTCGGCATAGCCGGCAGCACTTCCGCGCGACGCCGGGAGACCATGTCGCTCGATGAAGGAGCGCAACACGGACGATGCGCGAGCGGTCGAGAGTTCCCAGTTCGAAGGATAAGTGCCTGAGATCGGAACGTCATCGGTGTGTCCCTCGACGGTGATCGGGTTCGGCATGGCCGACAGTTGCGAAGCGATCCGGTCGAGAATGCGTTGACCCCCGCCCTGCAGCGTTGCTGATCCGGGAGCGAAAAGCACGACGTCACTGGAAATGGTGATGATGAGCCCGCGTGAAGTGACGGTGACCTTGATTTGCGAGTCGTCGATCAGGTGAGCGTTCTTCGCTCCCTGCAGCGATTCCTTCAGCGCCCTCGCCGCTTCTTCCAGCTTCGCCTTTTCGATCTTCCATGCGGCGGCGCGACCCTCGAGGGTCGTGAGCGCGGCTCTGGCGGCGATCTCTGAGGGAACGATCCCTACCGGCGAGGCGCCGCCTTCTTCGATGCCCTGGCCGCCGTCGAGCAGCGCCATCTTGTCAGGGCCACCGAATCCCGTGGCGAGGCTCTGGCGCAACTTCTTGTACTTTGCGAGATCGGTCTGACCCATCGCGAACAGCACGATGAACAGCACCATGAGGAGCGTGATCATGTCGGCATAGGTAACGAGCCAACGTTCGTGGTTTACGTGTTCCTCGTGTTCTTCGTGCCTCTGGCGCCTGGCCATGGGTTACGCGGCCTTGGCTGACTCATCAGGTCGCTCGTCATCGTTCAGGAACGAAAGAAGCTTCTGCTCGACGATACGCGGGTTGGCCCCGGCCTGCACCGAGAGAACGCCCTCCATGATCAGCTCCATATGGTGGGCGTTCACGGCTCCAACGCGCGCCAGTTTGTTGCCAATGGGCAGCCACAACAGGTTCGCCGTGAGCACACCCCAAAGCGTTGCCACGAACGCACCTGCGATGAGATGCCCGAGCTTGGCCGGCTCCGAGAGGTTTTCCAGCACGTGCACAAGGCCGAGCACCGTACCGATGATGCCCAGGGTCGGAGCAAAACCGCCCATGTCGGCAAAAAACTTGGCGCCCGCCTTGTCCTGAACCTTCCGCGACTTGATCTGCGCCTCCATGATCTCGTAGATCTCGTCCGGGTCGGTGCCGTCGACCGCGAGCTGGATACCCTTCCTGAGAAACGGATCGTCGATCGTCTTGGTGGCCTCTTCGAGGGCCAACAAGCCATCGCGACGGGCAAGTTCAGCGAATCCGACGATGGCCTTCACGATCTCCTCGGGAGGGTGCGTCTTCGTGAGAAGAGCGTCCTTCACCGACTTCAAACCACTGAGGGTGTCGCGCTTGAGCCCGCAGGCCATTCCAACTCCGAAGGTTCCGACGAAGACGAGCAGCATCGGTGGGATCAAGACGATGGACATTGGATTGCCACCTTCCATGACCATCGATCCGAATACCGCCGCGAATGCCAAAATGATCCCGACGAGGGTGAATACGTCCATGACTACGACTCCTCAGACGGTGCAACGACCAGTTGCAGATGGGCTCGGGAAACTGCTCGGCCGGACAGTTCCTCTGCCGCGACGATGACGGAGGCGTGGTAGGCGCGAATGCGCTCTATAACCGTATGGACGCTTTCCTCAACGACAAATTTGGTGCCGTTGATAAGCGTAATAATGGTGTCGGGAGTTTCCTCAACCTTTTCTATTCTGGCCGAGTTCAATGCGAACTCATGTCCATTCAATCGAGAAACGATTATCACTTGTGGGCCTTCCTTGGTCCGTTTTTTCTATCCATAGATTCGTCGTGTATTCGCCTGGTTGGTTCGATCGGCACCGCCGAGAATCTCCTGCGTGGTGAGACTGATTTGCACCGACCATTGGTCTTCTCGACCTACTACTTGGTGACACACCGTGTTCACCGTGATGTATCAGTGATCGGGTGCGGCGTTCAAATGCCGGTGAATATCGCTTCACTACCGGCGTAGCGCTGAGCATCTCAAGGAGGGACGCTGAGCCGACGTTTTCATGGCCCAGCGCCCTCTATTCAGTAATCCGGCGCTGCTAGCGCTTCAGGTTCACAAGCTCCTGGAGCAGTTCGTCGGCCGTCGTGATGACCTTCGAGTTCGCCTGGAATCCTCGTTGCGACGCAATCAACGACGTGAACTCCTGAGCCAGGTCAACATTCGACATCTCGAGTGTGCCACCGGCGATTGAACCGCGACCGCTGGTTCCTGACACGCCGATCTGAGCCAGTCCGCTATTGGGCGTTGGGCGGTAGAACGAGCCGCCGACCTTCTCGAGTCCAGACGGGTTCGAGAATGAAGCCATCGCGATCTGGCCGATCACTCGGTTGCGGCCGTTGGAGAACACACCGGTTACCGAACCGTCGGCGCCGAGGCTGAAGGTCTGCAGTGCACCGGTGGTGGCACCGTCTTGGGACAGCGCTGATGCGGTTGTCTTTCCGGCGAATTGACGCAAACCGTCGGGCGCAGAGGTCCCGAAGTCGATCGTGACCGGGCCGGGAAACGTGCCGAATGTACCCGGGATCGTAACGGTGGGTGGCGTGACCGGGGCCGTGATCTTTCCGGTGGTCGCGTCGAAGGTTAGGGTGAACGCGGCGCCGAGGGTGTCGGGAGCGGTATCGACATCGGCGCCGTCGGGCGTGTACGGCTGAACCGACCAGGTGTTGGCCGCGGTCATCTTCATTCCGAACGTCAGGTCAAGAGCCTTGCCCAACGTGTCATAGACCGTGATTGATGTGAAGACCTCCGAGCCGGGCAACGTCGTCGGCACCTCGGCGTTCAGATTCCCGCCAATGGACAGTTTTGTGGTCGCTTGGGGGCTAATGGCCTGCCCGAGCGGCATCTGAAGATCACCGGTCGACGCGTTGGTGTTCACCACACCGGCCGTATCTGCCGTCCATCCCTGTATCACGCCTCCGTCGGGTGTCACCATGCGACCGAGGGCGTCGAACGACAGTGCGCCGGCACGGGTGAACAGTGTCTGGCCGCCGCTGCGGGCGATGAGGAACCCGTCACCCTGGATCGACATGTCCGTCGAATTGCCGGTCAACTGGGAGGCGCCCTGTCGAAAAGACGTCGTAATGCCACCGATCCTCACGCCGAGTCCGACCTGAGACGGGTTGGTGCCGCCCAGGCCTCCGGGTCCGGCGGTCGGCACGCCGGCACCGGACAGAACCTGGCTCAGCATGTCTTGGAACACGACTGAGCTTGATTTGTAGCCAACGGTGTTGACGTTGGCGATGTTGTTGCCGATGACGTCCATCATCGTCTGGTGAGCGCGTAGGCCGGAGACTCCGGAGAACATTGAGCGAAGCATTGGGGGTCCTTTCGGGTGCTGCAGTGAGCAGCGTTGTTGGGTGCTGTTTGCGTGTGGTGGTTGGGCGCTTGCAGCGGGGCGTCCGGGTTCCAGGTTGTGGCGGCTGGCCGCGACCCGATGTGTGGGGAACTGCTTGTGCAGTTGTGGGTTGGGTCGATTCCGTGTTGAACGTATGCGAACTTAGGGTGTGGTCGTTGTCGTTGTCGTTGTCGTTGTCGGTGTTGGTGTGGTTGTACGTGTTGTGGCGACCGTTGTCGGTGTCGGTGTCGGTGTCGGTGTCGGTGTTGCAGTTGCCGTTGTCGTCGTTGTCCTTGGTGCGTCAGTGGTTGTCGGTGTGTCAGTCGCTGATCGCGATGTCGATGAAGCAAGGGCCCGTACTTCAAGGACCTTGGCGAGAGGAACTTCTGTCCTGCCGACGAGGAGAACGGGATTGCCGGCGTTCATCAATGCGGAGGTGACTGTTCCTTCGACCACCGCGGAGCCGTTGTCGTAGGTGATGGTGCGCCCTACCAGTTCGGCTGCTGAACGACGGTTGCCATCGGCGACGGTCGACTTTTGGAGCGCAGTGAGTTCTTCCAACTTCTCGGTCATGGTCAGCTGCGCCGTCTGGGAGATGAACTGTGTCCCATCCATCGGGCTGAGTGGGTTCTGATACTTCAACTGTGCGACCAGCAGCTTGAGGAACGCATCCTTCCCCATGTGATCGTTGGGTGTTGTCGTAGCTTTGACTGGCGTGGCGGAACCGGGGTTCACCGGGGTCGTCGGGTTGCTGCTGGTAAGCGAGGTGATCATGGGCGCTTTCTGATCGGTTCGGAAGGTATGTGCACGTAACAGATGGTCGTGATTCAGGTGTATGGACCCGTGAGTCAGAGTTGTAGGTCGACCCGGGTCCGTCCACCCGCAGACGCGTGGAGCGGGCCGTCTCCCGCCCGCGACCGGGCGTCAATAGCGGACTGACCACTGTTGTCTCGCGATGTATCGCGTGACTGGCGTGATTGTGGGTTCTGCGGTTGACTGCGTTGCTGCTGATCGGCCGTGGCCTGACGGCCCGCCTGGTGGTTGACGTCGAGCGAGCCCGATGTGAAGCCGCCATCCGCCAACGATGTGCGCAAACCGTCCAGGGCCGACCGGAGAAGTTCTCCCGTTGAAGCGTGTTCCGCTGTCATGCGGAGATGAACCGTCGATCCCTCGACGGTCAAGTCGATTGCGACCATACCGAGACCCCGGGGGTTGAGTTCAAGGCTCATCCGGTGTTGGCCGTCGATGCCCTCGTAGTGTTTCACGGCGGTGATGACCTGGTCGCGGACGTTGCTTCGCAGGTCGGGCTGGGAGAGGTGAACGGGAGCTTCGACTGTTGCCGAACGCTTCGTTGGTTGGGTCGGTGCGGGAGCGACGATTGTCGGTCCCGGGCCTGGGGCTTGGGACCTTCCTCCTTCGGCGTCGTCGGCCGGGGCACGTGTTTCCGACTGCACCGAATGCTCCTGACCGGTCCCGTTCTTCGCCGACACCGCAGAGACCGCCGTTGATTCCACTGAGCCGGTTCGAGCGGAACGAACACCAGGGGTGGACGAAGCACCGGTTGAACCGTTGGCCGTGGAGGTATTCGGTGCCATCGCTGCGGGAGTTCCCGGAGCGCCGGTTGAGACATCGCCAGGAGCGTCGGCCGAATGTTCGATGTTGGTGGACTCGACGTCGGACTCGTTGTTGGTGGTCCCGTTGTTGGTGGTCTCGATGCTGGTGGTCTCGTCTTTGCCGGATTGGTAGTTATCGGATGTCCCGCCGAAAACCCGGGGACCAGGGGTCCCGAGCGAGTTGACATCGCTCGTGACCGGCGAGGCTCCGGTGGCTGTCGGCGCAACGACTCCTGGAGTTACACCGCGATCGGGAACTGCCGGAGATACTTCGGCGGCCTCGGAGGCTGCCGCTCCCGCGAGTGGTTTCGTTTCGGAGGGAACGTCTGCAAACCCGGGCCTGATCGCAAGAGACGCAGGAATCGTCGTCGGAGCAGTCGTTGGAGGGTCGGTCTCGGCCAGGGTCGGCAACACGACAGCAGCTTCCCCGCCGACTGCGCCACTTTGGGTTGGCTTGGTTGCCTCCGTCGACAACGGATCCGATACCGGTATCGACATTGCGTGCGAGGCTCCAGCGGCCGTGGTTGCCGTCCGGGTGTTGAAACGCAGCCGGTCGGTCAAGTCGGTGGGGACCGGTTCGGACTTCGCCTCGGCAACTGGTGGCGCGGCTGTTGCCGACGTGTTCTCGCCCGATGTCTCCTCCGGCGTTGATTCTGAATTCGGTACTTCTGCGTCGTCGCCGGCTGCCGGCCGACGCACGGCCGTTGCGACGTCGGTGGAGCGCTCGCCTTCTCCGGCTGTTGGACCGGCTGTCGAGGAGGTGAGCTGTGTAGTCCCTGAACCAGCACCTACCCGGGTCGTCGCGCCGTCTCCTGATGATGCGACATCCGACGAAGGGGAGGTGATTGCCGGCGGGTTCTTCGCTGGTTGTGGTTTCGACTGGTTGGTCACGTGTGCAGCCATCACAAGCGCAAAGGCATCGCCGGTCGGGCCGCCGTTGCGATCCCTGTCGTCCTCATCGCGTGGTTCACGGGACGACGCAGTCGGAGCGGTCGGACCACCCGGACCACCTGGACCACCTGGTTCGCCGGGCCCGCTCCCGATCAGCGGGATGAAGAACCTGCTGATCGGATTTGCTGTCCTTAGTTGCGCTGACATGCGTGCCTCACACCGACCTTGCTGGTGTTGGTGTTGGTGCTGGTGTGCCGGTTGGCGGGACCGCGGCGGGTCCGGTGAGGACGGTGGCCAAGGGTTTTGGTTCACCGGTGCCCGATGGTGTGGACGCCGCGGTCGCCGTTGCGGGTGCCGGGACCGTGATGGGGGCGGCCGGAGCCGGCGGGTCGATCGGAATCACATCCGGAGCGTTGGGTAGACCCAGAGCGTCTCGGTTCACGTCGTTCAGGGTTTGGCGAAACTCGCGCGACTGCATCTGAATCGCCGTCGCGTTCTGGAGGTTCCTCAGCACTCCCTTGGCCACCGGTCCGGTGGCGGTCGGGGCGTACTTCTTGACGTCTTCAGGACTGGCCGCAGCCAGTAGGCCCGCTTCGCCCCAACTGACCGTATTGTCGCCACCGACGCTGCGAACCTGCATCTGGGTGTTTGGCCCCCAGGCACCGGTTGCCGGTCCGACGGGAGTCCCCGTCGGCCACACGATATTCGGAGCTGCGGTTGAAGCGGCGGGCTTGACGATGGTCGTGGAAATCGTCGCCGAAGCGGGTATTGTCGCCGAAGCGGGGTTCGTGGCGGAGGTGGGGTTCGTCGCCGAGGTAGAAGCGGTCGCGGCGGTTGCGCCGGTCTGGTTGGCAATTGCGGTGAACGCGGCTGCCGATCCAGGGAGACCCGTAACAACGTTCCCGATAGCGGGAGACTGCACCGGAACGCGACCCCCACCACCGGTGGGGGCGGAAGCTGACGGGTCAGTCAACGTGCTCGGAACATCCGAAACGGTTAGTGGCCTCGGTGGTGCGAAAGCCGCGAGGGTCGTTGGTGGTGCGGTGTTTGCGCCGAGTCGCCTCGAGAGGTCGGTGATGATCTTCGATACGTAGCCTTGGGTTTCGCGGTACGGCGGCACCCCTCCGAATTTCTGCACCGCGCCCGGGCCGGCGTTGTACGCAGCGAGAGCGAGTGACACCGAACCGAACTGGCGAAGGTGTTGGCTCAGCAACTTCGCGGAGCCCTCGATCGCCTGGGCCGGGTCGAACGGATCGACCTTCAGGGCCTTTGCCGTCGACGGCATGATTTGCATGAGACCCTGAGCTCCGGCCGGGCTCTGCGCGTTCTGGTTGAACTGGGATTCCTGCTTGGCGACCGCCTCGAGGAGCAAAGGCGACACGCCGTACTTCACCCCGGCCTGTTGGAACAGGGAGCGGTAGTTCGCTGCTGGATCGGCGTTTGAAGACGGGTCACCGTCGGCCGCTTCGACAACGGTGGTCGCCGACGCAGCGTTGATCGCAACCGGTGCCGAACGACCGGCTTCGATGAACACCCGGGTAACTGCTTCGTTCCCCGGAGACCCGATGGCAACGGTGGCCGGGACGAGAATGCGCCGGATAGCAACCGGGTTGCGGGTGATGTCCTGGATCTTCACGACGTCGCCGGTGCGGGGTGCCACGACCATCTTCCCGCCTCCCGCATAGATTCCGATGTGGTCAACCGGATCCCCGAAGGCCACCAGGTCACCGGGCACGGCCTGATCGAGAGACGGCACCGCGATCCCGACGTGCGCCTGGTCACGGGCGACGCGAGGCAGCGAAATACCGGCCTGCTCATATACGTGCTGAACCAGCCCGGAGCAATCGAAGCCGGAGGGGTCCTCGCCGCCCCAAACGTAAGGGATGCCCAGGAACTGTGTGGCCAGCCGAACAATTTCATCGCCCCCGACGGCGTCTGACGATGCCTGGGAACGGGAACCCTGCACCTCGGTGACGACGGGATTGCGGGCGATGGTCACCGCTCGGTTCGAGTCGAACGATGCCGCCAGCCGGCTCTGTTGGTCCAGGTTGGCGGCCAACAGGTCGTTCAGCACGGACGTGGATGCGCCCTTTCCGCCTGTTGTCGTTTGGGCCATGAGGCGATCGACCAGCGTGCCGAACGATGAACCAGCGGAGTCGCTGCCACCGGTTCGGGACCCGAGCGAATCGGCGGCCACCGTCGCGGTGGGGGCCACCGGTGGCTTGATCCCGAATCGAGATTCGATCGATGCGATTCGGCCGGTGATGTTGGCCATCGATGCGTAGTAGTCGTTCATCGGAACTCCGCTGCGTGTTGTGGGGACGTGGTGCACGCCGGGTGGCGGAACAGGACGTGGGGTGAGACAACCGGTGATGTATTGGTCGCGACGCGAAGGTGTGGCTTTGGACGTAGAGACATCTCAGGCCACCTGACTTGACTTGGACCGGTTCGAGATCGTGCGATCCAAAGGTGAGCGGTCGGCGGGGAGATCTGCGCGGAAGCGTCGTTGCGTGGTCCGCTCGTCTGCATCAAGAACCTCTTCGGCATCGAGCGCGCTCTGGTGTTCGGCGTTGTGACGATCGTGCAGCCGGTCCAGGGCCGAGACCCGCTGGGCGGCAATGGACCAGTCCTGGTGTCGTAGGTACTCGTCATCCCGACGCAGGGAAACCTGTTGAACAGCGACGGTGACCTGATCACCGAGGCGTTCGAACTTGCTACGTTCGCGTAGGAACTGTTGTGCGTTGACGGCTGATCCGTCCGGACGGGTCGCGGTTCGGTACTCTTCGATTCGTTGGGCTTCATGGAGGCGTGCTTCATTGAGCTCGGTACGCGCCTGGGTGAGTCGACCCAGTTCGATGTCATGTTGGATCCGACGAACCCGCATCACTGTCGCCAGCCGAAAGAGGTTGCGCTTCATGTCAAGTCACCTACGAGATGAGCGAGTTGATTCCAGCTTTGCCCTGCTGGGACAGTTTCGTGGAGGTCCTGCGTCAGAAACGCTTTGATACGCGGCTCGAGGGCCATTGCCCGGTCAACCAACTCGTTGGATCCGGGTACGTACGCGCCGATCTCGATGAGATCCCTCGCCTCGCGGTGGGCTGCCATCATGCGTCGAAGCTCGGTCGCTGCTGAACGTTGCTCCCGTGACGTTATCGCCGGAGCGACCCGGGAGATGGATTCAAGCGCGTCGACAGTTGGGAACTGGCCGGCCGTGGCCAGCTTGCGTGACAGCACTACATGGCCATCGAGAATCGAGCGGGCGGCATCTGCGATCGGTTCGTTCATGTCGTCGCCATCGACGAGCACGGTGTAGAGGCCCGTGATACTTCCTCGCTCGCCTGATCCGGCGCGCTCGAGCAACTGGGCGAGGAGTGAGAATGTCGAGGGTGGATACCCTCGCGTCGCAGGAGGTTCACCGGCGGAGAGACCGATCTCCCGCTGGGCCATGGCGAAGCGGGTGAGGCTGTCCATCAACAGCAGGACGTCGGCACCCTCGTCGCGAAAAGACTCCGCGATGCGCGTGGCCGTGAGAGCGGCCCGCAGCCGGACCAGGGGAGGCTCGTCGGACGTGGCAACGACAACCACTGACCGCGCCAGCCCTTCGGGGCCGAGGTCCCGGGCGATGAACTCCTGGACCTCCCGGCCACGCTCACCTACGAGGGCCAGCACGGACACGTCGGCTTCCGTGCCGCGGATCATCATCGACAGCAAGCTGGACTTACCAACCCCGGAGCCGGCGAAGATGCCGATGCGTTGACCACGACCGCACGGAACCAACGTGTCCATGACCCTGACCCCGAGGGGCAGTTGCTCACGTACCGGCCGTCGGCGGAGGGGATGCGGCGCCGAACCCGATACCCCGACCCGCTGGAGGCCGGACGGCAGCGGTCGACCGTCGAGCGGACGACCCAGGCCATCGAGCACCCGACCTAGCAACCCTTGACCGGTGAGAATGGTGGGCGCGCCGCCCGCGGCCTTGGCCCGGGCCCCCATACGTACGCCACGAAGGCTGCCAAAGGGCATGCACGTGGCGGAGGAGTCGTGCACGGCAACCACCTCACTCCAGACGTCACCCTCGGGACCGTCGATGATCACGGCATCGCCGATCGCTACGTCGAGTCCAACGACGTCGACATGGATCCCGAGTAACCGGTTGACGCGTCCGACGCGCATCGGTCCGGCGGCACCACGTACGCGGGTCAGCGTTTCACCATCAAGGAGCAGCGCGGAGTTCATGATGCCTCCGATAGGCGATCGCGCTCGTCAGGTGCGGGTTGCTCGGGTTGGTCGGGTTGCTCGGACCGTTCGGACCGTTCGGGGAGCGACGCCGTCTCCGGTGAAAGCAGCATGCGGCGGGCCCGATCAAGCGCGTCGGCAAGACAGAACTCGATCTGTCCGGCGGGAAGGTCAACGACACAGTCACCGACCGGAATCGAGTGGTCCGCAACGAGCGTGAGGTCGCGGTGGCTGAAGCGTCCTTCAATGTCTGTCAGCTGCTCAAGGTCGGTCGGATTGAGCCTGGCGGTACACGAAAGGTGCTCCGGGGCCAGCGAAATCGCGGCCCGAAGAGCTTCCTCGCCCGACCGCGGGCGCTCACGGAGTTCCCGGTCGATCAGGGCCTCGGTCAAGTCGAACGCCGCTCGGAGCAACGAATCGCGTGTTGCTTCCAGGATCAGCTGCTGTTGCGAGATCGCACGATCAGCGGCGAGGGCGATCGCATCACACAACACACGGACCCGTCGGTCATTGGCGGCCTCTTCTTCAGAGGTGAGCGCTCTACCGATCGACATGCCTTCTTCGACCCCGGCTTCGTACCCTTCGGCCCACGTAGGTTCGGCCGCCTCGGCCTTCCCAAATATGTCGGTGAGTTGGTTGTCGAACGTCGCTGATTGCACCGACGAGCGAATGCGGTCGCTTTCACGGCGCATCGGCCGGATAACCGTCGGGCGACGGACGGGGTTAGACGACGAATTCATCGGCACCTCTCGCGAGTACGAGCTGACCCGCTTCTTCCAGTGCCCGGATGACACGGACGATCGCGCCCTGTGCCTCCTCGACCGACTTGATGCGGACCGGGCCCAGCATGTCGATCTCCTCCTTGAGGTTCTGTGCCGCGCGCTCCGACATGTTGCGGCCGATCTTGTCGCGGACATCGGGCTTGACTCCCTTGAGCGCCACAGCAAGTTGTTTGCCGTCCACCTGACGCAACACGAGTTGGATCGACCGGTCATCGAGACCGCCGATGTCTTCGAAGACGAACATGCGTTGACGGATCTCGTCAGCCAACTCGGGGCTTGTCCGCTCCAGCCCTTCGAGAATCAGACGTTCCATCGCGCGATCGGAGCGGTTGAGAATATCGACCAGGTTCTGCACGCCACCGAGAGAACTCATCTCGTTCGGTTGCATCACCGAGGAGAACTTGCGTTCGAGTTGGCGTTCCACCTGCTCGACCACGTCAGGGGAGGTACGGTCCATCACCGCAAGTCGGGTGGCGACGTCGCGTTGCAGGTCTTCGCTCAACCCACCCATGACCAGGGCGGCCTGCTCCGCGGACATGTGTGCGACGACGAGCGTGATCGTCTGGGGATGCTCGTCCTGGATGAACGAAAGCACCTGACGGGGGTCGGCCTGGCGAAGGAACTGGAAGGGAATCTTCCCCATGGAAGCCATGACGGTTTCCATGATGGAGTGGGCCTCGTCCTTCCCAAGGCTGTTTTCGAGGAATGACTGGGCGATCGCGATTCCCCCCGAGGTTGTTGTCGGCTTCGACGTGACCTGTTGCAGAAATTCTTCGACGATCGAATCAGCGGTGGCTCCGTCGACGGTCTGCATGCGGGCGATCTCCGACGTGACCTCGGCCACCTCGGTCTGGCTGAGCATGCGCATGATCCTCGACGAGTCGCGCTTGCTCATCTGCAGGAGAAGCAACGCCGTCTTTTGTGTGCCGGTGAGTTCCTTTGCCATCAGGTCCTCCGATCGGCGAGCCAGTCGCGCAGCGTGTTGGCGACATCTTCAGGTTGGCGCTCGATGAGCGCGGCAATATCGGGGCGAGCTGTGAGGCCGGGTGGAAGCGCCGCCATTTCGGACGCCGACACAGCTCTGGCATTCTCTTGGTTGTTCTCCTGATTGTTCGCGTAGTTGCCGTCATCGACGGCGCCCGCAGCCAGAGCCAGAGTCGGGCTCCGGGGCAGCCGGTCAAGCGGGATCGGCGTGATTCTCGGCGCACTGGCCTGGCGGGCACCCCGGTATGCGAAGATCACCGAGACCAATGCAAGGAGCCCGATGATGCCGCTCTTGATCAGATCTGAGGTCTGCTGGCTCTGATCGGCGCTGCTGACGAGCGCCAACTGGGTCGCGGCGGTTTTGGCGGAGGCGCCGTCGAACGTCAGCTGACCGAGCTCGAGGGTGTCGCCGCGTTGCGGTTGCAGACCTGATGCGGCTGAGACCAGCTTGCGGAGGCTCACCGAATCAGCCGCTTTGAGCTTCTTCGACTTGTCGAGCAGGACGGCGATCGACAACCGGGTCACCGTTCCCGGGGTCACATCCACCTTCTCCACTACCTTGCCTATCGCGAAGTCAGACTGCGAATCTTCCTTCACATACTGCGATGCGTTGGATGGAACCTTGGCCGTCGTGTTCGGTGCTCCGGCGGGGCCGAGCACACCGGTGGCTGCGTTTCCGTTGCCCCCCGTGAACGACTCCTTGGTGATCTTTTCGGCAATGGCGGTTCGTTTCGCCGGGTCCGCGTAGGTCTCGGTCGTGGTCGATTTCCTGCTGTAGTCCAGGTCGGCTTTGACCCGGACCACGGCGTGACCGTCTCCCGTGACCTTCTGCACCATCTGCTGCAGTGAAAGGGCCAGAACGTCCTCGTAGGCCCGGGTCTGCTCCATGCGGTTGCTCGAGGCGGCCGAACCATCCTGTCCCGGAGCTGCAAGTACGTTGCCGTTTGCGTCGGCGACGGTTACGTCTTCCGGCGCCAAACCCTCGACCGAAGATGCGACGAGATGGACTATGGCGTCGACCTGTCCCCCTGACAGGCGGCCCGCCCCGGACGTTCGTACCAGCACCGATGCGGTCGGCTTTGTTGCATCGCCGGAGAACAGGTCTTCCCGTGGAATAACCAAGTGGACCGATGTCGCGTCTATGCCATCAATCGCTCGAATCGTCTTTGACAGCTCACCTTCCAATGCGCGCTGATAGTCAATATGCTGTCGGAATTCGCTGGTGGTCAGTCCCTGCTTGTCGAGGAGCGAATAGCCAGGAGCGCCGTCGCTCGGAATTCCTTTCGCCGAAAGATCGATTCGGGTGCGATACACCAGATCCTGGGGAACCAGGATGGAGGAACCGCCGCTGCTGAGCTCATACTTGACGCCCTGGGCGTCGAGGCTTGAGGTGACCGCCGACGCGTCTGCCGGCGCCAGATTGCTGTACAACGTGGAGTACCTGGTTTGACCCGTCCATTTGGAAAGCATGAACGCCCCAAACACCACGGCTACCCCGGCCAATCCCAACATGGTCTTCTGGCCACGCGTGAAGCCGCTGAAGGTTCCCCGCATTTTCTCCGATGCTAAACCAACATCAAACTTCGCCACTATGCCGACTTCCTGACCACATCATTCGCAGATACATATAGGATA
This sequence comes from Acidimicrobiia bacterium, assembly GCA_031383405.1. GTDB lineage: Bacteria > Actinomycetota > Acidimicrobiia > Acidimicrobiales > JANYDT01 > JANMZO01. Next base: position 2,891 of record JANMZO010000404.1, on the reverse strand, counting down.
AATGAGCATTCATGCCGTACTGGATACATATTTACAGGAGAACTCATTACAAACTCATCCGCATGATGTCGTTGAAGGCCTCAACCGCTTTATTGCGCACGGCGACGGTGAGTTCGGTGGAGAGCGAGGCTTCCGTGGCCGCAATCATGTACTCGTGCGGGTCCTGAAGTTGCCCGGTCGCGGCCTGTTGGGCCAGGCGATCGGCGTTGCCTTGCTGGCTGTTCACCGTTTCAAGTGCATTCGACACGAGTTCGCCAAAGCCACCTCCGGCGCTTCCGGTCGATCCGGCGGAAAGTGGAGCGAGACGGTTGGCGAATCCGCTGGAGGCAATTCCCGAAACAGGGGCGATACTCATGATTACTTTCCGAGCGTGAGGGCTTGTTGGTACGCGTCACGAACGCGCTCGACAACGGCGAGGTTGGCTTGATATCCGCGCTGAGCGACCAGCAGCGATGTCATCTGCTCGTTCAAGTCGATGTCGGGCCGGCGGACGAGCCCGTTCTGGTCGGCCAGTGGGTTGGTCGGGTCGCTCACCACGATTCCGGTGGCATCTCCGAAGGTGATACCGGTGACCATTGCGCCACCGTTCGGGTCTGATGTCGTCTGCAGGTAGCGCGCCTGGTAGGCAGCTTCGCTCGTCGGGCGGACCGTGTTGAGATTCGAAAGGTTGTCGCTGATCGTGTCGAGCCACTTGCGGAAGACGTGCAGTCCGCTGTTCGAGATCCCGAGTGCACCGAAAATCGCGCTCACAATTGACCCCGTATCGCAGTCCGGAGGAGTCGGTATTTCGCATTCAGGGCTTCGACGGACATCTGGTAGCGAAGCCCGGTTTCTGTTGCAAGCACCGTTTCATCGTCGAGGTTCACGTTGTTGCCGTTGAGCCCGGTGTCATCCATCGATCGGGTTTGCGAGATGGGTGCCGCAGCCGGATTGCCGTCGCTGATTGCCCGGTCGAGCGCTGACTCGAAATCGACCCGCTTGGCCAGGTAGCCGGGCGTTTCAAGGTTCGCGACGTTGTCGGAAAGAGCCCGCTGACGACTGGCCAACCCGCGAAGCGACATACGCAGGACATCCATCGTTGCGTCGTTCATCACCTGGCACCACCGCATGCACCGGGGGATTGCCGACGTGATCGGAGCGACTTCGCCGATCGGACAACCCGGCCGACGGGGACCCGGCAAGCATCGAACCTTTTTGATTTCAAGCGCGATGAGGGCACGGAAACAGCTCACTTTCGAGACAGTCGGATTCGCCGCCCATCCGTGGCAGCAAGCTGGTGCACTCCGTGCAAGTGGTCCAATCGTCTGTAGCTACACCGATCTGCGCATTACTGATACAAAATCATCAACGTTGGTGAACCCCGCAGGGTCGTCCGCGCATCGTCGAGTGACGGTTCAATGCTGAAGTGTCTGGTCAGTGAACTGCGACGTGTCGCCCAACCAACGATTGTTGGCCCATCGACACGATGTCGCCCCGGTGCCGCACTCCAGCCGCAACATGGCACTCCAGCCACAATCGTGTCCGGACCCTCGGAGCTTGCTTCTCTCTGCGACTGCCAGCAAGTGTCGTCGGAGAAGCCTCGCCGGGTCCGCAAACCGGAGGTGATGCGTACAGTCAGAGCAGAGTGTCGAAGAACACGGAACGTGTGTCGTGTGCCAGAGACGCCCGATGATTCGTGAGTTCATGCATCTGCGTCTCGATGGCGGACGCAAGTGATGTCATTCTGGTCTGGACCTCGACCGCCTTTGCGAGGCATTCGCGTGGCAGTGATGCATCCGGTGGGGCCGTCACCTCCAGATCGGGCAACGCTTCGAAGCTCCCAAGATGGGTCGTCATCTCCAGTTCAGTTTGCCGGAGCATCTCGTCGAGAACCTCTAGGTACTGGTGCCATTCGCCGGCAATCGAGGTCACGTCACTCATCCTACGTTGGCAACATTTCCAACGGAGAGGCCGCCGGCGGTCAGAAGTGCGGCCTCGTGCCATGCCTCGCGGAGCGGCTCGACGATCCGTAGGCACACGGCGACCTTGGCTTTGTCCTTGTGGATGTTGGCGCTGATCAGTTCGCTGTAAAGGTAGCGATAGATCTCCTGCAGACCCCGACCACCCTCCCAAAGCGTGATGTCAAGCGATGACTGCAGCTCGACGACGATGTCCTGGGCGTGTAGTAGGAGGCTGTTCGCCTCGGTACGGTCTCCGCTCATGATCGCGAGTTCGGCGCCGCCGATGTCTCGCACGAGTCGGTCGTAGAGCATCGTGAGCAAGCGGGCGGGAGACGCGGTCGCAATGGCATCCTGCACGTAGCGAGCGCGGTGTAGTTGGGTGTTCATCCGTGAGACCCTTCGGTAAGTGGTTCGTTCTTGGTAGAGGTTTGTCTGAAGTTTGATAGGTGTACGTAGTAGCTGCGATGGTTTGATGATGCTATGAGCGGTTCTGGGTCGGGGGTGAGTCTTCGGCCAAGCCTCTACCGAAGTTTCTTGATCTCGCCGGCCAAGCGGGTGCTCTGCGTCTGGATCCGGCCCAGGGAAACTTCCAGGTGGCTGAACGTACGGCGGAGTGCCGACTCGCGGAGAGCGAGGCGGGTATCCCAGTTGGCGATCTGCGCCGTAAGGCTTTTGGAGAGTGCCTGACGCCCGTTGATGGTGGTGGTGAGGAGCCCGTTGCTGGAGTCCGTTGCGGCTTTACCGATGTTCTCGATACGTGCCGCGATCCCGGTCGTCGGGTTCGTGAAGGCCGCCTCGACCGCGGCCGGGTTGGCCTTGTAGGCGGCGATAAACTTGGTTCTGTCGAATTGCAGTCCGGCGTCTTTGCCGAGGGTGATACCCATACCGGCCATGCTGTTACCGATCGCTCCGAATGCGCTGTAGAGCTGGCTTTGCAGGGTCCGGGTCGTG
>JANMZO010000381.1:0-2551 GCA_031383405.1 Acidimicrobiia bacterium | reverse complement strand
GTTCATCGGTGCGTCTGCTCGTTCCAGCGACGAGTCTCGGTGGGGTCGAGTCGACCATCGAACGTCGCAACAAGTACGCCGGTGACTCCCACGTCGACCCGGGCCTTCTGCGGCTCAGCGTCGGCATCGAAGACGTTGAAGACATCTGGAACGATCTTTCGTCGGCCCTCGACTCCGCCAGCACATTGGGCTGACAAACCGGAGTCCTTCCGTGCATTGCTTGCCGTTCGGTCGGGGTGGTCCGCCACAGCGCCATAGTGGTCGCACTGTGCGTCGCTCTGCTGCCATTTTGGCGTGGTGGGGCCAGTGTGCCGGCGTCCACCCGGTTGAGGGCGGGCGGTTTGGGAGGTTGGATGGTTTTCACTGGCCTTCCGGGCACGGAACAGCGAGACTCGACGCATGGAAATCGGTCACACTGAACCCTGCCCCCGTCGGGTGCGGGCCGCCCTTGGGGGTGTCGTCGGCGTCGACACCACCGAAGCGCTCTACGTCTGGGACATCCCCTACTACCCGGCCTGGTACGTGCCCAACTCGTCGATCGTTCCCGACGTTGTTCCCGCCGGGGCCATTACGACCGGCTTAGGCATCGACGGCTATTCCCGTATCGCATGGGACGCGGTCGATGCTTGGTTCGAAGAGGACGAGGAGGTGTTCAAGCACCCGCGTGATCCCTATCACCGGGTTGACGTGTTGCACTCGAGTCGTCATGTGCGGGTGCTGGTTGACGGCCAGGTTGTTGCGGACTCGAGGAGCCCGCGCCTGCTGTTCGAAACCAACCTCCCGGTAAGGTATTACCTCCCGAAGCTCGACGTTCGAATGGACCTGCTCAGCCCGTCTGACAGGTCGAGCGTCTGCCCGTACAAGGGAACCGCCGAGTATTGGTCGGTCAACATCAACGGGTCCCTCCATGAGGATCTCGTTTGGGGCTACCGAGAGCCCATCCCGGAAGCTGCGAAGATCGCGGGCCTCGTATGCTTCTACAACGAGAGGGTCGACATCGAAGTCGACGGCCAGATGCTCGCCCGACCGAAGACCCAATTCGCCTAGCCAAACGCCAGCCGTCAGGTTTATGTCCACAGTTCGACACGTATCACGTGCAAAACGTGGACATAAACGCCAGGGGTCAGGCGTCGGCTCGCTTTGCACGGTCGGGTTGCGCGAAGCTGCGGCCCCGATGGGGAACGATCCGGTATTCGCTGACATCAGGGTGCTCGAACTTGGCGGGGGTGTGGCCTCGGCCATGACCGCAAGGTTTCTGCACGGGTACGGAGCGCATGTCACCCGCTTCGAACCAACCGATTATCCACGACCGCTCGAACTCACATCGTCGCAGAAGACGGCGTTTCTCAGTGGAATCACCCTTGAGTCGGGCGCACGTGCCGAGATGGTGCGCCGGGTTGAGGATCTGGCGGTCAACCTGATTGTGTCGGACCGTCAACCGTTTGAACTGGCTGCGATCGGGATCGATTTCCCGGAACTGCGCGCTGCACGACCCGATCTCATCGTTGTGTCCGTGACGCCCTTCGGCCTCGCCGGCCCATCGGCCGACCACCCGTCGACGAACGCCGTTTCGTTCGCAGCCGGCGGCATTATGTCGCTCACCGGCGACAGCGACCGCACCCCACTGGTCACCGGGGGCTACCACGCCTATGCACTCGGCGGCGCGAACGCGTTCGCCGCTGCCACGCTGGCCTGGTTCGGCCGGTTGACCCATGGTCGTGGGGACCTCGTCGACATTTCGATGCAGGAGTGCGCCGCTGGGATGCTGGAGTACTACGGGCCGATGACGTCGTACCTCGATACGCCGGCGCAAGTGCGCCTCGGCAACCACACCCGAGCGACATGGAGCATCTACCCCTGCCTCGACGGTTGGGCGGGCGTGTTCGCCCTCGCGCGTCAGGTTCCCGCGCTCTTCGCGCTCATGGACGATCCCGAACTCGCCGAGCCCCGTTTCAGCCAGCCGCTGTTGAGGATGCTCCCGGAAAATGAGGAGGAACTCACGGCGAAGCTGTACGTCTTCTTCTCCGGCTACACGATGGCCGAGATTCGCGAGCTTTCGGTGAAGTCCCGGGTTCCATTTGGCGTGGTGATGACTCCCGCCGATGTGCTGGCGGGCCAAACTCCGGCCGATCGGGGGTTCTGGGACATGGTGCCTTCGTTCGGAAAATCCGTTCGGATTCCTGGACGGCCCTTCCCGGGGTTCGCTTGGGACAGCACTCCGAAGCCATCATCATCATCATCATCATCGGCGCCGGGGGTGGCGACACTTACTGCCGCAAACACCCAGGCAACGGCACTTCCACTCGATGGCATTCGGGTGCTCGACCTCACGATGATGTGGGCCGGGCCGTTCGCGACGTTGCGCCTGGCCGAGATGGGGGCCGACGTTATCAAGGTCGAATCACCGTCGGCGTGGGACAACATACGTACGCTTATCGATCAGCCCGGCGTCTCCGAACCGTGGAACAGCGCGTTCTACTTCAATGCATACAACCGCGACAAGCGGTCGTTGACCCTCGACCTGGCACAACCCGAAGGGCGGGCAGCGCTG
>JANMZO010000358.1:0-8051 GCA_031383405.1 Acidimicrobiia bacterium | reverse complement strand
GTGAGGCTTGCCCAGAGGTCGAGGACCGAATGATTGGCGACGAGTGCCGTGCGGAGATCCGCTGGAAGCTTGTGCACAACTCCGCCGGGAACTTGTGTCCGCCCGGCTTTGCTGGGTTTGATTGTTGTGTTGTTCATGGTTTGCGCCTCGGACCCTGGCGCGGCGGCGCTGTTCGCCGACTACCAGGATCAGCGTTTCTGAAGACCGTCGAAGTGCACCCGCTGGATGACGGGAGAGCTGTAGGGGCCCTACTGGCACGTTCCGTCCGGGTGTCGAGGTGTGACGCGGGAGGATGGTCGCATGCGACTTTTGATCTTCGGCTCCAACGTTCCCGGCTGTGTCTTCTGTCGGCCGGATGGCTCACTGATGACCAACGTGCATGTCGGGATCCAGGTGGGATCTGAACCTGTTCAGCTCGTGAAGGCGGACGCGTCCGAGATCCACTGGGAGCTTGACATCGACTCGGTCGTCCGCGACGGGCGGCTCGATTTCCGCGGGCGGGCGGTCCATGGTAGGCGCGGCGAGCGTTTTGTCTACCTCACGTGGGGGGAGGTGAGCCGAGGCAACGAGTTCGAGATGTTCCGACGAGCCAAGCTGATGCTGAATCGGATAGATGCGAGCGTGGTGGGATCGGCGCTTGATGTCGGGCGTCTGCTCGCCAGAGTTGATCTGACCGGCGACGACGGCGGGCCGCGGTGTGCGAGGGTGGACCCTCCCGCGATCGAGTGGTCAGTCCCAGCGTCGTAAACGTCCTGTGTCTCTCCAGGTTTCGTTCCTCGACGTTCCAGACCGGACCGGCATGGTTGTCGTATAGGTCCGAACGGGCTGCCACGGTCGAATGGCCGGAACCAACGAAAGGCATCATCATGAACACGCAAACCAGGAAGCACACGTTTCGGAATTTCGTCGGGGTTGCCGTCATCGCCGCGGCCTCTCTCACCGGGATGGCCTCATTCGGCTCGGTGGCGAACGCTGCCCCGTCCGGCCCGAGTGGCGGTCATCCTTCGAAGGAGGCTCGTTTCCAGGCTCTGACCGACACGCAGAAGACCTGTTTAGCCAACGCCGGCTTGTCTCGCCCGACGGGTCGGCCTACCGCGGAACAAGGCGCGCAACTGTTGGCTGCGGCCAAGCAGTGCGGCATCGAGATCCCCGCCAACGTCGGCGGTCGCCCGTCCGGCACGGGCCCCGGGAGTGCGCGTTTCGCGCAGTTGACCGACGCGCAGCGCAGCTGCTTGACCAATGCCGGGCTGAGCCGTCCGACGACCCGCCCGACGGCCGCGACGTTCCAGCAGGTTCGTGAGGCTGCTGCGAAGTGTGGCATCACGATTCCGGCCGGTGCCGGAGCCCGTGGCTGACGGAGCTCGGAGAGCCGGAGTGCCCGACGCAGCATGTCTCTCCCGCTGCGAAGATCGTGGGCGGCACCAAACGGTGCCGCCCACGAATGCCCTCGGGAACACCTCCATTCTTCGAGTTTCTCCATGAATCACCCAGGTGATGTTCTTCGGTGGTTCAGCCGAGCGCGTCAACCTCCGTTCATGACTACGAACGCATCCCTACGCGATTCGATCCCAGCGTTTGCTCTTGACGGCTTGACGAAGCGTTTCGGTAACCGGACGGTCGTCGACGGCTTGTCGTTCGAGCTGCCTCAGGGTGGTGTGACGGGCTTTCTGGGGCCGAATGGTTCCGGGAAGAGCACTACGATCAGGATGCTGCTCGGATTGGTCAAACCGACACGCGGCACGGGGCGGGTACTCGGTCATCCGTTGTCGGCTCCGGCGGCGTTTACCAGCCGGGTGGGTGCGCTCATCGATTCCCCGGCGTTGTATCCAGCGCTCAGCGGGTATGAGAACTTGGCGGTGCATTCCGAGCTGGCCGGTCTTCGGCGTGGACGGGTCGACGAAGTGCCGGAAATGGTTGATTTGCGAACGGCAGCCCGCTCGAAGGTTCGCTCGTACTCCCTTGGAATGAAACAGCGCCTCGCGATCGCGATCGCGCTTCTCCGGGACCCGCCGTTGCTGGTGTTGGACGAGCCGACGAACGGCCTCGATCCGGCCGGGATCGTGGAGATACGAAATCTGCTCGTTCAGCTGGGCGGATCGGGTCGAACCGTCTTCGTGTCGAGTCACGTGCTCGCCGAAATGCAAGCCGCGTGCGACCGATACGTGGTCATCCGCAACGGTTCGCTGGTCTTCGCAGGTTTGTCCGACGAGCTCCTGGCCCACGGCCCGCAGCAAGTGACGGCAAGACCGGAATGGCCCACCGATCTCCACAAACTGGCAGCCGTGCTCAACGAGGCGGGGTTCCGGACGCGGGCGAACCCCACGGACGTGGTCATAGAAGCCCATCCCGATCGGTCACCCGACATAAACCGGATCTGCTTCGAGGCCGCCATCACCCTGCGCGAGCTTCGATGTGGGCACCAAGATCTCGAAGACGTGTTCTTCAACGTCATGAACACGTCGTCTTCTGCCACGAGTACGTCTGGGGAGGAGTCGTGATCCGGGCGGTTCGTTCCGAACTCGTGCGAGCACGCCGTTCGTGGCCGATTCTCATCCTGGCGATACTGCTGGCCGCTATCGCAACGATGACAACATTCTCCGGCACGGCTCAAAGCGGTTCTCGCGGGGGCAGCGCGCCGAGTGCCACCGCCACCAAGACGCTCACCGATCCGGGTGGGATCGTCGCCGGGCTGGCCACGGTGGCCCCGCTTCTCGGACTGCTCACGCTCGTGTTGTGGGGTTCGAGCGTGGCCCGTGATCTTCAGACCGGAGCGATCCGGGTGTTACTCGTCACGCAGGCGCGACGGGGCGTGTACCTCGGCGGCAAGCTCATAGCGCTTCTCGCACTCACGACCACGCTCGCAATATCCGCCGCTACGGTGGCCGTCGGCGCGGCACTCATCCTGGCACCAAGTCAGGACACGCCGACCGCGCAGTGGTCGGTCGCCGCCGTGGGTAGCGGGCTGTTCAACACAATTGTCGGAATGCTGGCCTGGGGGGCGATAGGAACGGTCCTCGCCGCCACGACACGCTCGGTTTCCGTGGCCATAGCCGGCGGACTCGGGTATCTCCTCCTCGGAGAGAAGCTCATTGGTGTGGCCTGGCGTTCAGCCAGCGACTGGCTACCCGGTGGCGTCATCACCAACGTGTTCGAGGGCGGAGCCACCACGCCGTACGTGCGGTCGCTGCTGATGGTTCTCGGCCTCATCACCCTGGCGGGATGTGTGAGTTTCGCGGTTCTCCTTCGTCGTGACGTCACGGACTGATGCGGTGTCGCCTGCCAAAATAGACATCGTGACAACGACACAGCACGATGCAGCACGCGTGCTGGTTGTCGACGACGACGAGAACATCTCATTCCTGGTGTCCTCCGCATTGCGTTACGACGACCTCGATGTTCGCACCGCTGCGTCAGGCGCCGACGCAGTCGCGTTGGCGGCGTCATTCGCTCCCGACGCGATCGTGCTCGACGTGATGCTCCCCGACTACGACGGCTTTGAAGTACTCAAGATACTCCGCTCCCAAGGATGTCAGGCACCCGTACTGTTCCTCACGGCTCGCCACACCACGGCCGACAGAGTCCGGGGACTCACTGCGGGCGGCGATGACTACATAGTCAAGCCATTCGCACTCGAAGAACTCATCGCACGTGTGCACGTCGCGTTGCGCCGCACCGGAACAGTCATCTCTACGAAGTCGGGCCGGCTCCAAGTCGCTGATCTTGTCCTTGACGACGACGCCCATCGGGTCTGGCGTGGCGACGAAGAAATCCATCTTTCCGGCACCGAGTTCAAGCTGCTGCGTTGCCTCATGTCCAACGCGGGCCGCGTCATGACGCGTGGGCAGATCCTCGATCTCGTCTGGGAGTATGACTTCGGCGGTGAGTCGGCATCATCGAGTCGTTCATCAAGAACCTTCGCAAAAAAGTTGACAAGCGCGAACCGAAACTCATCCACACCGTGCGCGGCATCGGCTGCAGCGTCCGAAGCTCATGATGACCCTCCGATCCCGCCTACTGGCAGGCGTGGCGGCGATCGTTGTCGTCCTCGGCGTCGCCGGCACACTCGTCATCCGGACGCAGAACCGATACCTGATCGGCCAACTAGACGCCCGCCTGCGGGGCTACGCCCGCTCGTCAACCCAAGTCGTCGCGCGGCTTGGCGGCTTCGGGGCGGGGAGGCCGGGAGGCCCACCAGGCGCTCTGTCTGAGGTGTACATCGGGCGCTTTAGCGCCAACCGTCCGATCGAGACTCTCCTAACACCCGCAGGAGACCCCGGGCTCGTCCCGATCATCGGCCCCAGCCTCGCCGTCCGTCGACCGACAACCGTCGGCACCGTGTCGGGAGTATCTCCACGTGTGCGAGCGCTCGCGTCGACATTGCCCGACGGATCGGTGGCGGTGTTTGCCCTGCCGACAAGATTGGCTGAACAAGCAATCCGTCGACTCCTCGCCACCACGCTGCTTGCCGCAACCCTAATGCTCGCGATGATCGGACTGATTGCGTCGTGGGTCCATCGATTCGGTCTACGTCCCATCCGCCAGATGACCGACGCCGCCGACGCCATCACCGCAGGGGCGACTGGTCGGCGCGTCGACACCCTGGCCGGGCACACCGAGGCAGCACGGCTCGGCCGAGCCCTCAACCTCATGATCGACACGAGCCGCGATGCGGAAACGCGACTTCGACGATTTGTCGCCGATGCCTCGCACGAACTGCGCACGCCACTGACAACCCTGAGTGGATACGCCGCGCTTCATCAATCCGGGCGCCTCACCGAGCCTGCGGCTGTCAACGATGCAATGACCCGAATCGCATCCGAATCGAAGCGCATGGCCGCAATGGTCGACGACCTCCTGCGGCTCGCCGATCTCGACGAGCGACACCCTCTGACCCTCGAAACCATCGACCTGACCCAACTCGTACACGACCTCGCCGCCGACCAAGCGGCCCTCGATCCGACACGACCACTCACGACGACTACACCGGACACTGCAATGGTCAACGGCGACGCCCACCAAATCACCCAAGCCCTAGCCGCTCTGCTCACCAACGCGCGCCGCCACACACCGCCTGGCACGCCCATTGAGCTACGAGTCACGCCGCTCGACGGCAGCGTTCGCGTCGAGATCACGGACTGCGGACCGGGGATCGACCCGCAACACCTCCCCCACCTCTTCGAACGCTTTTACCGTGCAGATGCCGGCCGCACCCGAACACCCACCAGCGGAACCGGACTTGGACTCGCCATCGTCGCCGCCATCCTTGATAACCACCACGGCAACTACGGCGCCACAAGCCAACCCGGGCAAGGTGCCACCTTCTGGATCACCCTCCCAACCAAGCCAAAACCTCGATAAAGCGTCTCCGCTCTTCCAATCGAATCCGAACCGACACCCGCGAGACCGACGACACGCATTCAGCGAAGACAAGCACGGGCCATCGCAGAATTCTGAAATTGAAGTACGTTAAGGATACATTTCCCCTGATCACACGCCTGGCTGTTCCACGACTATTGTAGTGTCTCTTATTTATGTGGTGGTTGTGTTGAGGTGATGCGGCCTCGACTGGTTTCTTGAGGATGGATTCGGTTGTGGCGGTCCATTGGAGCGGCTTGGGATTGGTGTTGCTTGCGTTCAGGTAGTGCTCGATCGCTGTGATGAGATCGGGTACCGAGTGGAACACTCCGTGACGGATTGTTTTGTCGGTGATCTCACGGAACCATCGTTCGACCAGGTTGAGCCAGGAGCTTGAGGTCGGGGTGAAGTGGAGGTGGAAGCGGGGGTGCTTGACGAGCCACGCCTCGACGTTGGGATGGTTGTGGGTGGCGTAGGTATCGAGAACGAGATGGACATGTAAGCCCTTGGGTGTTTCGCGGTCGATGCGGCGCAGTAACTTGACGAACCCGTCGTTAGGGTGGTTTCATCCCTCCTCACCAAAACGATCCCGCTACGCAACAACACTCGCCGGCGAGACCTCCAACCGACCGGCAATCGCGGTAGAAGCCAAACCATCAGCACCCGACAACAACGCTTTCACCCGGATCACGTCCCGATGCGCCGCCGTTCCCGACCTCGCCAAACACTCAAGTATCTCCCGCTGGCCGTCAGACATCATCAAAGCAGGACTCGGCGCACGCACCCCCCACACTACACAACCACCATTTATTTACGAGACCCTCCATTGGCGTACGATAACTTCAATTCTGCGATGACCCGAATATTCTCCTTTCCCGAAGTCTTCCGTGATTGGTGGCGTCACGAGACGTCTCCTGGCTCAAAGGGTTGGCGCCCTTTTTCCATTTGTCGTTCGGTGATACTCAGCGCCGCCACTATCGCGGGAAGCGCTAGCCATCCCCCTCTCTGACATACGCTGCCCCAAGGACGTCGTCGAGTGCCGGTCCCGCGCGAAATGCCACCAGACAGCTCCGAGCATGATGGTCGCGCCGACACCGCTTGTCACGACTGGTCGACAGCTCCGAGGCATGCATGTGCAGGCCGCAATAGTTGGCAGTGACTTCTTCCGGGGGAAGTAGCTAACACGGGCTGCCCCCTCCAGCGCGAGCCCCAGCCACAGCTCCGCGTTGGCCAAGGAGGACGAGCAAAGCGAGCGTGAGCGACAACAGCCGGTGCAGCGGCAGTGAGCCGACGCGCGTTGTCGTAGGTAAACGCGTTCACACCCGCGGACTGATCAATCCCATCGACGAGCTGGTCAACCACCCGCCCGGATCGTGACATGACGGTTTCGATGAAGCAAGCAACACCGGGCCTGTATCTGAGTCGGCAAGAGCGGGTCGTGATCGCCGACGCGGCTCGTGCTGGTTTGTCTGGCCGAAAGATCGCTGCGTTGCTCCCGGGCCGTGCGGACTCGACCATCTGCCATGAACCAGCCCGCAACGGTGAGACGAGCGGCTAGAACCAGCCGTTCAAAGCGCAGAACAAGATGATGGAACGCAGACCCCATCCCAAAGCGCACAAGCTTGCTGACCCGATCGTCAACGTCGAGGTCCAGACGTCGCTCGATAAGCAGTTAGTCCCAATACCGTTCAGTTAAGTAGGACGGTTGGTCGTGGTGGCCGTGTGGGTTGTGGCCAGTCGGCGTGGTGGGCGCGTTTCACTTGCCATTTCGACATTTTGCGTTTGATGACGTGGGGGTTGGACCTTATCCGCCGTTGTGGGTTGAGGCGCCGGTAGAGCTGTTCGATGGCGTGGCGCCAGCCGTGTGGGTCAGGGCCCTGAGGGGGGAAAGTCGCCCTGGTGGGCGATGGAGCGGCGACAGATTCGGAGGGCGGCGACAAAGCTGACGCGGTCGGGGTCGGCGCCGGTGTGGGCGGCGGCTTCCCACATCAGCGTCCGGATTGCGTAGTGGCAGCAGAGGTGACCCCAAAGTTCCTGGTGGACGAGGTCTGGTGATTTGGAGCGCAGCACCATGCGGGCACCGCGTTGATGGGTTTTGAGTTCGTCGAAGGTCGACTCGATCTCCCATCGTTGGTTGTAGGTTGCGGCGAGCTCGACTGCTGTGGCCACGTCGGGGTCGAGGATCGTTGTCAGCAGCCGGTACGGGCCGTGCTCGGGGCGGCCGTCGTGGATGGTGTAGTCGATGACTCGGACCCGGTTAACGGACTTCGGGTCGGCGGTGTTCGTGCCGGTGATGTCGCCCAGCCACGAACCGTCCGGGAGTGTTTCGACGTGCACCGGCTTGACGATCTTCGACACACGCCAGAGCAGATCGGCGCCAGTCGCTGAGAGTCGACGCCACAGCCCGAACCCGTAGAACCCGCGGTCCGCTATGAGCAACATGTCCGGGCCGAGCGAGTCGGCGAGCTCACCGGCGAGGGTGGTCTCACCCGTCGGGTACGTGCCGATCACGGCCGCGAAGACCGCATGGCTGCCGCATTCCGCCAAGGCGACCACCCTGGCTTGGGGAAACGCCGAGCGTTCACCTTTGTTCACGCCTGGACGCCCGAAGAACGTGGCGTTGTCGTCGGTGTCGGCCAAGCCGAAGCACATCCCATCGATCGCGACCAGTCGCCGACCCGCAAGCCACGCACCCG
>JANMZO010000357.1:0-21588 GCA_031383405.1 Acidimicrobiia bacterium | reverse complement strand
TGTCGAGGTACCACCAGTATTCCTTTGCGTCTTCTCCATGGTTGCCTTCGTTCCCGGTCAGGCCGAAGATCCGCTCTTTGAGAATCGGATCCCGACCATTCCAGAACGACCACGCAAAGCAAAGGAACTGACGGTCGTCGCTGATGCCGCCCAGACCATCCTCGTTCCACCGGAACGACCGGCTACGGGCGTGGTCGTGCGGGAAGTACTCCCACGCGTTGCCGTGCTCGCTGTAGTCCTCGCGTACGGTCCCCCACGCGCGTTCGGCGAGGTACGGACCCCACCGCCGCCATGTATGCGCGTCGGCGGACAACCGACGGCCTTCCGCCGTCTGCCTGGTTGCGTTACCCGACGGCGATTGTTTGAGTTCGCCGGTTACGGCGTGTGAACGATCCATAGCTTTGCCGTCATTGATGGGTCACCATCGTTACACAACGTTGGCGGCGCCGCCTGTGAAGTTGCTGAGCACGGTCCACCTACGAGCACAACGAAAGAAGAACTGTTGGGACACTGAACGATGTGTCCAATCCGCATCATCTCCCACCCGACCGCTTCCCCAAACAACTCGTAGAAGAGGAACCGCCCAACATGACGCTCACGTACTCGCCATCTGACTGCACCGGGCTTGGATCCTCGGGTACCCGGGAGTGGCTCGTGACAGACGGTCTGGGTGGATTCGCGATGGGAACGATCAGCGGGCTCCGAACCCGTCGCTACCACGGCCTCCTGATCGCAGCCACGCAACCGCCGATCGGCCGGATCATGACCCTTGCCTCGCTCGACGCGTTCGTCATCATCAAGGGGGTTCGCGTCGGGCTCGCAACGCACGAATGGGAAAGCGGAGTGATCGAACCGAAGGGCTACCTACATCTTGTCTCGTTCACCATGTCCCACGGCGTACCCTGTTGGCGCTGGCAGATCGGTGACGTCATCGTGGAACGGGAGCTTGCCATGGCGTACGGCCGCAACGCGGTCGGCGTCGTGCACAGGGTGATACGTGGCCCCGGCCCGATCCATCTGCAACTTGAAGCACTTGTGACAAATCGCGATGTTCACGGTGAACGATATGCCTCGGGCACACCTCTCGTTGAACATCGGGCAGACGGTTTCACCTTCGAGGAGACCATCCATATGCGCGCAGATGGATGGAATCCCGCTGGCGACTGGTACCGTGGCGTTCACCACCGCGAAGAAGCGGCCCGTGGCCTCACGGCTTCCGAAGACCTCTGGCTCGCCGGTCGGGTGGACGTGACGCTCGATGCGGGCTCACAGCATGAAGTCATTGCGTGGACCGGTGACATCTCGTCACCCCCGAAGGAGGCGTTCGAACTCATCGACGACTCACGGGCGCGCTTCACCGAAGTCGGAACGAAGGCTGGCTCGAACCACCACGCATTCTCGATGCTCGCCCATGCGGCGGACCAGTTCATCGTGACCGGATCGGGCGGGCCGACCGTGGTTGCCGGGTACCCATGGTTCGGCGACTGGTCGAGAGACACCATGACATCGTACGAAGGACTCTTCTTGGCGACCGGCCGGATCGCTGAAGGTCGAGTCGTCCTGCAAAACGCCGCGGCCTCGCTCTCGGAGGGAATGCTGGCGAACACCGCGGACGTGGGTGGAACGGAATACAACACCGTGGATGCGGCGCTCTGGTTTCTTCACGCCGTCGATCGACATCGCACATATGAGTCTGCCAACCGGGCCGGTTCAACAACCGGACAGGGCGACGACGACCTCGGGGGGGAACTTCTGGACGACCTGGTGAGCGTGATCGGGCACTATCGGTCGGGAACGCGTTTCGGCATCCATGTTGACCCGGTCGACGGTCTTGTCGCACAGGGCGCCGACGGATGGGCGCTCACCTGGATGGACGCCCGAATCGGCACGCAAGCGATCACTCCACGAATCGGCAAACCGGTTGAGATCAACGCTCTGTGGATCAATGGCATTGCTGCGGTGCTCGATATCATGACCGCTTCGGACGATCGTCGACCGGACCTCGAAGCGCTTCACACGGTCGCGTCCGCCTCGTTCCTCGCCCGATTCGTTCGCACCGACACCCCTGGTCTCTACGATGTCATCGACGCTCCCGGCGGCCACAATGTTCGCGACGGCAACGATGCCTCCATTCGTCCGAACCAACTTGTGGCCGTCTCCCTACCGCACGGTCCGCTCGCTGATGATGCCCATGCTGCGGTTGCCCGGTCGGTCGTTGAGGCGTGCGCTGCCCTACTCACGCCGTTCGGCCCCCGTTCGCTCGAACCCGGAGATGCCAACTACCTCGGACAGCATCGTGGCGACACGTGGGCGCGGGACCACGCCTATCACCAGGGCACCGTCTGGCCGTGGCTGATCGGGCCGTACGTTGACGCCTGCCGACGCCTCGGCATCTCGACCGACGAACTCCTAGGCGCGCTTATGAATCACCTCCGCGACTTCGGAATCGGCTCCGTCTCAGAGACCATGGACGGCAACGCACCACACCAGGGCACTGGCTGTCCGTTCCAAGCCTGGTCGGTCGCGGAACTACTTCGCATCAGCCGGTTGCCCTGAGTCCCCCGGATCTGGAACCGAGCGAGGCGCCCGGAGTCGATGGCTTCCCACGACAGCGCCTGGTCGAACTGCCGCGCGACGTGCTCGGCGAGCAACACGGCCGAGCAACTCGGTGCGGTGGGCGGGGAACAGGTGCTCGGTGACCCGGACCGGCTCACCATGGCGATCGGTCGTGACCTGCTGGCAGCGCAGCACGACGCTGAACGCAACTCGCGGTGCGTCGGTTTCGTTCGGGTCGAACCGGGGTATTCGAAACAATCACCTCAAGGAGACCGCGCGTGATTGCCTGGAAGAGTTCTGTCGACGACTGGTGCAGGCGAAGCGAGCAGCGCAACTACACCGCCGGAAGTCGTGCATGATCGTCCGCTATTTTGAAGTGGCCGTCATCGTGTTCGGTCTGAATCTGTTGCCCGCCTTCGGCCCGCCGACGTGGGCCGTGCTCGTCCTCTTCAAGTTGAACTGGCACCTGAATCCATGGGCGCTCGTCGTGGTTGGGGCGATCAGCGCAGGAGCAGGCCGGTTTCTGCTCGCTCTCGCTACCAAGAGGGCCCGGAAGTGGCTGCCGAAGAAGCGCGTCGACAGTCTGAAGGCGGTCGGCACGTATCTTCGGAAGCACCGAGCCGGTTCGGCGGCCGGGCTTGCCGTGTTCGCCGTGTCACCGTTGCCGTCGGCGCAGCTGTTCGAAGCGGCGGCCCTGGCCGACCTTCCGCTCGTCCCGATCGTCGCAGCGTTCACCGCCGGCCGCATTGTGACGTACTCCCTCTATCTCGGGGGTGCCACGGCCGCCGAGAAGTCGTTCGGCGACACGTTCCGAAAGGCCCTCACCTCGCCCTACGCCATCGGCATCGAGTTGCTCGTGGTCATCGTCATCGTGCTCCTTGCCCGCGTCGACTGGACCAAGAGGCTCCACAGCTCACCGGCCGCCTGAACTGACCGGCTCCGACGTGGGGTCAGCGGCCGCCATGAGCGCCGCACAGCGACGCCGAAGCTTGCCATCGTGCGTGCAGGGTCGACGCCGTCCGGCCATCCCGCCATCCGGCAAGGATGTGGACACGCGCCGCGGCGTGGCGATCCGCAGCATCGACGAGTATGCGACGACCTCGCTGGACACGTCGCCCTTGTATCGGCCCAATACTCCCGTCGTTGCCGGTCGTGCTACTCGCCCTTGGCCGAACGGGACCTGGGTGACGCATGCCGGACCGACGCCGAAACGACCTCGACCGCCTCTTGCGCAGGCTGAAAGCCAGCAGATCTGGCGCTACTCGCGGGACGCATCGCGACCAGCCGGCAGGAAGTACTGCAGTTCCACAGCCATTGGCAGGAGATAACGAAAGCGAAATGAGCCTTCGCCCTCGTCGTTGGTCGACAGCGGTTCAAGTTGAACGTCGAGCTGCTCTTGCGCAAGATCTGCCCAGAGTCGCTGGAATTCCTGGGCCGAACGCACCACGATGCCAAAATGCTCGTAGCCATGGGTCACCATGCTGTCGGGCCGCTCTCGCACGTTGATGTAGGACGATGATCCGACCGCAATGGTGAGCCGATCCGGGAGTCGCAGCGCCTCCATTTCGCGCCAGCCGAGCATCCGTCCGTAGAAGTCCAACAGCCTGGCGCGGTACTCGTTTGTCAGCGTCCCTTCGGGAACGCTCATCGCGACATGGCTCAACCCGGATGACACGGACATTGCCGAACTCCCTTGCTGCGAGACTGTCGTACCCGTGCAGATTACCCGGTATGGCGTTCACCGCAAGCACCCGAGTTGACTCAGGTGTATTACGCGCCCGGGTGGGTTCGTTGACTCATTGAGAAACGCGCGTTTTGGGGTGTGTATCCCGAGGATGGTTCGGGGGTGCCGGTAAGCCCCGTTGATGGGATTGACGTTGAGTGAGCGCAGGGCTGTGACGAAGGCGATCGCGGTCCGGTATCGATGTGCGGGCGACAGGCGACAACGACCTCGGGATGGACGACCTCGTGAGCGTGATCGCGCACTATCGATCGGGAACGCGTTTCGGCATCCACGTTGACCCGGTCGACGGTCTTGTCGCACAGGGCGCCGACGGATGGGCACTCACCTGGATGGACGCCCGAATCGACACGCAAGCAATCACTCCACGAATCGGCAAACCCGTCGAGATCAACGCTCTGTGGATCAATGGCATTGCTGCAGTGCTCAATATCATGACCGCTTCGGACCATCGTCGACCGGACCTCGAAGCCCTTCACACGTTCGCGTCCGCCTCGTTCCTCGCCCGATTCGTTCGCACAGACACCCCTGGTCTCTACGATGTCATCGACGCTCCCTGCGGCCCCAATGTTCGCGACGGCAACGATGCCTCCATTCGTCCGAACCCGGACGGAACCCGCATGAACTATCCGGTGTCAGGAAGGGGCGGGCCGCCCCTCGTTTTCGTGTACGGGTGGTGTTCGAGCCTCGAACACAGGGAGGCACAGTTGGCCCACTTCGACTCAGCCACCGATCGTCGCTCGAGGCTGAGCGACTTTCAGAATGGGTTCGGCGACCCGGGCGTAGCCGGGCCCGCTTGCGCACCGCTTGCGCTGGCCATGTACGGTTCACAAATGATCCCCGGGAAGGCAACCTAGATAATGGGGCGGCACCGATTTTGGCCCGCCTTCGATGTGGAACCCGGTCGAGCCCACCGACACAGCCACTCGGGTAGGCGTTCGATCGATGGAAAGCCATGAGATCACGACGCTGCTTAGCGAGCATCGGCCTCGCGACGCTCGCAAGTTTCGCAACTATCGGGTGTAGAAATACTCCGGCCGCGGCCTCCATGAACGGACCGTGCACGGCAACGGTCAACGCACAGGACGTGGGAGCGCTGTCGGCGAGTTCGCCTTCGGATGCAATCCGCGTCGAAAAGTCCGACACGCTCACGGCGCAGGCCCAGTCATCAGGCTCCGTTGGCTCCTATCGCATACAACTCGAGTACGCCGGAATCCGTTGGACAGTGGCCAAGGGCGTGGCCGACAACAACAGTTGGAGCAGAGACGTGAAAGTAGCCGACTACGCTCGTTACGGCGCTGGTCTCTATCGTGTGCACGGCGTCTCCACCGGAGCCGCAGCGTGCGACGGATCGGTGTTGATCAGAGTGGGTGGCTCGCCGTTCGCTACCCCGGCCGGGCTCGTCGGCACCGGTCTCGTCGCCCTCGGCGTGGCAAACGCGGCATCGATGCTCCGGCGCGGACGGAAGGTGTTGCTGCCATGAAGGCCGCACGAAACACCGTTGCGGGTGCGTTGAGCGGCCTGGGATGTGTGGTGCTGCTTCAACAGTTCTCCGTGCTCTACCCGACTGCGACAGTCGCGTTCACCGGGATCGCGTTGGGTATCGCTGTGCAGTTCGGAGTCGGCGCGCTGGTCGGTCGCCCGCAGCGGACCGCTTCCACACCGCTGTCGTCCGCCAACGTGTCCGAAACGCCAAACTGGCATCCGACGCATCGTGTTCCGGCCGAAGGCACCGACGCCTGGCCCGAGCCGGACGCGTCGGCTCAGCCCGAACAACGTCTCGACGGCGGGCTTGACGTGCGCATCGACAAGGCCGAGGGCGGATGGGCGCACGTCGTCTGTGAGAACGGTTGGTCCACCTGGGTCAACGGGAGCCTATTGGAGCCTAGGGGATGAGCCTGCCGTCCGGACCACCGTCCGGACCACCAACAGGACCACCGTCCGGACCACCAACAGGACCACCGTCCGGACCACCAACAGGACCACCAACCGCACCACCGTCCGGACCACCAACAGGACCACCGTCCCGACCACCGTCCGGACCACCAACCGCACCACCAACCGCACCACCACCATCGGGACCACCAACCGCACCACCACCATCGGGACCACCACCATCGGGACCACCAACCGCACCACCACCATCGGGACCACCACCGTCGGGACCACCAACCGCACCACCACCGTCCGCACCACCGTCGGGACCACCAACCGGACCACCAACCGGACCACCAACCGGACCACCAACCGGACCACCAACCGGACCACGCTCAGCCACGACGTTGACCGGGCAGTTGCGGTCAACTCTCACCGATCAGCTCAGGCGACCCCAGGCGATCGCGACGATCATCGCGCTTCTCGCCGGGGGCGGTTTCCTCGCTACCAGAGGTGGGGGATCGAAGAATGCCGCATCTGCGCCAACTGTGACCGTGAACGGCGAGGTCCTACGCGAACCCGTAACCGTCCCAGGCCCGGATCCGTTCACACCGCCGGTCGAGTCGACGCCCACGACTGCTGCTCCGGCCATCCCCGAGTCGACTATCACGACAATCGACGCCCAGACCACCACGGCCACAGCAGTAGCAGACGGGCAGTCGACCACCTCCGGGCCGGTGGAGTTGGCGTTGACACCCGGTGATACGCCCGGCCTGTACGGCGGCACCCTCAGCAACTCGGAGTGCGACAAGGAAAAACTCATCGGCTTCCTCGAACAGAACAGCGACAAGGCGGCGGCGTGGGCTGAGGTCCAGCAGATCCAACCTGCCGAAATCCGGGGCTACATCAGTCAACTCACCCCCGTTGTCCTCGGGGCCGACACTCGCGTCACGAATCACGGATTCCGAAGTGGGAAACCCACGGCGCGTCAGGCCGTGCTCCAAACGGGCACCTCTGTGCTCGTCGACAACTTCGGCGCGCCACGGGCCCGTTGCTCATGCGGGAACCCCCTCCTGCCCCCCGTGGCACAGAGTGGGTCGGCATCGTTCACGGGACCGTCCTGGCCGAAGTTCGACCCTGGCAACCTACAGGTCGTGACTCCGGCGGTCGAGCCGATCTCCACCTTCCGGTTGAGGGACGTCACCACGGGCGCCGGCATCGATCGCCCCGTCGCCACGAGCGGCCTGGACGATGTCGAGACCGCTCCGCCGCCACCGGTTGCCGAGCCTCGTTCGAGGCCGGCGCCGACGGTCATCACACCGCCAATCGTATCGGCGACCGACGTTCCCGCGACCGACATTCCTTCCACCGATGCGATTGTCCCGGGCACCATTGTGACGAGACAGGCGGCGATCCCGGAGCCGAACGCCTTCATCCAAGACCTGGGCGACGTTAGGGCATCGTCGGACTTTTCGCCCCAGTTCGCAAGTAGGTTCGCGGTCGACGGCGACCCGACAACCTCCTGGTTCTCGGCTGGGCCCACCGTCGACGGTCCGACAAGCAGGTTCAGGTGGACGTACTCCGAGGATGAACTCATCACCCTTGTACGGGTCGTGGGGAACGCAGCGAACAGCAATCCCGACTTCCGCAGGAACTTCGGATTCGAATCCGTCACCATACGAGTGCTCGACGATTCCGGGCAGGTCGATTTCGAGCAAACCGTTTCGCTTCCCGGAACACCCGATCCCGACGCGGTCGTACAGCCTGGCGTTCGCGGTCATATCGTCGAGCTCGAGTTCAGCGGTAGCGAAGCCATCAAGAAGGACTGCGGCGGTTTCGCCGAACTAGAAGTGGGAGTGACCCGATGAGCACGCCGTTCGTATCGACGCACCTCACGCCTATCCCCGGTATGGACAGCTGGCCCCGGCCCGATCCGCAGGCGGCACCCGGGCCTCGAATTTCTGAGAATCTCGAGGTGCAGGTACTCGATCGAATGGGCGATTGGGCCAAGGTGGTGTTCAGCAACGGCTGGAGTGCGTGGGTCGACGGCCGGCTGTTGGTGCCCATTCGTACCGAGGGCGGTGGCGTCGGGTCGCAGGCAAACGCATTGCCGTTCGACCTGTCCGCGCTTCTGTCCGATCGGCCGAGAGGCTTTGCCGTCGGGGGTGCTTTGCTCGTCGCCCTCTCCTCAGTGTTGCCGTGGGCCCGCGGTGGCGGACGGTCGGCCAACAGCTTCGACACCCCGGCCGTATGGCTGGTCGACTACAAAACCACCTCGAGGGGCGGCATCAAGATCGGGTTGCTCCTTCTGCTGCTTTCGATTGCGACGGTGGTCGTCACCGTGCGGGGCTCCGACAAACGCGTCGAACTCGGTCTGGGCATCGCGTCGATCGCTGTACCTGTACTTTACCTCGTCCAACTCCAACGGGCGATTTCCTCCGGCGAACCGGGTTCGAGTATCACCGACTTTGCCGGATTCGGGATACTGGTCGCCATCGCTGGCGGCGTGCTCGTCCTGGTCGCACCCCGGCTCCGCCAGCGGTCGGGCTGATTGCGGTGGGAGCCGATTGGCAACCGACCCACACCATCCCCGATGGCGGTCTCACAACTTGGTCGGCACCCGACGCTTCGAAGGCCGCCGACAACTTTCTGGCCGGCGGACTCGAAGTACAACTCGTAGTTCGCCAGGCGGATTGGGCGCAGGTTCGGTGTGACAACGACTGGTCGGCCTGGGTCATTGCCAGTCACCTGATGGCACTCCGGTCACGCGAGACGCCTTCGGGTGGCGGGGTCACAGCGAACGGTGTAGCGACCGTCGCCCCGAGCGGCCCACCCGCAACCACCGTCATCGGCCCGGCGACAGGTCCACCAGACGCGTCGCGCACGCCGACGAGCGTCACGAACTTCTTCGACCAGATGGCCAAACCCGGCAACGGACTAGTCGCCGGGGTTGCGGCCCTGGTAGTCGGCATAGTGACGTCGTACGTTCTGTGGCCGATACTCGCCATCCCGGGGAAGATTCTCAAAGACGCCATCCCCCGGGGCAACTGCAGAAGTGAAACCCCCGGCACCACAGCGATGTACTTCTGCTCGGTAAAGGCCGGCACCCTCACCGCGTTGGGGCCCTTTCTCACGATGGTCGTGGCGCTGGCGTTCCGCCAACCCCTCGCTGCCCAGTTGCGCAACGTGACGCGCAAACTCCCGACGAACAGCACCGGGCTGGTGACTCCGGTGGTGGCGACCGCGATGTTCACGATGGTTCACGCCGCGGTGCACGACAAGACGGCCAACCAGACCGGTCTCGTGCCGCAGCGAATGTTCCCGGCACTCATCGGTTTGTTCACGTTCGCCGCCGGCCGAGCCGCCCCAGCCGTGGCCCGTCGGTACGGCGGAGCCATCGATCGGCGCAACCGCGCCCCGATAGCTGTGCGCGTGGTCGTGGCACTGGCGGTGCCGCTGGCGTCGTCATACTTCCTAACCAACCAGAACTCGGTCACAGACACGGCGCTCAAGGAACAACTCATCGCGCTTCTCACGCTCGGTACGAGCTACGCCGCTCTGGTACCACGCGATGGTGACTTCCTGGGTGCGACCCAGCGGTTCCTGGCCTCCAGAGCTCAGCTGCGACTCGGACGAAAACGGGGGTCTCCGTGACCAGCACGCTCACACGGCCCATGGCCCCATCCACACCCCCACCCCGTCGGCGTGACATAGCGTTGATCGTCTGTCTTACGGGTCTTTCGGGGGCAGCTCTCGTTGGGCGGGCAATTTGGGGGATACGGATGTCGTGGACTGTCGGCTTCGTCGCGCTACCGGGCGCGATCGTGGTGGCGGTCATCGGGTTCACGGCCCGCGGCCAGCAGTCAAGTGCCCGCTTCATCTCCGACCGCGTGATTGCGGGCGCCACCGCGGGCCTCGTTGCCACCGTCGCCTACGACATCGCGAGGCCGATCCTGGTTTGGGGCCTACGCGTTCATTTCGCTCCATTCCGGGCTCATCCGATCTTCGGCAGCCTCATCACGGGTCGGCCCCGCGACAGCGCGTTGGCGATCGGCGTCGGTTGGAGTTACCACTTCTGGAACGGCGTCGCCTTCGGCGTGATCCTCGCACTGGTGAGACCGCGAAGCACATGGCGGGCCGGACTGCTCTGGGCTCTCGTGCTGCAGGGCTCGATGATGGCCATCTACCCCAAGCTCCTGAACGTCCGTCTCGACAACCCCGGCTTCCTCGCTTCGAGCCTTGTCGGGCACGGGCTGTATGGAATTGTGCTCGGAACGTCTCTGCACCGCCAGGGAGCCCGATGAGACGGTGCCTCTCGTTCATCGCCTGCCTCGTTCTTGCGACCGCCGGTCTCATATTTGCCACCGCCGTCACGGCGTCTGCTGACAATTGTTCGTCCGACATCGATTGCGAGCAGACCGGTGGTTACAACGGCGCCATAGCCGTTGTTGGGGGAATCGCCGCGGTGGCAGCCGCCGCAGTGGCGGCAGCAACCGCGGCGGCCGCCGCGACGGGGTCGGGAAAAAACGGGGACGAAGAGCCCGATCTTGCGATCCTGCAACTGGATGTGAACGAGCTCGACGTCGACGCCAGGAATTCCGCAACAGTGACCATGACTGGATGGCATGTCGGCAAAAGCGGGCAGCCACAGCGCGTGCCCATGACGATATGGATCAGTGCTCCTCCCGGTTGCGGCCTGTTGATCGAACCCGACCAGGGTGAAGGCCAACTCGTCGCTGTAGTCCGACTCGACGAGAGCAGCCCGACCGACGCCGAGCAGGTCGCGTTGACAGCGCACGGCGTATGGAAAGGCGAAGAAGCTACAGAAATGATCACGGTGCGCCTCGGCGGCGACCTTGAGTTGCGGTTGTACTAAGGAGAAGGACGATGGCCGATTTCGAGATTCGATGGCTGGACGATGAACAGCGATTCGAACCCGCCAAGATCAGGGCCGAGTTGGTCGACCGGGGAAGTGACGTCGACCTGCCGCTCAAGATCGACGACATCACGTTCGACCCGGTAGATGTGATCGAACTCGTCGTCGATGACGCAACAACACCTACGACCGCAGTGTTCCGCGCTCAACTGACCAGAGAGGTTTTAGCCGACGAGCGTTTCTACGATCGGATCAAGAACCCGATCACCGTCGAGATCACAGCTACGCCCATCGCCGAGCAGACGGCATCGATCATTTTCGCTGCCCCTGTGAGCCTCAAGCGAAGTTGCACCGTCGCGATCGACGTCCCCCCGGCGCGTATCCATTGGAGGGCGCGGGATGTGGAATCGGATGCACCTGTCAACCTGGTCGATCTGCTCGATCCGGCCATCGAAGTGGAAGCCGACGGCGAGCACACGATCGAGTTGGAGGTTTGGATCGAGCGCTACCTGCCCGCGACACGCACGTTCGGAAAAGACGACACCGCCCATTTCACCCACATGACCGGCAATATGTTCCGGCCCCGCATCTTCGGCCCTCACGAAGACTCGTTGCCCTGGGTTGTGGCCAAACCGGGCAGCGGCAACCGGCGGACGTTAAGTCTATGGCGCTCGAATGCATGGTTACCTGATGCCCGCCACCCCGAAAGCGTGCCTCTTCCCGGACATATCTGGGTCAAGGCCTGGGGTGCCGGCGACATCGAGGACCGACCTGGCGCGAACATGATCCGGCCGCGCCCAGGTGCTACGCCCATCGTCGAACAGCCCGTCCCGGTGCGGCTAGTACCGATAAAGGTCGCAGCGACGAGAGAGCTGCCGACTGACCCCGTCCCGGCTGACGGTCTCGGCCACGAGGTCACGCTGCGCTTCACCCGGGCCAGAACCGGCCGGCTGCTCCGCAACGGTGAGGTCTCGTGGGAGCTGCGGGAGTCGCCGGGCCTGCCCGGTGGCACCATCGAACCCAGGTCGAAATTGTTGACGGTGGATGATGGCGGTCGGGTGAAGTTCACGTACGGCCCACCCGCACTCCGGTACGAACCAGGTGGTTGTTACGACCAGGAATTGATCATCTTCTCGGGCCGCGACGAGCATCGGGACAGAGCTGACAGGGAGGTCGTGATCCATGTCAGCCCCGAAGTGAGCGCCCGGCTCCAGGGTAAAAAGCAACGACTCGACTTCGAACCTTCATACGGGCTGAGCATCCCCGCCGGACAAGCACCCGAAGAGGTGATCGGCCATCACGGGCTTGTCTCCCTCGACTCCGAATTTCCCGACAATCACGACGTGTTCGACGCAGTGCCCCTCGTGCAGGTCGAAACGAAGAGCGGAATCAGCGACGTCGATCTTGACGTTCGAACTGACAAAGCCGGAACGTACCACTGGAAGCTTCCCGAACTAGCAGCCGGATTGGCACATCGACCCCCCGGGCCACGACGTCAGATCGTGCTCGAACCTTTCGTGAAAGAGTCGGCCGCAGATCTGGACCAGCAGACCACTGGGGCGATCGCTGCTTACCGCGCCTACACACGTGACCCGGGGACGATGTCGACGTTCGGCAGGTTGCTGTCTCACAACCTGGTGACTGCGGTGAACGACCAACCCAAAGTCATGATTCGTCAACTCTCCCAGGAGCTCGAATCGGATAGCGACAAGGTCATGCACGGTTTCGACCTCGTGCAGGCGTCGTTGCGGGGCACGGTGATCATCGACGGTATTCACGCCAGACTCTTCGATCACGGCATCGATCTAGTCGTAAAATTCGCCGTCGATCTGGTCGAATACCTCATCAGGGTGAAGCAGATTGGCACAACGATTGGCTCGTACCTGTTGAGTAGCGCCCCTGTGCGATGGGCCGGCTCAGCAATGTCGGGACTCCTGTCCGGACTCCTGTCCGGACTGGCGGCGATACAGCCAGCGATCGCCCGCACGTTTCCCGCCTTGGCTCAGTACGTCGAATCCGTCATGAGTGCCTCCTCCTCCGGTGGCTCGGGCCTTGCCGCAGCTCTGGCCAGGCTTCTCACCGAGACCCAGCAAATACTCTTCACGGTGGTGCGTTCGGCGTTTGAGGCGGTGGAACAGCACGTGCTGGGCATGCTCCTCGCCATCTCTGCTCCGCTGACGGGCGAAGCGACTGCGTACGCTGCGAGGAAGTCGGCCGAGAAAACGATCAAAGAGATTGTGAAGGCGGTACTGAAGTTCATAGGCAGCTCCGACAGCACCGTCCCGGACATCGTGAGCTTCAAGAACTTTCTTCGCACCAATCTTCCGCTGGGTGTCGAAGGGGCCGTTAACGACGGAATCGGCACAACAACTGGCGCGGTGGGTCTGTTCCGATACCCTTTCGTCGGGGGCGCCGACGAACTGTACCTGGCTACGATGCACGGCCTCAAAGACACCAACGTTCAGTTCGGAGGTGCCATTAGCGGCCTAGACGAGTTCGTTTCGAAGTTCGGCCAGTTGTGCGACGTCATCGCCGTTATCGCAGTGATTGTTGCGATCGGCTCGGGTGGAGTTGCCGCACCCATAAGCTTCGCAGGGCTGTCAGCGCTCAGTATTTTTAAACTCAAGTTCCAGGCCATCGTCCATCTCGGTGAGGGCCTGTCCTTGCTGGCGTTCCTCTATTACGCGGTCGGCCTCTATCGCGAGACCACCATCGGACTCACGGCGGAGGGGCCTTGATGGCGAACCCGGATTTCGACCTCCAACGGCTGCTGGGCGACCTCACCGCCCTCCGTGCAGGGGCCTCGTCCCCAGCACTGGGATATGCATCACTCGACCGTGCACGAAACTTCCAGCGGGTCGTGGCCGCGGTAGCGGACACGCCCACCGCGATGGCCGACGAATCATCCGCCATGTCACAAGATTGGGTCGCCACAAAGCTCGACGGGCAGGTCCTGATCGTCGGGCCGGGGATCTTTCTCCTTTCTGAGAGTGATGCGTCATCGTTGTCGTTGCTGTGCGACGAGATCAGCTGGACAATTGTCGCCGTCGACGAAACGGGTGACACCGTCGGTGACGGGAACTCCGCTCTCGTGGGGTCCGCCTCCTGGACAGGCGGCCACACACGCGTCACCGTTGCCGCCGAGGGAACGATGGTAAGCGACTGGACGTTCGCACCCGATGGCACCGGCGTCGACCATCTCGATACGTCGCACGCGGGTGCGCGTCTCGAAATAGTCGTCAAGGACGCCGTGGAACAGGCGATAGACGAAGAGGCTGACGTTTTCGAAGCTGCGCAGAATTCAAGCCGGGCCACGGACCCGACGCTCGGGTCCGCCGAACCTCGAGTTACTTCAGACTCGTCGAGCGCGCCAGCCCCCGTTTCCTCGAGCTCGGGTCGCACAGCATCGAGCGTTTTGATGGCTGTCACCGGCATCTTGTCGCCAGGCATTGCGACTCCGGTAACCGCATGGTCACCCACGCATACGGTCGGGTTGGTTCCTCTCGAAGTCGGCGCGGTGCCGTCAGGGCGCTTCGCGCCAGGCACGACGCTGGCAGCCGGACTCGATGTCCGCCTGGTCGAGACGACACCGGAAGGCTGGGCCCTCGTCGAATGCTCGAACGAGTGGAGATGCTACGTGCCTGCGTGGGGTCTCGCCCCCATCCAAAGTCCCACCGCCAGGCCGAGACGCGACGCTGTCAACTGAGTTCGTAAACGCCGACGAACCTGAAAGCAGGAGCTTCGAATCGGTGACAGTCCGAGCTGAAGTCCGCAGGGCAGCCAAGGTCGATCGGCGAAATGTTGATGATCGACCCACCACCTGCGGCGGTCACCTTTTCGATCGCCGCCCGCATGCCGAGAAAGACATCGAGACGACCCATGCCGTTCCCCTCTTCTGTCAAACGAAACCACACCCGTGATACGTTCGCCATTGTATGGCGGCGTTGTCGCCGGAGGGAGCGGAGAAGATGGGTGGACCGAACGAGGCCGGGCGAAACGTTCGTGTTGCGATCATCGGTGCGGGTCCGGGCGGATTGTGCATGGGCAAACGACTCCTCGACGAAGGTTTCCAAGACTTCGTTCTGATCGAAAAGAGCGACAGCGTCGGCGGCACCTGGAACCTCAACCGTTACCCGGGATGCGAGTGCGACGTGCAATCCGCGCTCTACTCGTTCTCCTTCAAGTTCAAGACCGACTGGTCGAAGCCGTACGGCACCCAGCCCGAGATCCTTGAATACATGCGTGACCTCGCGCAGGAGTACGGACTGCTTCCCCACATCCGTTTCGGCGACGGCGTGACCAGCGCCGAATGGGACCACGCGACAGCCATCTGGACCCTCACCCTCGATTCGGGAGCGACAGTTACCGCCCACGCGGTCGTCAGCGCGATCGGGATGTTCAACGGGTTGGCCCGACCCGACATCGAGGGCCTCGAATCGTTCGCCGGCACGATGTTCCATTCGGCGCAGTGGAATTGGGATCACGATCTCGCGGGTGAGCGGGTGGCCGTCATCGGCAGCGCAGCGAGCGCGGTGCAGTTCGTGCCCGAAATCATCAAAACGGCCGGGCAGGTGTACCTCTTCCAGCGAACTCCGAATTGGGTCATGCCCAAGGTCGACTCGCCGTACACGACAGAAGAACTTGACGCGTTCCGGGTCGATCCGACTCCGTTGCTCGAGTTCCGGGCCGAGGTCGAGGCGAACATGAACAGGGGGATGTTGTTCTCCGACGGCGAGAGGCTGTCGGTGATCATCGCCGCCGGGCTGCAGGCCATGGAGGTGGTGAAAGACCCCGACGTGAAAGCCAAGCTGCTTCCCAACCATCCGTTCGGCTGCAAGCGCCCACTTCTTTCGAATTACTACTTCGCGGCGTTCAACGAACCGAACCTCGAACTGGTCACCGAACCGATCAACCGGGTTACGGGTACGGCTGTGATCACCGACGATGGTGTAGCACGCGAAGTCGATACCGTCATACTGGCGACCGGCTTCGCCACAACGAGATATCTGTTGGCCATCGAGGTCGTCGGCCGCGACGGTCGGCGCATCGACGACGCCTGGGACGATGGCGCACAGGCCTATCTCGGCGTCACCACAGCCGGATTCCCGAACATGTTCATGCTGTACGGACCCAACACCAACAATGGCTCCATCCTCACCATGATCGAGTACCAGGTCGAACACGTCCTCTGCCACCTGAACCGTCTCGCCCACGAAGGTATCGCCTGGATCGACGTCAAGCCCGAACCAATGGCCCGATACAACGCCGAGGTCCAACGGGCCATCGCCAGCGTTGAGGTCTGGAATGCCGGATGCAACAGCTACTACCGCTCACCGAGCGGCCGGGTCGTAACGCAGTGGCCGTTCACCATGACGGAGTTTCACGACCGTACCGCCACGATCGACCCGGACGAATTCGAAGTCGGCAGACGCTGACCCCGCGAGAGACCTGACCGTCAGGTTGTTCCTGACACGCGAACGACCATCTTGCCGATCACCGTGCCCGAGTCGACCGATCCGACGGCATCCGGGAGAGCATCAAAGGGCACTTCGGTCGCCACATTCCGCAATCGACCTTCGCCGGTGAGCGCGAGCAGAGCTTCATGGTCTTCCTCGTTCTCCTCTCGCCGGAGACCACCCGCGTACACACCGACGATCGACGCATTGCATCGGACCAGTTGCCCGATGTCTGCCTTCACCCACTCGCCACTTGCGAAACCAACCGCCAGCAGGCGACCGTTGCGGGCGAGGCAGCGAACGGTCGCTCCGGCCGCCGTGCCGCCGACCGGGTCGTAAACCAGGTCGACACCGCGGCCGTCCGTTGCCTCAAGCACGGTGTCGCGTACGGACTGGTTCTCGCGATCGATCACCACGTCGGCATCGAGACGCGAACAGAGCGCCATCTTCTCGGCGCCGGCCGCCACGGCAAAGACGCGGGCTCCGAGGGCGCGCCCGAGCATGACGGCCGCGGCCCCCGATCCACCGGCTGCGCCGAGCACGAGTAACGACTCGCCCGTTTGCAATGCGCCCCGACGTACCAACCCGATCCACGCGGTGGACAAGCCGATACGAAATGAGGCGGCGTCGACATCGGCCATGGTGTCGGGGACGCGATAGGTCGCATCGGCGCGTGCGATAGCGAATTCAGCGAACCCGCCGCGACCGTCGTAGAAGTTCGTCACGGCCATCACCCGTGTACCGAGGGGAACCTCGACACCGCCGCCCACCGCGTCGACCACTCCGCACACTTCCTGGCCAGCCACAAAGGGCAATGGTGGTTTAAAGGCATACGACCCGCGGCACATGAACGCGTCGGGCATTCCGACCGCCGCGGCCAGCACCCGCAACCGCAACTCGCCGGGTCCGGGCACCGGCTCGTCTACATCGACGAGCCGCAGGATCTCACGCGGTGAACCGTACTGTTGAATCTGCCAGGCGCGCATGAGTCTGACACTACCTCGCTGACATCCGTCATCGACGCCGAAGTCAAAGGAATGAGCTTCTTCGGTCAGCCCGGAAGTCCACCGGTGTTCCGGAGTATTCTCACGCAATGCGCGACTGGAAGTTGTTCAACGGCGAGATCGTTGCGGAGTTTCGAGCGAACGCTGGCCGCGTACCCCGATTCGGCGAGATGCCGGTTCTCATCCTCCATACGATCGGAGCACGAACGGGCGAAATCCGCGAGACACCGCTGATCCCGGTTTTCGAAGGTGGCGAGGTGTACGTGTTCGCGACAGCAGAGGGATCCACGACCCACCCGTCGTGGTACCACAACCTGCGGGCCCATCCCCGGATCACGATCGAGGCGGCCGGCGACCAGTTCATCGCCGATGTGGTGCAAATACCCGAGGACGAGGCAGCACGGATCGTGGGCGAACGTGCAGCAAACGTTCCCCAACTGGCCGAGTACGTGGCGAAAGCGACGCCGCGAAAGGTTCCCGTCTTCGTCGTCAAGCGAGTGTGATCGACCAGGCCAGATTTGTGAATCCGTGCGTAGCCGTGGGCCCTACCGCCTACACGCGACCGAGCGAGCCGTGAGCCATATGAACTCCAGACGCTGTCGAAGCTGGATCCGAGGCGTGGCAACGGTCTCTGGAACCCGCCCCCGGTTCACCTGGCGGGGAACCAACGAAAATCGGCTCGACCGTTCAGACCGGAGCAAGCGCCTCGATGAGCTCCGACGCTGACGCAGGGTTGGTCGGATCCGGGCTGGCGCCCAGGATGATGTTCGTGACACCAGCGTCGAGGTACGCGTGCATACGGTTCGTGATGGTGTCGAGATCGCCCCAGTTGAGGTAGGCATCGACGAGCCGGTCGCTGCCGCGGTCGCTCCAGTCGGTGGCGTCGAACCCGGCTCTCGCCCAGACGCGTTGGTACGCGGGGAGCGGCAGGTAGATGCTGATGGCACGTCGGCCGGCTTCTCGCGCGGCGTCGGGGTCCGTCGTGAGGCACGTCGGAAGCACAAGATTGAGCGTCTTGTCCGGCCCGAGAATATCCCGTGCATGGCGGCAACCCTCAGGGGTCTGCATGTAGATCATGGCGCCGTCGGCGAGTTCAGCGGCGACAGCCATCATCTTGGGGCCGTGAGCTGCGAGGAAGACCGGCACCGGGGGCGCATCGGCCGGCGTGTGGATCGGCAGCTCTCCGCGCATGGCCGAGAGATAGGCGCGCGACTTCTCGATCGGGTTCTCCCACGCGACACCACGCATCTGTGAAGCGATGGGGTGCGACACCCCGAGACCCTGGAGGAAGCGACCGCCGGAGAACTCCGACAGCGTGCGGGCGGCCTGCACGCTGGCGATGGGGTCCCGTCCGTAGATATGGGCAATCCCGGTTGCGACCTTGATGGTGTCTGTGTTGGCGAGGACGTGGCCCGCCGTCACGTAGATCTCGCGGCCGAACATGTCGGTGATCCACATCGAGGCATACCCGAGTGATTCGAGTCGACGGGCGTGCGCGATGAGTGCGTCGGGCTTCATGAAGTCGGCGGCGGTCATGATGCCGTATACAGGTGACATTTCGGGGCTCCTCAGGTTTGGGCATACAGGTATCGGGATATGACCGGGAACTAGCGCCCACCTTCGCTAAGACACGAGTGTCGTGATCAAGCCCTGGCGGGTGCGGATCTCGACGTCGCCTTCGACCATCACGCCACCATAGAGCGTCGCGCGAAGCAGAACCCTTCGCAGCCGACGCGGATGGAGGACGACGGCACCCACGTTCATGTTCCCACTCAAGACCTCTGGGGGTCGCATGGGATTCCTGGACCGCCGGGCCGAATCGGTCGTACCCGATCCCGGGTCGCGTCACCGATACCGGTCCGTTGAACTACCGTTCGGCCCCATGACACTTGGTGAAAACGCTATTGGTGGTTCGGTCTTGGGCACGCGGGTCGTCCGTACCGAGGATCCCGCGTTGCTTCGCGGGCTGGGAATCTATGTCGGAGACCTTCCTCTTCAAGGGCGGCTCTACGCGGCCTTCGTCCGATCGCAGGTCGCCCACGGCCTGATTCAGGCGATTCATACGGAGGAGGCGCGTGTGATGCCGGGTGTTGTCGCAGTGTGGACTTCGAAGGAGCTCGGTGTTGCTCCGCACCACGGATTCGTCGCCGTTCACGACGACTTCGCCCGGCCCCCGCTTGCGGTCGACCGCGTGAGGTTCGTGGGCGACGCGTACGCCGTGGTCTTCGCCGACTCGGCCGCCGAGGCCGAAGACGCGGCCGAAGCCGTGTGGGCCGAAATAGATTCGCTGCCCGTCCATGTCGATCCCGAAGCGGCGCTGGCTGACGGGGCTGAGCTGATCTTCCCGGCCCACGGTTCGAACCAGGCGCTGGTGATCTTCGACAAGCGCCCGGCCAACCTCGAGTCGAGGTCCGAGGTGATCGTTCGTGGCCGGTACGTCAATCAGCGCCTCGCCGTCGCCCCGATGGAGCCAGACTGCTGCGCCGCCGCTCCCGCCGATGGCGGACGCATCACCGTATGGGCCTCCACGCAGATGCCCCACGGACTTCACGATCAGCTGGCCAAAGCCCTCGGTTGGGAGAAGTCGGATCTGCACATCATCACTCCGCAGGTCGGCGGGGGGTTCGGCGGCAAGGCGGGTCTTCACCACGAATACACCGTGGTCACGAAGGCTGCAAAGGATCTCAAGCGGCCGGTGGTGTGGGTGCCGACCCGAACCGAGGACATGCGCACCCTTCCCCACAGCCGCGGTCAGATTCAATACGCCGAGTTGGGTTGCCTCCGCGATGGAACCTTCACCGGCCTGCGCGTCCATCTGGTCGGCGACGCGGGCGCATACCCAACCGTCGGAGCCTTCCTTCCCGGTGGCACGCGGCGGATGGCGCCGGGTACCTACAAATTTCCGGCCATGGAATTTCATGTTGCAGTAGCTGTCACGAACACGACTCCTATGGGCGCATATCGTGGTGCCGGTCGGCCGGAAGCAACCGCGTTGTTGGAACGTCTCGTCGATCAAGCCGCGATTGAACTCGGAATCGACCCCATCGAACTACGCGAGCGCAACTTTCTCGGCGACGACGTGTTCCCGTTCACCTCGCTCACGGGCAACATCTACGACTCGGGTCGCTACCTGCTGCCGTTGCGCACCGCAGCCGACGAAATTGGCTACACGGCGCTCCGCTCCGAACAGGCGGCCCGCCGGGAACGCGGTGATCGCCTGCTTCTCGGTATCGGCGTGGCCGCCTATGTCGAAATCACCGCTGGAGGTGGGGCGAACGAGTTCGGTGCGGTCGAAGTGCACCCGGACGGGTCGGCCACGATGTTCGCCGGCACATCGGCTCACGGCCAAGGACATCAAACCGCGTACGCCATGCTGGTCTCGGCGCAGACCGGTATCCCGATTGATCAGATTCACCTGGTCGATGGTGATACCGACCGCGTTCCCCAAGGAGGCGGCACCGGTGGTTCACGATCACTTCAGCTGGCTGGTTCAGCCGTCCACAAGGCCACCGAAGTCATGGTCGACAAGGCCCGGGCCCTCGCCGCATCCCTTCTGGAAGCCGACGTGGCCGACATTGTCGTCGACATCGCCTCGGGCACTTTGGGTGTGGCCGGTGTCCCGACCTCAGGACTGTCATGGGCTGAGCTTTCGACCCGCTCGGCCGATTCGGGCGACGGACCGTTGGCGGGCGAATTCATTTT
This sequence comes from Acidimicrobiia bacterium, assembly GCA_031383405.1. Classification (GTDB taxonomy): domain Bacteria; phylum Actinomycetota; class Acidimicrobiia; order Acidimicrobiales; family JANYDT01; genus JANMZO01. The sequence continues at coordinate 378 of JANMZO010000357.1, read as the reverse complement.
CGATCAGGGCGGGGCCACGTTTCCGTTCGGTGCTCACATCGCGGTGGTCGAGGTCGACACGGAAACCGGGGAAGCGCGACTCATCCGCCATATGGCGGTCGACGACTGCGGAACGGTGTTAAACCCGCTGCTCGTCGAAGGACAGCAACACGGCGGGATTGCTTCCGGCGTCGGGCAGGCACTGTACGAGCAGGTGTTGTACGACGCGGATGGCAATCCAATCACCTCGAACTTCGCTGACTACGCCCTACCCTCGGCCGCTGAGCTCCCGAGTTTCGAGGGGCGCTCGACCCAGACGCCGTCGCCACTCAATCCCCTCGGGGCAAAAGGTATCGGTGAAGCGGCGACGATCGGCTCCACTCCGGCGATCCAAAACGC
>JANMZO010000436.1:0-4595 GCA_031383405.1 Acidimicrobiia bacterium | reverse complement strand
GACATCGCCGAGCGGCTCGATGCGCGGCGTCTGCAGGCCAGCCGCCTGCAACGCCGCGGCAAAGTCCGGCCCTCGGCTGAACGCCAGGAAGTCGGCCTCGGACGGACACGTGTCGTACACAGTTATGCCGTCCGGCCGCTGCACGCAGATGTTCAGAATGATCTCGCCTTCGGGAAACGTTCCGAGTAGGCGGTCGTAGCCTGCGGCGAGCTCGGTGGGGTCGCCAGAAAAGTGGTAAGCGCTGAAAAACATGGTGCGGCTCCTTCATGTTTGATTGTTTGATTGTTTGATTGTTTGACGGTCAGATGAGGCGGTAGAAGCGAAACAGGTCGTGCTCGATCGGTAGTACTTCGACGTCGGCGAAGCCGGCCGAGCGGGCGTAGCTGCGCAACGTGCTCGTGCGCATGACGGTGCCCGTCGCGGCGGACGGCTGCTCGCTCATTCCGACCGGTAGACAGTGCAAGACGGAGGCGCCATAGAGGAACGCCTCGATCGGGCCATCGCTCTCCGCGAAGCTATCGGCCGCCTTCTCGTCCATCACGACGACCGTGCCGGCGTCCGCAGTGCAAGCGCGCACCGCCCTTAGCACGTCCGCGGGACGGCTCATGTCGTGAATGGCCTCGAAGATGCAGACGAGGTCGTACGCGCCAGCCGGCATCTCGGCCGCGTCGGCGACCTCGAAGCTCACGCGATCAGCCACGCCTGCCTGCGCCGCATTGCGCCGCGCGTCCGCAATTGACGCCTCGTCGGCGTCGAAGCCCTCGATGCGGGCGTGCGGGAACGCCCGCGCCAGAGCGATGCTCGACCATCCCGCGCCGCACGCGACGTCGGCGACGCGCATCCGGTCGCCGCGCTGGAGCCGCTCATAGACATCGGGAAGGCCATTCGCGAGCCACTCGCCAGCGAGCAGGTTCGTGAACGCGGGCCGATTGAAGCCCGCCTGGCCGTCGCGGAAATCAGCGCCATAGGCGACGTACGGGACGCCCGCGCCGGTTCGGTATGCGTCGAGCAGCTGGGGCAGCACCTGCGCGACGCCAGCGGTCGCGAGAGCGAGCGGCGCGAGGCACGCCGGGCTGTCGCCGTCGAGCAGGACGGTATCGTGTCCTGCAGGAAGCTCGTAGCGGCGCCTCGCGTCGGGCGCGGTTCGGTCCTCGCAGGCGAGGATGCCGGTGACCGTTTGCTGCTCGAGCCACTCCTGCGCGTACCGGGGGGCGATGCCGGCCGCTGCCGCGAGGCCGTCGTGCGTGAGCGGACCGTGGTCCCGCAGGGCGGCGTACAGATCGAGCCGGACGCCCAGGTACACAGTCAGCAGGTCGATGCTAGCGAGGCCAGCCTGAAAAAGTCGGTCGGCGAGCGCGGCGGCCCTGGCATTGGCCGCGGCGCCCTCGTCGTCGAATACGTCCAGCGCGGGGTCGGGGCTGTGAGTCGTGGCAGTCGTGGGTTCGGCGGTGATGGTCATGCAAGCCTCCTTGGTTTGCGTAGCGGGATAGCTGACCAAGATGCGCCAGGTCGCGGCTGGCATCGTCAGGGCCGCGCCGCGAGCTTTCGTCAGGTCTCGTTCGTTCTGGCGATGAATGACTCGACCAGCTGCGCCACTGTGGGGTGCTGGTAACGGTGCTGTCATGTCGGCCAGTGTGGATCGGGCGGGGCTGTTTTGCCTGGCCAGGATGGTTGTGGTCCGTGGTTGTGGGCGATGATGGTCATGGTTCATGAGTCCGTTGGTCGTGATGAGTTGCTGCAGTACTGGACGCTTTCATCCGAAGACAGGGCTGTTCTTGGTGCTGGTCGGGGGGCGTTGTTGTTGACGTTCGCGTTACAGCTGAAGCATTTTGCGAGGTTCGCACGATATGGGCGACAGATCGACTTCGCGCCGGACGTAGTGTCGCATGTCGCACGACGAATAGCCGACGAGTTCAGAATGAATAGATCAATCATTGTGGACAAATAAAGTGGTCCTTCCGAAGCGCCAATTTGTGTCATGTCACCAACCAGCCGGATACCAGGCCGACGCGAAGTGAAGTTCTGACAGATCAAGTCCGCCGGCCGTTTGCCCCGACCTTGCTGGGTTACAAACCTCCGAGGTGCTGGATGGCACGACTTCAAACCTTGCTTAGCTAGCTAGCAGCTAACTACAGCTAACTAGCAGCTAGCGGGGATCGGTTCCGGCGCCGACCCTGGCCGGACGCGACGATCCAAACCACAACCAGATGAGGTCGCTCTTCAGGGCTCCCGAGGGGCCGTGATCGTGATCCCGCCGCCGTTCGTCACAATCGCCTTGCGCGCCGTGAGTTACTTCAGGGCTTCCGAGGCTGACGCAACGGATCGACCGCATGTGGTTCACTGAGAACGCCAACGACTTTATGATCGCGCCTAGTTACAGGCCCTCAACCGTCTCCACGTCGGCCTCGTGCCTGTGGAAGAAAGCACCGACTGAACATGAGCGCACTTGCCGGAATTCGTGTCCTCGATCTTGGACTTCTCGTCCAGGGCCCGCAGTCTGCGGCCATGCTGAGCGATCTGGGCGCCGATGTCATCAAGGTCGAACTACCCGGCTTCGGCGACCAGGCCCGATGGATCACCGCGTCGAGCACCGACCCCCGACCTCCCTACTTCCACGGTGTCAACCGGGGAAAGCGGTCTGTCACCGTCGACCTCCGCATACCTGAGGGCAAAGAAGTCTTCTTCCGGTTGGTGACGTCCTCCGATGTGGTCATCTCGAATTTCAAAGCCGGCACGATGGACGAATGGGGCCTCGGGTATTCGACCCTGTCAGCGTTGAACCCCCGGATCATCTTCGCCACCGGTTCGGTCTACGGCCCGCAGGGCCCGCTCGCCGCTTCTGAAGGCGCCGACCTCGCCGGACAGGCCGCCGGCGGATTAATTTCGACTACGGGCCGAACCAATGGCGAACCAACACCGGTCGGGGTGACGATCGCCGACCACATGGCCGCGCAGAACATGAGCATCGGTATCCTAAGTGCACTTATTGCACGCGCGACGACAGGCCGAGGTCAACAGGTCGACGTTTCACTTGTCGGTGGAGCGATCTGGGCCCAAGCTTCGGAACTCACAGCGTTCTTCCTCACCGGCACCCAGTCGCGCCCGGCCAATCAGGGCCATCCCCTCCTGCACGCGATTTACGGAATATTTCCAACCTCCGACGGACACATCGCCATGGTCGGTGTTCCGCCGGCCAACAAGCAGGGTTTCTGTGACGCGCTCGGCCGACCGGACCTCATGGCCGACCCGAGACTGCAGGCAACGTTCCTTTCGCCGGAGCAGAAGCTGGAACTGTTCGGGATCCTGAATGAGATCTTCCCCAAAGACACCACTGCGAACTGGCTCGCCAAGATGCGTGCGACCGGCCAACGCGTAGCTCCGGTCAACGACTACGCCATGATCGCGGCCGATGAGCACAATGTGCTCAACGGTTATCTTGTCAACATCGAACATCCCGAGTTCGGCCCGATGAAGTCGATCGGCAACCCGATTTCCCTCAGCGACACGCCGACCGTTCCCGGCGTAGTCGCCCCGCAACTCGGGCAGGACACCGAGTTGATCCTCATGGAACTGGGTTACGAATGGGAACAGATCGAGAAGTTGCGAGAGGCCGGCGCGATCTAGCGCTGCGCCCGACGTCACCACTGCGCGCGCTTATCATGTCGAACGATTTCCTTCCCGAAGTTCTCTGGTCCTACGCACCGGCCTTCCATCTCTATGAGCAAGCCGGTGTCCCCGACTGGCTCGACGAACTTGACCTGACCCCGGGCCCGCCAAATTTGAAGATGGGCACTCGGGCGGTTGATGTCAATGACTGCCTGCGCCTGGACCAGTTCCGCGAGAGCGAGATCTCGCTGAGGAACCGACTGCTTGATGAGCAGCGCGGCGTCGTGTTCGCGGCTCGAGCGAGCGCCGACGACGCGTCGCTGGAAACGTTGGACCTGGTCCGACGTTTTCTCGCCGGTCGCGGTGAGCCGGCTCCGGCGCTTTCCGGTCACATACATCCCCTGGAAGCTGCCGGAAGACTCGTTCAGGAAGACCTGTGCCTGATGATGAACCGCGACAACGACTGGCATCTCGATGCCGCAGTGCTGTGTTTCCCGTCGCTGTGGTCGTTGCAGGAAAAGTTCGGGGAGTCGACGATGGGCCTTCACCGCAACGTCGCCCACTACGCCGAAGAACTCGCGCCCCGTGTCGACCGGTTCTTCGACCGCCTGAAACCGGGCCAGGCCGTTTGGCGACGCAATCTTTCGATCAAGGCGTACCCGCTGCTGTTTCTTCCACAGCGCAAGGCCTTCAACGTCGCGGCGAACATCGACATCGCAGATGATGGCTCACCCTTCTGGCTTCGTACCGAACGACAAACCCTGCAGGTTCTACCCCGGAGCGGGGCGATCCTGTTCACCATCAAGTTGCAACTCGCGCCGGCGCGGGTGCTGCTCACCCGCCCTGACCGGGCCCGTGACCTCCTGGCGCTGTATCGCTCGCTCGACGAAGGACTCACCACGTACAAGACGGCCGGCAACCCGCTCTCGGAGACCTTCCTTCCCTGGCTGGAGCGGATCACCTGACCCGCCCGACGGACCGCGTCAGGG
>JANMZO010000332.1:0-6762 GCA_031383405.1 Acidimicrobiia bacterium | reverse complement strand
ACTACAAGCTCAGCAGGATACCGCTCGCAACGTACCCGAGGCTTGAATCTCGATGAGTTCGCAAGTCCCGTAGGAAGGCTTCGAATTGGTCATCGGATTCGAAGATGTCGGCCGCCCAGTCCGCAATATTCTCCATCGGCTTCACCGCCTGCTGCTCAGCAACCTCCTGGATCGAAAGCGGCCCGCTCCTGGCCCATGCGTTCATCAGCAAACCAGTCAGGCGGGGATACGGCTGCGCGCCAGCGAGTCTTCGTAGTCCTCGACCAATCCCGGCAAGATCCGAAACCGCACGATCGTGTCGTGACCAATATCGTTGAGGTCGACGATCTCCACTAGGGCCGGTGTATCGGGCTCACCGGCGATGACAATCGCCCCGGGGACGATCAGCGAAGGATCGGCAGCGTCGGACAACAACGACCAGCAGTAACCGTCGGTTTCACGGGCATTGAGGTCAGCCTCAATATCAACCCGTCGCAACTGTTTGCTCATCACCGACCTCCTCGCTTCCCCGTGTTGTACTCATTCTCCCGCTCTTCGCCAAACAGGGCAAGCAACCGTTCCATGTCCGATATATCGTCACCCACGTTCGAACCGTGAAGTGCGGCCGGGAACCAGTAGCCAACAGCTCAAAACCACCGGCCACAAGCGCACCTACCGTCGACAGATACACGATCCGGTACGAATGCATCTCTGACAGAATCCGGTCGAGCGATCCCCTGCCCACCTCGTCCAAAGCGCAATACACCGACACCCCGTAGAGCGGTTCACCGTCGAGTTGCCACGCTGACGCCGTCCTCGCCGAATGACGACGGAGTTTTTCTACAGTGTCAGGTCCGCCCCGCACGACGACAATCGCTTCGGCGGGCAGAGTTTCGATCCGAAGTAAGGATCGCTGTTCTAAGCTAGAACAAGTCGTCTGTACTCGTCGGGTAGCGCGAGATCCAGGTCACGGTAGTGCTCGCTGACTGTTGCGGGGACGTGGGCCAGATCGAACTCGACGGGCCCGCGACAGCACGTCTCGAGGTCGATGAACAGCGGCCCTTGGGTGAGGTTGAGGACGTTGCCCGGGTGTGGTTCGCCGTGCAGCAGCTGTCCCGCAGCGCTGTGGTGGCCGCGTGCTCGTCGCCGTGGCCGAAATATGCCGACGAGCATTTCCCGGTCAGGGTCGGCGAGTTCGGGTGTGAGATCACGGCGGTTGACGAGCTGCTCGGCCTCGGCGATTCGATCCGTGAATCGCGGTGTCGGAGCGTCGATTGTGCATGGCGGCGTGCAGGCGTTCGAGTGCGTTGGCGTATGCAACCGGTGAGAGCTCGGCGGTCACCGGTTGGTGGTAGGTCCAGAACGTGATCTCGAAGCCGTCAAGTCGGTACCCGCGCGATTCGACGCGCGATTCGAGCGTGGCTGTGGGGCTGCCGGCCTCGACGAGCTGGGTTGCAAGCTCGACTTCGAATCGGGCGTGGTCGTGTCCGGGCGGGGATACCCGGGCAAACGTGTCGCATGGCAGCAGTCGAAGGGCGAGCTTGTTCGAGTCTTGGAGGACGATCGCGTGATCGGCTGGCAGATCGAGCCTGACGGCGAGCGTCAGCGCCGCGTCGATGGCTCGGGCCGAGCTGGATGGATCCACCGTCGAATTCTGGAATCGGCAGCGGTTGTTGGGCTGCCGGATATCGCCAGGATAAGTGCGCAGAGGCTCCGTCAATCGCTGTTGCGCGAGCGGTCCTTGTCTGCACGCGAGCGCAACACGCAGAACTCGTTGCCCTCCGGGTCGGCCATGACCACCCAGGTGACGTCAGCTTGTCCAATGTCAACGCGTCGCGCCCCGAGACTGTCCAGCCGCCGGACTTCGGCTTGTTGGTCGTGTGGGCGAAGATCGAAATGAACCCGGTTCTTGGCGGTCTTTTCGACCCGGGATGGCATCAGTCCTAGCTGGTGTCCCGATCCGTCCGGTTTGGCAAGGAGATGACCGCCAGAGGGGCCGGTCCAGACGTGTTCGAGGTCGAGGGCCTGGCACCAGAATGCAGTCATCACGTCAAGGTCGACACAGTCGATCAGCACGCAGTCGATTTCGAGAGTCACCCGGTCATCTTCGCAGTTGTAACGGCGCGCACGAGCGCTGCCCTGTGGGCCGCGTCGGGTTCGATGGGGAACTGCATCTCGGTTCGCCACTGCGAAATGTCTTCGGGGCAGTCGAGATAATGCTCGCGGGAGTATCCCGTCGTGCGGAACCCGTGGGCTCGCATCCAGTCGAAGATCGGCGCGACCGTGTCGACGTCGACCGTTGCCATGTCGCCGTGGTGGATCGCTGTGGCCGCCAGGTTGATCTCCGGAAGGTCGACGACCTCCAGTCCGGAGACGCGGGTTACCGACTCGTCGATCGGGAAGCCAGCGTGGACACCGATGCCGCCGTCGGAGCTGTCGTCGTAGTAAGCGGTCGATGGCCCGGCGATCTCGACGCCGGCCGAGTTCAACGCGTCGAGCAGCTGTGGGTACAGCGGTTGGATCACCGGGCCGATGTCGGCCGATGCGAAGCTTGCGCTGACTCCTGACACGACCGCGAGATGGACGGCGGGGAGTCGTTTGGTGGTGACGGTGACGACGCGGGTCGGTTGATGTCCGTTCATTTGGCTCTCCAATCGGTGGATGTGTGACTCGACGCGTCGAAGACGCGCCGAGGCTTCGTCGAGTTCGGACTCGACTTCGGTGCGACGCAGCAGGAGCATTCCGCGAAGTTCAGACGTGCTGATGCCTCCGTCGACGACTCGCTTGATGTCAACGAGCGCGAACCCGAGTCCTTTCAGCGCCAAGACCTGGAGAAGGTTGGCGAGTTGGGACTCGTCGTAGCGGCGGTAGCCGGTGGCGTGGTCGATTCCGGCGGGAACGAGGATCCCGAGCTCGTGGTAGTGCCGGAGCATTCGGGGCGTCACTCCGCCGAGCTGGGACAGGTCACCGATCGAGTACATGCGACCGACGGTACAGGTTCACACCGCGTCAGAGTCAAGCCTTCCGTCGAGAACATCGCCACAGGCGAAAGCCGCAGCTTGCTCAGGAAGCGGCAGTCCGACCGTCCTGTCGACCGCGTTTCGCTCAGAACGGCGATCGCAACACGCGCTATGGCAGACCAGCGTGACGGACCATTGTCCAGGACGTTCCGTGCTTCTCGACAACCGCGAAGCCAGCCGACTCGTAGAGGCCACGCGCCGGATTCGCCTCGCGCACGCTGAGACTGACGGCTGAGTACCCCTGAGCGACGCTGGCGTCGATGAGGCCAACGAGGAGTCGTCGTCCGATTCCCTCGTGCCGACGCGACGCGATGACCGCTATCGACAATTCGGGCACGTCCTCAGCGACGAAGCCGTAGGCATGGTTCGCCTCGGTGAAAGTGCGGTACCAGGCTGCGCCCACTGGTCCGTCCTGCTCGGCGACCAACCCATAGTCGCCGTGCCTCGGCCATCCGTTGAGGTACATCGCGTAGCGCGGATCGGCCATCACCTCGTCCGCTGTGGGCGTCGGCTTGTCCGGCCGCCAAACAGCGGCCTCGCCGAGCATCATCGCGAGAAAGGAAAGGTCCTCAACCTCCGCCGACCGGCAGCGAACATCTTCCACGCTGCCAGTCCAGCAGCTCAGTGGCACTCAGGCGAACCGAGATCGGCTGGCTTCCGATTCAATGAGCTCAGGCATGGTGCGGACGAGCCCCCAGCCTCGAGCAAGAGCCGTGCCTCGACCACTGCACTCCGGCCGGAGCGCCGCACCGAGAGTGACGTCTCGGCCTTGCGCGTACGCTGGGGCAATGGCGGTGCTTGTGTTGCTGAACGGTCCGCCGGCGATCGGAAAGTCAACGATCGCACAGCGCTTTGTCGACTCCCGACCGCTCTCGCTCAATCTCGACATCGATGTCGTCCGCGGGATGCTCGGCGTCTGGCTCGACGACCCATCGACCGCCGGACTGACGGCACGTTCACTGGCACTGGTCATGGCGGAGACGCACCTAGCGGCCGGACACGACGTGATCGTTCCCCAGTTCCTCGGCCAAACCGACTTCATCGAGCAACTCGCCGGCGTCGCCGACCGCACCGCAACAGAATTCGTGGAGATTGCGCTGTGGTTCGACCGCTCGAGCGCGATTACCGCGTTCGCGGACCGTCGAGCAGCACCGAGCCATCAGACTCATCTCGCCTCGACCGCGCTGGTCGACCGCTCGGAGCATCCCGACCCAGTCGGCCAGATGTACGACGCCTTCCTCCGAGTCCTCGACAGCGGCCTACGACGCGGAGGGTCAAGGTCACGAGGGGCAACATCGACCAGACTTTCGCACGATTCGAGAAGGCACTCCGTAGCGACGCCCACGCAACCGGAAAACGAAGCGTCCGAATACACGCAACGCCACCCATACGATCAGGATCGACAGTGATTCGATCAAACGTCACCCCCGATCATACGCTAACCATGCGAAACGTCTCAAGGAGACTCAGGGCCGTTGTCCCTGCAGCGGGCTGTTTGAGCCTCCACGAAAGAGGGAACCCTCCACCTGACGATCCTGCGTTCGTCGTGGACGACTGCAACATCGTCGTTACTAGGCTCACGCCGAGGTGAGTAGTTGCTGAGCGCTTTGGTGGGTAACGCCCAGCATGGCGCCGATGTCGCGTAGCGGGAGGCCTTGGTCGGCGGCGCGTCGAGCGAATTCTCGTGCTGCTTTGCTGGCTACTTCGTTTGCAACCTCTTTCGCGTCGACCGCAGCGCGGCGAAGTTCGTCGAGACTGTCGGCCCGGGTGATTACGGTGAAGGTTGCTGATTCGGTTGGCGACAACATGTCGGTGTCGATCAGCACCGACCGGGCGACGTCTTCGACCTGATCGAGACGTCGCGCTTGAGTTTGGGCGCGGGGATCTTCATCGATAGTGATCGACCACCAACGGCCGGTTCGAGTGGCGTGAACGACCGCCGAGTATCGCCCCGTGTCGTCGAGAAGTCCGGATGAAAGTCCGGATATATGTGCACTTAGTAACGTCCACCAACAACGCGAGAGCCCTGGCACCAATCCGTGAAGAACGCTTTGAACGTTAGCGGGGTGCGAAGTTTTGACCCGTCGCACACCTCGCACCTCGCTCACGGTTGACCACCCTCCACGACACCCGCCGCCGCACTCACCGCCGATGCAAAACACCGGATCGGGCGCTACACGGCTTGAACCCCTTGGCCACGGACACCCCTGTTGGGGGCGAGTCGTCGAGCGTTACCGAGTAGCCAAGCCGCTGCAACGCGCCGGATACTGTGCGGCCTTGTGTTCGAGGGCCTACGCGATTACCGAGCGGGTCGCGATCAGCGGGGCCGATAGGCCGTGGCGCGGTGCTCGATGCGGTAGACGATCACCAGTCGCTCGGTGTCATCGATCTCGTAGATGATGCGGTAGACGCCGCGTCGAGCCGAGCGCATCCCCGCCAACTCGCGTTGCAGTGTTCCGCCGAGCCGCTGCGGGTTCTCGAGCAGCGCGCCGAGCATGAATTCGACGATCGCGGCTGCGGTGCCTTCGGGGAGCCGGTTGAGCTGGCGTTCGGCCGGACCGGTCACGCGCAGCTTGTAGCCGGGTTCCTCAGCGCTCACTTTGCGAGGTAGCGGCTGCGGAGTTCATCGCCGGTCACGAAGTCGCCAGCGGCATACGCCTGTCGTGATTCGCCGAGTTGGCGCATTGCGTCCGGGTCGGAGAGCAGTTCGAGGGTATCTTCGAGTGATGCAAGCTCCTCGGGGCTGATCAGCACGGCCGCAGGGCGACCATTGCGTGTCACGATGATCCGATCATGGGTGTACTCGACCCGGTCGACCATTTCGGAGAACTTCGACTTCACATTCGCCAACGGCAGCGTTTCAGACATGACCATGATTGTAGTCACAATCGCGTGGTAAGGCCCACGGCCACGATCCGATCGGCGATTCGCGAGATCATTTCCTCCGACTTTCGCATCGTTGCATTCTCGGCCAAATGATCCGAGATTTGAGACTCTGCACGGAGGGCGACTCGATCCGCACACCCACCAAAAATCTTCCTCGCGCAATTCATATTCGCGGGTACAGCCGGTTCGAGTAGCCGGTTCCGCCGTTCGACTATCACGTCCACGATCTGAGCAGTGATCCGCGAGATCGTTTCCTCCGAGCCTTTCGCATCATAGATCTCGACCAAATGGATCCGAGATTTTGAGACTCTCCCGGAAGACGAACCGATCCGCCAACCCACCAAAACCTGCGAAAATTCCGGGCAAAGTCCGGATGATGCGATTTCAACAACAAACCCATCAAGCGAACACATGCTCTGACCAGCCAGTATGTGCGCTCCCTGGGAATCGAACCCAGAACCTGCGGATTAAGAGCAGACGGACAACCACTCGCCAGATACCGCCGTGTGCCGCCCCGCCGATGTCGATGGATGTCTCCGTGTCGCCCCGTACCGCCCAATATCACCCCGTGTCGTCGAGAAGTCCGGATGAAAGTCCGGATATATGTGCACTTAGTACCTGACCGATCTCCCTGTTCCGCACCGATATGCGAACTCTGCGTTGAACGTTGGAGAGGTACGCAGTCCCGACCAGTCCCGCACCTCGCACCTCTCCCACGATCGAACGCTCGGCGCGATCACCGGCATCGCGTCGGTTACGAGCGGCCGATCGTCGATGAAGGTTCGGCGGCAGTCCCGATGTCCGCGCACCGCCGGAGTGCCGCCGATGTCCCGGCTCGGCGACCGTTCTGACAGCCACCTCGGTCGCGCAGAGCGAC
>JANMZO010000318.1:0-3354 GCA_031383405.1 Acidimicrobiia bacterium | reverse complement strand
AGATGCTGAGGCGACCCGCCGCATCTACAACCTCGAGGTCGTTGACTCGACCGTGACGATGGATCTGGTGCCTCGCAGCCTGCCGGATCAGCAACTTTGGATTGAGCTTCACCTGGGTGTTCACGGAGCGCTTGTGGCCGTCGATGAAGATCCGTTGACCGGTCACGAACGGGTCATCGGTTTCGCGTCGATCTCACCCTGGCGCGAAAAGCCGGCCTACTCCACGTCGGTCGAGAACTCGGTGTACGTCGATCGGGAGCACCAGGGGCGGGGCGTCGGACGGATTCTTCTCGACGGAATCCTGCATGTGGCCGCCGAGTCCGGATTTCACGCGTGCATGGCCCGAATTGTTGCGGGACACGAAGCATCGATCCGACTTCATGCGTCTCGAGGGTACGAGGTGGTCGGCACCGAGCGCGAGATCGCTCGAAAGTTCGGTCGCTGGATCGATATGACCGTGATGCAGAAGCTGCTCTAGAGCTGCGCTAGCCGGCCTCGCTCCAACCGAAAACGCAAAACGACGCCCTCACGGGCGCCGTTTTTGCCACTCGGGTGGGCCGGGAAGGATTTGAACCTTCGAAGCTCTCGCAGCAGATTTACAGTCTGCCCCCGTTGGCCGCTTGGGTACCGACCCGAGTGTTGCGAACCGAGAGATTAGCCTTTCGGCATGCCTTCATTTGACGTAGTTTCCGAAATCGATGAACAAGAAGTGAAAAACGCGGTCGACCAGGCGCAACGCGAAGTCACCACACGCTTCGATTTCAAAGACACCAACTCAACGATTGAACTGGGCGATGGCAAGATCACGCTCGCTTCCGTGACGGAGGATCGGCTTCGGGCCCTTCTTCAGGTACTGGAGGAAAAGTTCGTCAAGCGCAACGTTTCGTTGAAGACTCTCGACTACGGCAAAGTCGAAGAAGCCACGAGGGGTACGGCACGCCAGGTTATTACGCTGAAGGCCGGTTTGAGTTCCGACAAGGCAAAAGAAGTCAACCGTGCCTTGAAAGAGTCTGGGCTGAAGGTGCAATCACAAACCCAGGGCGAAGCGGTGCGCGTCACCGGTAAGAAGCGCGACGATCTCCAAGGGGCGATCTCGTTCCTGAAGGACAAAGATTTCGAGATTCCGCTTCAATACAAGAACTTCCGCGACTAACCAACTTCACAGGTCACGCTGGATTGGGTGTGAATTCTTCGCCGCGCGGGCGAACCGATCCCACCCATTCCGGCACGCCGGGCTAGCAGAGGGTCAAAATCCCGTTGGGCGCCGATAGGGTGGCCACAAGGCTTGGCTCACCATGGCTCACCTCGAGTGCCAGGCCGACCGCGACCAGAACCGCCCGAAGTCGCTCCGGGTCGGGATGGGCCAGGGTGAGCGTGACCAGTTGGGTATCGGTCGAAAGCGCGACCGTTGGATGCTCCGAGGCCAGCCAATCGATGCAGAAGGGAACGACGGCATCGGCCGTCGCCGGGTTGGCGGCCGTGAGTTCCCACTCGAGGAGCACGCCATCGGGCCGCCGGCGCGACATGGCGAACACGGCACCTAGGTCGCCCCCGGCCAGGGCCACGTCGTTGACCACGTCGGCCAACGGACGATTCGGACGGACACACCACGAGGCCAGGCGCGCCTCGGTCAGTTGGTCAATTCCGAATTGACGGGGTCGGCTCGGCGTCGGCTGATCAGGATCGGGGCCGATCACTTCCAGGTAGGTCGAGCCGCCCAGCCCGGCCAGCCAGTTACGGGTGCCTCGGCCGGGGTGCGGACCGCCCGGCACAAGGTCGACACCCCACGTCTGACGCAGGTGCTCCACCGTCGCGTCAAGCGCGGGAGTTGCATAGACGAGGTGGTCGATCGTGGCAAAGCTCATTGGGGCGGACCTTATTCAGTGATATCCCGAATGTATGTACACACAGGGTATGCCTTCGCCGTCGAACATCGCCTTGTTGCGCGGATCGTCTTCGACCGCCATACGAAGCTCGAAGCCGAAGGCGCGGAGCTCGGCCACGGTGTAGTGCTTGAAGTCACGGGCGAACGAGTAGTCACCGTATTCACGCATGATCAGCAGATCCCACCGCACGCCGTGCCGGTCGAGCCAAGCCAGTGTCTCTTCGGCAACACTCGACGGACGCGCGGTGCACAGGATGATCTGCATGGCCGGGTCGAGCATATGGGCCATGTTGGCAACTTCTTCGATGAGATCGTCTTTGCCGCACATCTCGAAGAAGAGCTTCCAGTTGCGCCGGGCCCCGGTAACGAGAAACTGCCGGTGAGCCGCATCGGCGAGCACGCCGTCGACATCGAAAACGGCAGCCGCACCGGGCACGAGCACGCCGTTACGCCACCACCAGTTCTGCGGTTCGTAGCGCAGGGCACCGTATCCCCCGTTGGCTCCCATCGTCATTGGTCTCCCGCCCGCATGCGCTCATCCAGAAGGTAACCCATCACGAGTTGGTTCGGCTCATCGAACTCGGCCAGCCGCGCCCAGATGTCTTCGTGATCCTTCACCCGGACCGCCACCCCGAGCGCTTCGAGGGCATTGCGCACGTCGTTGAAGTCCTCCGAATCCTCCGGGTCGGTCTGCTCCAGAAGAAAGTCAGCGAGGGAGCGTCCACCGAGGTCGAACTGACCGTCGGGGTCGACTATGACGATCGGCGAGTCGGCCACCGACCTCCGCTGATCCCCGACCCAATAGCCGATGAGCGAACCATCGAAGACGTCGGCAATCCAGCACACCTGGTTCGCCATCCGTTCATAGGCGGCGGCGGCGGCTGGCTCGACTCCGTCTTCAACACGGAACCCTTCGAGGATGTCGTCATCGGCACCTTCGAACAGCGTCATCTCATAGGCGTCGAGAAGATCGGTGTCGTCGCGTAGTTGAGCGGCCCACAGGGCAGAAAGATAGTCGGGGACGGGCTGTCCGCCGAGACAGTTCTGCGACACCTCATGAAGCACTGTTTGCAGTTCGTTCGCTGAGGCCATATGTCTATTGTCGTCGATTCCAACGGGTGTCATCGTCTTTCACGCGAACCACGTGCCAAGGTGCGCGGGATTCTGCAGGCGGGGCCGCAACGCCACCCCCCGTTGGGAGGTCAGTCTTCAGTCGGTGAATTTGCGGCCCGCTCTTTGATCGTGGCCATCACGTTCGGGTCCGACAGCGTAGTGGTGTCACCCAGTTGTCGGCCCTCGGCCATGTCTCTCAGCAGGCGGCGCATGATCTTACCGGAACGGGTCTTTGGCAGGTCGTCGGTGAAGACAATCTGCTTCGGCTTGGCGATGGGTCCGATCTTTTCCGCGACGTGCTTCCGCAGGTTCTCGCCGTGCTCCGGGCTCGAGACGATCCCACCCTTGAGTGTGAC
>JANMZO010000312.1:0-2314 GCA_031383405.1 Acidimicrobiia bacterium | reverse complement strand
GACACCGCTCTGGTAGGCATAATCGTCGCGGCGACGGTCGACGGCCGGGGCGCTCGCGCTACCCGGAAGTGACATGCCGATGGCTTCGCCGACGCTGGCCATCGTGTTGGCCGTGAACATGCCGGCGCAGCTGCCTTCGGTGGGGCAGGCGTTGCGCTCGATCAGGGAGAGTTCCGCATCGGTCAACTTGCCGACCGCGTGTGAGCCGACCGCTTCGAACACACTCGTGATGTCGAGCGCTTCACCGTGGGCGCCGCGGCCGGGAAGGATCGTGCCGCCGTAGAGGAACACGCTGGGAAGGTTGAGCCGGGCCGCCGCCATCAACATGCCGGGCAGGCTCTTGTCGCATCCGGCGAAGGTGGCAAGGGCATCAAAGCGCTCAGCGTGCATCACCGTCTCGACCGAGTCGGCAATCACCTCACGGCTCACAAGCGATGCGCGCATACCTTCATGGCCCATCGAAATACCATCTGACACCGCGATCGTCACGAACTCGAACGGAAACCCTCCGGCCGTGCGGATGCCTTCCTTCGCCCGTTTGGCCAGGCGGTCGAGGGGAAGGTTGCAGGGGGTAACTTCGTTCCAGCTGGAGGCGACGCCCACCTGGGGCTTGTCCCAGTCGGCATCGGTCATACCGACGGCTCGGAGCATGGCTCGCGCCGGCGCCTTCTTGTCACCGAGGGTGACGTCGTTGGATCTGATCTTCCCGTTGTTTTCTGCCATGACCCAACTCTACGCGCAGACCCGCACAAGGTTCGAGACGAAGCACTCGCCACCCCGACCCCGGAGACGGTTACAGAGCCTTGGGAATCGTCGGGTACCGGCGCCCGGCTGCCTCGGCCAACAAACGGCCGGGCAGGGTGGGCACAATGAGGAACCGGGCCGACCGACCTTCACGGAAGCGGTCGCGACCTTCGCGGAGCGTGAGGTCGACCTTCTCCCGGAACCGGACCTCGACCGCCAGGCCGGCTGCCGCCTGCGTGAGATCAAGTGCGTCGGTTTCAGCCGCGGCGGGAGCAACGGACTCGACCGACGCCCGACGGAACAGATGGGGCTCCCGGACGGCACTCCCATCGTGGAGAACAAACCCGGCCGGTACGAACACCACGAACCGGTTGGCCAACGCATACAGCGACCGCGACAGTATGAAGGCTGCCGCCCACCCGAAGAGCAGCACCGGGACACCGATGACCCATTGTTTGGCCGCGAGCAGTAAGACACCCGTGACCGCTCCGGCCACCAGCAGCGCAGTTGACAGGGGGACCACGACCACCTGGAACAGAGCCCCGGGACGCAGGAGAAACCGTCGCTCATTCGGATATGCCGGGCCGTTCACATGCATGTGCCCGGTCTCGGGGTGCAGTGCCGTTCCGGCCGCGGCGATCGCCCAGACCACGCCGACAACGACGAGCACAGCATGGGAGTTGTCGGAGTTGTTCAGGTCGAGGCCAGCCCACAGCGCCGCAGCCACAGCGGCCGGCGCGGTGCATCGCATGATCACAAGGCCGATCGGGTGCGCGATAAGGGTGGCAAGAAACGACGCAGCCCACGCGAGGCCCGACAACGCCAGCACCGCGTACTTGACCGGGTCGCTGTGACGATCAGTGGCGACGCCCAGAAGCTGCCCCACGACCGGAGCCAACCCGAACCACACGACCCGCAGCACCCATGGCCAGGCCCGTTCCAGCGAAAGCGGTCGTGGGCCGGCCAGGTCGGATGCGTTGGCTGCCAGGTCGTCCACAACACGATCGTACGTCCCGGATCAACCGCGGAGTCACCGCCAGCGCACGATCGTGAACGCATTACCGGACTCACCCTGACTCAGTTCGACTCAGTTCGACTCAGTTCCGCAACAGTTGGGCGACCAGCGGAGCATCCGCCCTCCGGCTGAGTGCGGGTATCACCTCACTCGTCAACACCACTATCGGGCCGCTGGGGGTTGGGAGCCGTATTACCGCTTGAGCGCAGCCGTCGCGATGACTTCGACATGGGGCCTCTGCGCAGTCGAGCACTCCAGCTACGTTTTGCGGACAAGGTTGTCGAGTTGGGTCCGTGTGCAATGGACCAAGCTACTCTGCGCTACACCAACGCCGCGCGGTGGTTCGGGCTCGAACCGGACGAGGGCTCGACTGCGAGCCATGGCACGACTACGTCGGATATCTGCAAACGCCCGGGTCAGTCACTTCGGACCCATACCAACCCTCTTGTCAGCTCACCAATCAAGGTCTTCGAGGATTGATGGCCACGGAAAGTCGCCACCAGAGGCGCTCGATACTCGGCGCGTGTAGACCCCTTTGTGCACTTATGATATTCG
>JANMZO010000305.1:0-7004 GCA_031383405.1 Acidimicrobiia bacterium | reverse complement strand
CCGCCCCTCATCCCTTGCCGCTAGTGTCTCGCTCGGCATTTCTGATCCGTTTCGCATCGACCTGAAGGTACGTACGATTTCATGACCACCATCGAGTCGCTTCCGCCGTTCGTTTCCCCGTCGGATTCCCTGGAGCGATTGCAGAACAGGCGGCGCCGACCTGCCGAAAGTGTCGCCAAAGCACTACTCTTCTCGGCCGCTCTCCTGTCGGTGGGCACGACCGTCGGAATTGTGTTTGCGCTCGCCCGTCCGGCACTCGACTTCTTCCGAAGCGTGGATCTCAGGGAGTTCTTCACGGGCAACACTTGGTCCCCTACCTTCGAACCCGCCGAATTCGGCGCCCGGCCGTTGTTCACGGCTACCCTGCTAATAACAGTGATTGCCATTGTCGTTGCGATGCCGTTGGGCCTCGGAGCCGCCATCTACCTCAGCGAGTACGCATCGACCCGCATGCGAAAAATCCTGAAGCCGGTTCTTGAGGTTCTCGCCGGAATCCCGACGGTGGTCTACGGGTTCTTCGCCCTCACGTTCGTCACCCCCAACATCCTGCAGAAGCTCCCTCTGCTTGGTGGCAGCGAGAAGGTGAACGTGTACAACGCACTGTCGGCGGGATTGGTAATGGGCTTCATGATCCTCCCGACTGTGGCGTCGTTGTCAGAAGATGCGCTGTCAGCGGTCCCGAACAGCCTGCGCCAGGGCTCGCTGGCCCTCGGAGCGAACAAATTTCAGACGACGGTTCGTGTTCTGCTCCCCGCTGCGATTTCGGGCCTGATCGCGTCGTTCATCCTGGCGGTGAGCAGGGCCGTCGGCGAGACCATGGTGGTCACGATAGCGGCCGGGGCAATCGCCAGCTCCTCACTCGACCCCCGCGACAGCATGCAGACCATCACCTCCTTCATCGCCCAGATAGCGCAGGGAGACCTGCCCACCGGATCGGTCATCTACAAGACGCTGTTCGCTCTTGGCCTTACGTTGTTCGTGATTACCCTCCTGTTGAATGCGTTGAGCATCCGACTTGTCACCCGGTTCCGGGAGGTTTACGAATGAGCAGGACCGCCAGTGTCGAGACTGAGGCGAACGAGGCGGGCTACGTCGGGTCAACCGTCAAGCATCCGAGCCAGCTTGCCAACCGGGCATTCCCCTGGATCACCGCGTCGGCGATCCTTGTCGCGCTAGGTGTTCTGACCACGCTCATCGTCCGCATGGTCGTTCAGGGGGCGCCCCGCTTCAACTTCAACATTCTCAAGTGGATGCCGTCGAGTCTTCCCGAGGAAGCCGGGTTCCAATCGGCCTTCTTCGGAACACTCTGGATTGTCGGGATCACCGCACTCGTGTGTATCCCGCTTGGCGTTGCTTCGGCCGTGTATCTCGAGGAGTTTGCCGACAAGACAAAGTGGTTCAACCGCATGATCGAGCTGAACATCCAGAACCTGGCCGCCGTCCCGTCGATCGTCTACGGCATTTTGGGCCTGGCATTTCTGGTCCGGGGAATCGGGCTCGGACCGACCGTTCTGGCGGCGGCGTTGACGCTCACTCTGCTTGTTCTTCCAACCGTGATCATCGCGGCCCGCGAGGCGATTCGGGCGGTGCCGACGTCATTGCGCGACGCGTCGCTCGGCCTGGGAGCCACGGAGTTGCAGACGGTGCGCAAAGTTACCCTTCCTGCTGCCGTCCCGGGGATCGCCACCGGGGCAATTCTTGCGCTGTCACGGGCGATCGGTGAAGCAGCCCCGCTGCTCCTCGTAGGAGGTGTGACGTTCATCTCGTTCAATCCGCACGACGACGGCATCACGAAGGTTCCCGGCAGCGACTTTGCGGTCATGCCACTCCAGATTTTCAACTGGATCGGACGCCCTCAGGAGGAGTTCCGCACCCTTGCCGCTGCGGCGATCCTCGTTCTGCTTCTGGTGTTGATCGCGATGAACTCCGTTGCGATCTGGATCCGCAACCGCTACCAGCAACGTCTCTAGGAGTTCCCATGGAAGCCAAGGCCAGTATGTTGACTGACATCCCATCCGAAAAGGAAAACGTGTCCCAATCGCCCTTGACCAACCGGGTCGTTGCTCCAAAGAGCGAACTCGCCATGTCCGTCGCCGATCCCGTATTCCACGCCTCGGGCGTGAACGTGTACTACGGCGAGCTTCATGCGCTGAAAGATGTCACGATGGACATCGGCCGCAACGAGATCACGGCGCTCATCGGCCCGTCGGGATGCGGCAAGAGCACGTTATTGCGATGTTTCAACCGAATGAACGACCTTGTGAGTTCGGCTCGGGTCGAGGGTTCGATCCACTACCACGGGATCGATCTCTACGGCCCCAAGGTGGACCCGATCGAGCTTCGCCGCCGCGTCGGCATGGTGTTCCAGAAACCGAACCCTTTCCCAAAATCCATATACGACAACATCGCATTCGGACCCCAGGTCACCGGCATGAAGGTCGGGAAGATGAGCGATTGGGTTGAAGAGTGTCTTCGAAAGGCTGCGCTTTGGGAAGAGGTCAAGACAAAGTTGAAACAGAGCGCACTCGGCCTGTCCGGGGGCCAGCAGCAGCGACTGTGTATCGCCCGTGCCATAGCGGTCAAACCCGATGTCATTTTGATGGACGAGCCGTGTTCCGCTCTCGACCCAATCGCGACGTCGTACATCGAGGATCTGATGCTTGATTTACGCACCGACTTCTCGATTGTGATCGTGACGCACAATATGCAGCAGGCCGCCCGCGTGTCGGACCGGACCGCGTTTCTGTCCGTCAACGTCAACGCCGATACCGGTGACCGCACCGGCTTTCTCGTCGAATACGGGCCCACGTATCAGGTGTTCGGCAACCCGACCCAGAAGCAGACCGAGGATTATATCACCGGCCGGTTCGGCTGATCCGGGGGCGACTACGCTACGCGGGCGTGGCGATCGCGGTGAGCGCCTCCGGCCGACGCAGGAACCTCCGGGCGATCGAGTAGTTGCCGACCATGCGAATCGCCATCCAGCAGTTGAGCGCAAGCCACACGCCGTTGAGTCCCCGAACCGGTGCCGGTCCTCGGGTGATGGCCACGACCACCCAGAACGAAGCGGCTGCCCCGAAGGCGCCTACGGCCAGCTGCGGGAACAACCCGGCGCCCATCAGGACTCCGTCGAGGACGAACACGACAGCTCCGGTGACCTGCATGAGTGCGCACCACAGAAGCGCCCGACGCGCGTTGTGCAGCACGGCCGGGTCGTCGGAGAAAGCCCGGGCGAGGAAGGGGGAGCTCACGGCGAGAATCAGGCCGAGGAACAGGCCGGCGATGACGCCGAGGCGGATGAGCCTTCGGGTCACCGGCCACAGTTCGCCCGGAGCCCTGGAGGCGATCTGGCTCGCGAACACCGACTGCGACGAAACGGCCAGAGCGTCGACCATAAGCGCGCAGAATAGATAGATCTGCATCGTGATCTGATGGGCGCCGAGTGGAGCGGTGCCGCTCCTGCTGGCCAGCCAGGTCGCGGCGGCGACGGTGCTGACCATCATCGCGGTGCGAACGATGAGCGCGCTCCCGATCTTCATCAGGGCGAGCAGCGCGCTCGAGCGTGGCCGTTCCAACCGGATCACGCCCCGCAGAGCGAGCACGTACACGACCACGGCGCTCCATTGCACGATGACCGTCGCGAAGGCGGAACCTCGGATGCCCCAGTGGAAAACCCATACGAAGAGAAGTTCCAGGCCGATGTTGGCGAGGTTGGCGCCGATTGCCACCTGCACCGGAAGTCGGAGGCTCTCGGTGCCCCGATACCAACCGAGAGCGAGGAGCGCCAGCGCTATTGCCGGCATGCCGAGCGCGGCGATCTGCAGGTATGCAACGGCCGCGTCGAGGACCGCGGCTTTCCCGCCGACCAGTCGGGCCAGGGGATTGGCTGCGCCAGCTACCAGCAGGGCCAGGCCGAACCCGAACGCGAGTGCGGCGACGAGGCCCTGGCTGACCGCGCTCCGGGCTCCCCCATGATCTCCGGCTCCCTGACGTTGCCCGACCTGGGTCGTGACTCCGGTGGCCAGGAACATCACCAGCCAGGTTAGCGTCGAGAGCACCGTGCCTGCAATCGCCAGGCCGCCCAGGGGAGTCGTGCCGAGGTGGCCGACAATCGCCGTATCGACCAGCACGTAGATCGGCTCGGCCGAGAGCGTGATGAACGCCGGGCCTGCGAGGCGCAGGAGCCGTCGGTCGGTTGCGTCCAGTAGCGCCACGGCACGACCCTAGTTGTCGCCTCGCCGTGTGTGGAACCGGCCCGGGTGTGGCAAATCCACGGCCGAGTTCAGTTAGTCGCCCGTCGCCTGCCATGATCTGCTGCCGTCCCCCAAACCGGTGCGGCGCCAGTGAGTTTTTGGAGACTGTCTGTGGATTTGCCTAACCCGTCCAACCCGTTGAAGCGCCTGCCGTACAAATGGATCGTTGCCACGGTGTTTGTGATGGCCCTGTTCATCGACATCCTGGACCTCACCGCGGTCAACGTGTCGCTGGTTTCCATGAGCCAGGCTTTCAACTCCTCGGTCAGCGCCACCACCTGGGTGGTTCTCGGCTACTCGCTGAGCCTCGCCGTGTGGATCCCGGTCTCCGGTTGGGTCGGTGACCGGTTTGGCACGAAACGCACATTCATTTTTGCGCTGTCCATATTCATCCTCGCCTCGGCCTCGTGCAGCGCAGCGACTTCAATTGCACAACTCATCGCGTTTCGCTTTGCCCAGGGCGTGGGCGGGGGAATGCTCACGCCGGTTGGGGTCACGCTGCTGTTTCGTGCGTTTCCTCCCGAAGAGCGGGCCCGCGCCTCGGCGATTCTTTCGATCCCGACTGTTCTCGCCCCCGCTCTGGGGCCGGTCGTGGGTGGATACCTCACCGACAATTTCGGGTGGCGGTGGATCTTTCGCATCAACATTCCCATCGGCATTGTCGCGTTGCTGATCGCCGGCTTTGGTCTCCGTGACGAACGGTCGGAGGAACAACGGCCCTTCGACATTGTCGGGTTCGCCCTGGCGGCAATTGGGTTCCCCGCCACGGTCTACGCGCTGGAACGCGGTGCCGAGGAGGGCTGGCGCAGCACGCGGATCGTAACCTTGATCGTCGTTGCGGTGGTCGCGTTGACCAGCCTCACGCTGTGGTCGTTCCGGGCCAAAGCGCCGATGCTCGATCTGCGTCTTCTACGCGAACGGCTGTTCCGCACCACGAACGTCGTGAGCTTCGTGTCGACCATGTCGTTTCTCGGGCTGGTATTCCTCCTACCTCAATTTCTTCAACGCGTTGCCGGATACACCGCGTCGCAAGCCGGGCTTGCGACATTTCCCCAGGCGCTCGGAGCGATGATCATGTCGAGGTTCGCCGGCCGTCTCTACCCGAAACTTGGCCCGCGGAAGATGCTGATCATCTCCTACCTTGGAATGGCCGCCCTGACGAGTGTCTTTCTCGGTCTTTCGGTGGATACGTCGACCTGGACTATTCGATCGGTGATGTTCTTGCGTGGCTTTTTCCTGTCGATGTCGTTCATCCCGCTGCAAGCAGCATCGTACGCGCGCATATCACCTGCGGACACCGGACGGGCAAGCGCCATCTACTCGACGCAACGCCAACTCGGCAACGCGGCGGGCGTTGCTGTGGTTTCCACCGTGCTCCTGTCGACGATTCCCGCTCCTTTTCCTCAGGGTCGCACCAGAATCGCCCTGGGCCAGATCAGCGGTTACACACACGCCTTCCGCGTGACCATCGGCGTAACCATCGGATTCATACTCCTTGCCGCCTTCCTGTCGGCGAGAATTCGCGATTCCGATGCTGCAGCGACGATCCGGAAGCACTAGTGGTCAGTGCCTAGCAACATTCGAAGTGCCGTCAGTCGGGTACTACGCGGCTGCGATCGAGCGGCGGGCAAGTACCGGCCCTAGTAAGTCCACATAGTTGTCGACATAGAAACGTTGCCGGTCGGCTTCGGTTACGGAAGAAGCATCCATCGAGCGCTCGAACCGGGCGATCGGGTTTCGGCCACCTTCGACGTGGGGGAAATCAGACGAGAACATGCATACCGCCGGTCCGGTTCCGAGAATCGTCCACCCGGTGTCTTCGTGCGGGTACGGGGTGACGCGGACCTGGCGCTGCACGTATTCAGACGGAAGCAGATCCATCTCCTTGAGACGGTCCTCGTTGCGGCTGAATGCCGTGTGGGCCGAATCGAGCATTCTCATGAACCCGGGGACCCAGGTTGCTCCGACTTCGATGCATCCGATTCGCAACCCGGGGTGGCGCATGAGGACGCCATCGACAATCAGCGCGCTGAGCGTCTGCATGACCGGGTAGGGAATGGACAGGTAATCGAGGCTTTTGAAGTTGGTGTCGCCGCCGTGGAAATCGGGGACCGGTGGCCGTCCGTTGGTGAAGTAGTCACCTGACATCACGAAATCACCGGCTCCGGCCACGTGGAGAACCACCGGTACACCGGCTTCGGCGCACTGGGCCCAGACGCCCTCCAGCTCGATGTGACTGGGCGAGAAGCCGGGCGGGCAGTACTGGCCGATCTGGATTGCGGCAGCTCCGGCGCTGATCGCCTCTTCCGTTAGCCGGATCGCTTCGACCCGGTCCGACAGCGGAACCACCACGACCGGAAGCAATCGGGGATCGACCGAACACCACTCGATCATGGCGCGGCGCTGGCCGTCTGCGAGTTTCACCGCCAGTGCCGGGTCGGTACGCGCGATGCCGATGGCCGTCGCCGAAGCGAATGTGTCGAAGACCAACTGGCTCCGAAATCCCATCAGGTCAAGCGCCAGCGGTCGGTCGGTGGCGATCCAGGCGCCCGTTGCATCGAAGTTCTTTCGCAGCATGATCTGTGATGCGTCTTCGGCCCGGTAGGCGGGGTCGGTGTGCCTAGCCCGACTGTTTCAGTAGGAATTGGGGTTTGAGGGGGTTGTGTCCGCGAGGAAGCCCTTCTGGTGCGGGAAACTGAGCTTGCGACAGTCCAGTTGATCCACCCCAGAAGGGCACTCCAATGGTGAATC
>JANMZO010000295.1:0-14407 GCA_031383405.1 Acidimicrobiia bacterium | reverse complement strand
CGCAAGGAAGACCTCGAGATCATCTGTACGCTTAAGGTTGAGAGCGACCCGCTCCTTGCCACGATTCCACACCCGATAGCCGGGCTGATCCGAAAACGGCGCTCCTTCAGGCGGCTCGATACGGATGACCCGCGCGCCGAGGTCGGCGAGGCACATCGTGGTCAGTTGCCCTGACATCCCCCATGAGAGGTCGAGCACTTCGAGGCCGACGAAGGGTCCTTGAGCTGGCATGGCTACATGCTACGGGTCGACGATCCCCAGTTCACCATCAACGTGTAGCAGGGGTTTCACGATTTGCGGCAATTCAGCGGTAGTGCCTCTGAACTGGTCTTCGTGTCTTTCTAGGTGCGTTCAGTTTCGTCCTGTTCGTTTGGAGGAAGGACCTGAGAAGGACCAATCCGGGACCAATCCGGGACCAAGCCGGTCGCGGGCGGCCCGAAACGCGCGCCTCTCAGAGCAGTCCGCAGGCTTCGAGTGTTTGAGACTGAGCGCTGGTCATGCGGGACGTGGCGGTTGAGTGGCACAGCCTTGGTTCACTCTCCCCCGGCCACGGCCATCCATCGCTCGCGCCAGCCTGAGGTTGGCCCAACGGAGAACCGATGGCCGATACTCAACACAACTGGTATGTTGTGTTGATGATCCCGGCACTCGTCGATGGTCGCTTGCCAGCTGGTGAGTGGCCCGCGACCTGGACCGAGGTCGAGGCAGCGTTCGGCACGTCGAGTTGGCGGTCGCACCTGCTCGACGGCTGCCGCCGCGCTCTCGTCGCGCTGAAGGCCGCCGGTAGCCGGCGGGCCTGGATCGACGGCAGCTTCGTCACCGGGAAACTCCACCCCGGCGACATCGACGGCTGCTACGACCCCATCGGCGTTGATCGCGCATTGCTCCACCCGGCATTGCTCGACCTGTCGCCGGGTGGGCCTGCACAGAAGGCCGAGTTCGGCTGCGAGTTCTTTCCGAACATCGTCGAGGCCGGCTCAGGGGAGTATTTCGTGGAGTTCTTCCAAACCGACCGTGATGGTCAACGCAAGGGAATCGTCGTCATCGACCTAGAGGAGTTCGAACCATGATCAAGAACGAGCGGCAGTACAAGATCACCCGCAGCCGAGCCGACGGGGTGCGCAACACCATCGGCGAGCTGCAGCGCACGCCGCTGCCCGACGGGCTGCAACCGGAGATGCGCGAGCTTCAGCTCGACGCCCTCCGCGGCACGCTTGGCGACCTCGAGGCCGAGCTCGCCGAGTACGACGCGCTTCACGACGCGACCCTGATCGAGGCGACCGGCATCGAACAACTGCCGACCGCATTCATCAGGGCTCGCATCGCCTGCGGCCTCACCCAACGACAGCTCGCCGAGCGAGTGGGACTCCAAGAGCAAGCGATCCAGCGCTACGAAGCGACCGACTACACAGGCGTCAGCTTCGCCCGCCTCGTCGAGATCGCTGAAGCGCTCGACCTCACGATCCACTACGACGTCCGCCTCACCCAGTCGAGCTGACAGCGTCGACCGCAGCCGACAGAGCCCACCGGCGCCAAGCCCCGACGCTCAACCCAACTAGCGGAGATAGCACTCTTCGAGCGCGTAGGTCTCCTCCGGCGTGCGGGCTCGTTCGGCCGCGGCAGCCACCGCTTCGCGGGTCTCAAGTCAAGCGCCCGATGATCACAAACTGGCCCTGGCTTCTTGACCAGCCTTCGTTTGCAGACCACCGAGATTGGATGGGGCCGTACCTGTGGCCCCACATCCAACGCGAGATTGGTGAACGCTATTCACCCGGCCGACTGAGAACGGAAATGCCTCTGCTCTCGCCGGCGGTCTGGGGCCGTCAGTGGGCAGAGGCAGATGGGCCGCGTGGGCACAGTCGGACGGCGACCCCGAGAGCGGAGCAAGGACCTGTGAAGGACCACACAGTCCAGGCACACCGAGAAACACCAGGTCAACAGCTATGCGGGACCCCTGTTCTGCAGTTCCGCTTCAACTCCCGAAGCCCGGACGATTCCTTACGCTAGGCGATGAAAACGGGGTTGATCGGGCTGCCCGTCGCGCCGGTGACCTTCAACGGAGCAACGGTGATCAGCCCTTCGTAGGCCCGCTCGGCGGCTGGACCCGACAGATCGAGAAACTCCAGCATGTAGATCCCACGCTGGACGAGGAGGACCTTGTGCACCGCCAACATGTCGTTGCCGTCAAACGGAATCACCTCAACCGCGGCATTGTCGGAACCGACGGCCACGACGTCACGATCGGCCAGCCACTCCGCGGCTTGCACACCGATCCCGGCCTGCCGGTGGCCGGGGTCGGCCTGGTTGGCGTACCAGAACTGCAGATGGCCGGTTCGAACCAGGACGACGTCGCCCGCCCTCACCTCGGTTCCCTGGCTCTGCGCGCAGCCCGAGAGCTCATCGGCACTCAACATGCGCCCGGGCTCGATCCAGTCGTCGGCCCCGCCGAAGTAGCGCGGCAAGTCGAGCAGGACCGCCCGGGCTGCGAAACCACCGACGTTTTCGATTCCAAGTTTGGTCGCGCCGGCGAGGGCCTTCATCGCGCTGTGGTCGAAGCCGTTGTAGTGCTTGTGGTCTTCGTAGACGTGAATGAGCGCATCCATGTGTGACGTCGTATGCGAAGCAAAGATCATCACGTCTTCGTTGGAACCCGTCCCGTCGGCACAGCCGTAGCGGGCGAAGATCCCTTCATCGGTGGCGTCTTGCAGGGTGAGGCGCATGGGCCGGCCGCGGTGATCTAGTAGCGGAACGCCGGTGGCCTGGATCGGTATCCCCAAGCTGTAGACCCGACCGGTTCGTATGGTGGCCGCAGCTTCCCGCACCCGCTCGGGCGTCAGGAGATTGAGCGCGCCCCTCTGGTCATCGGCGCCCCACCGGCCCCAGTTTCCGACTGTCGTGTTCTTCGTCGT
The DNA here is from genome assembly GCA_031383405.1 of Acidimicrobiia bacterium. Classification (GTDB taxonomy): domain Bacteria; phylum Actinomycetota; class Acidimicrobiia; order Acidimicrobiales; family JANYDT01; genus JANMZO01. The sequence continues at coordinate 11,498 of JANMZO010000295.1, read as the reverse complement.
CATGACCGAGACCATACAGTTCTGCCCGGCCCCCACCCAACCAGTCCCGAATGTGTGGGATTCCTTGGTCTGAGACCAAGCGGTTCCGCACAATCGCGGTCAGGAACTGCCATGGTCGAGCCACGAAGCGGGGGTGTCAGACGGCGGGAGCAGTAACACGGTGATTCCCGTGCCGATGAGCCCCGACCAGATCAAGGTACCGGTCCAAAGTTCGGCGGGCCATTGCATCTTGTTGCCCGGCATGGAAATCGCCAGATAGGCGCACCAGAACGTGAACGGGCCAGTTGCACCGAACAGCCAGAACGTGAGCCTTGGTTGCGTCGAGCGGAGTCTGGCCAACACGATCCAAACCAGATCGACGATCACCCCACCGGCCAACACCGCCGCCGACAATCGCACCGCTTTGAAATCGGTGAAGATGAAGTTGCTGGCGGCCGGTACGGAGAACGCGAGTGTGGCGGTACCGATCGGCAGGACCCAGCGCCGCGCCAGCAGCAACAACGGTGCGAAGAACACCACAGTCATGATCACCACACCCGCGATCGATTGAACGCGGATGATTTCACTCAGGCCGAGAAGGTCGGGGACGACCGTCGTGAAGATGCCCCGGTCAAAGGCCGACACGTACTGGAAGAACACGAGCCAAACCGAGACGATGACCCCCGAGGAGAGAACAGCCGGCCACAGGTTCTTCATCGTGGAAGCCCCAGTCGACAGCCACGTGCTGCGGACCACGCCGAACGAGATCATCACCATCGCACTCATGAGGAACAGATGGGTCGGACTGAACAGGATCTTCAGATCCCGTTCGATGCCGAACTCCGTGTGCCAGATCATGTCGCCGACACCACCCAGTCCGAACAGCGCCGCACCTACCACCGCGGCTTCGAACCCCCGAGGTACCGCCGCCCAGCGTTTGGCTCCCTTGGCCTGCCTCGCCCGCACCACGTAGAGCAAGAACACGGCAGCTGCAATCCAGCCTGCATAGAGAACTCCGTGCGCCGACGTGAAGAAGGTGTCGAGGGACCGGTCGGTCCGGTGCCGACGCGTATCGATCGCCAGTCCCACGGCGATCCACGTCACGATAACGGCAAGAACCTCGCGCTCCCGGGGCAGGACCTCGCCTCGCGTTTCTGACGCGGAGAGAGTCGCCTCGGGTGGACCGGTCGGAGCAAATGTTGGCAGCACCACTTCCATCGACCCGAGTGTAGGAAGAATCTCGGGTCAACCCGGACCGACGACAAAGAACCAGAACGAACAGCGCTGATATCGTCCCCTTGGTGTCGCAGTGGGCGACAGGAAGTCGAAGCAGATTCGAGGTGTCGTGTGATGACCCTTCCCGGTGTCCAAACACCGGCCGACACCTCCGCGACTCCCCCGTTTGTCGGGAGACACGAGGAGTTGGCCGTCATGGACGGATTCGTCCGTGGCGTGGCCGTCGGACGAACGCGAATGCTCGTAATCGAAGCCGAAGCCGGGGGCGGGAAAACAAGCCTGTTTCGGGAGTTTCTGACCAGAGAACCTCTCAAGACTTTCACCGTGATATCGGCGGAAGGGGATCCGGGTGATCAGCGCCCACTGCGTTGTTTTGCGAATGCGCTCGATTGCCGACTCACGAGCTCTGATCCCACACGCGCTCGGATCGCCGAGTTGCTGCGCGGATCATCCGCCCAGCCCGCCGAAGGCACCCTCGGTGCTGTCCATGAACTCGTGGTTGATGCGTTCGAGCGTGCGGCCCTGGCGCAGCCCGTTCTGCTGCTCGTCGATGATCTGCACTGGGTCGATGACCTGAGTCTCACAACGATCGGGAACTTGACGCGCCGATTGAACGGATTCAACTTCGGCGTCATGGCTGGAACCCGTCCGAGCGACCGGGTCCGCACTGCGTTGACACCGAGCGGACCGCAGTTCCTCCCGATCGGCCCGCTCTCCGATGAAGAACTCACTCAACTCGCCGAGAACATTTCCGGTGGCCGTCCCTCAGACATCGAATTGGAGGCGCTCGGTACGGTCCGAACGAATCCCTTTCTTGTTTCGATGCTTATTGAGAACAGCACTCGGGCCGGTTCCGAGCAGAATCACGCGCTCTATTCACCGGGCACCCGCGGTCCAATCCGACGCATGGCCGCGAGCCTCGAACCCACGGTACGTGCGTTCCTGGAATTGGCGGCCGTAGCGGGCCGCGAGGTTGATTTCGATCTGCTCGCCGCGGTCGCTGACGAAAGCGTGTCAAGTGCCGTTGCGATGACCCGTGAAGCCAGACGACTCGGGTGGATGGTCACCGACGGCGATAGCGTGCGATTCCGGCACGACCTACTGGCCGAAGCACTGGTGGCCGGCTTGCCGATCGACCGGCGCGACCGCCTCCATCTAAGGCTGGGCCTGGCACTGGCGGAACTCGGACACGCGCCGGGGCGGGCCGCGTTCCACCTTGACGCCGCGTCGTTCCTCCTGATCGCGGCCGACGTCCCCCTGGTATTGCGCGCTATGGAGGGCCTGGCGTGGGATGACGACGCAATGCTCCGTTTGGCCGAGCGATCCCACGTATTGGATCCGCTCAACCTCCATATCCTTCGCGCGCTTATGAAGTGTCTCACAGCGAGACACCGCCACGTTGAAGCGCTCAAGCTCGCGCGGCCATGGTTGCTCATCTCAACTCCACATACGGGGACCGACAATGACCGCCGGGCGACGGTCGCGATTCGCCTCCTTGCGGTCGCCTCAATCGTCAGCGCCAACGGAAGTGACGAGGCCGTGGCGGTTCTCCAGGATTCGCTCAACCTGGAGGGTCTCCGGGATGACCAACGGGTCGATGTCCTCAACCTCCTTGCCCGACTCCATTGGTATCACCAAGACGCCGAGGCCGTGGAACGCGCCGCAGATGAGGCACTGCGGTTGGGCGAACAAGCCGGCTATACCGATGGTGAGGTCCAGGCGTTGTGCAGCCTGTCGGAAGCGCATTCGTTGATCGGGGCTCTCGATACTGCGCTTCAGCACGCCGAACGCGCCATACTGCTTTCCCGTTCCCATCATGGAAGACCTTCAACGTCTGCGGAGCTTGCCCTCGGCACCGCCCTGGTGAGTTCGGGCAGATTCAACGAAGGACTGCCCGTACTGACGAAGAGTCTGCACGAGGCCGAGCGCGCAGGAGATCCGGTGGCGATGGCCATCGCCCAACTGGCCGTTCACGGCAGCAGGTTCCACATTGGTGATTGGGACGGCTTCGTGGCGGATGCCGACGTCATGGCCGACGTCGGACGCGAGACGGGCATCCGGAGCGGGATCGTGTTGCCTCTCGGAATAGCGGCTGTGATAGCGGCGCGGCGCGGCGACGAACAGTCGGTCAGTTTGTTGGCCGCCCGGGCGCGGGTCGAGAACACCATCGGCGACTCCCATCCGTCGGGCGTAGTCGGATTCCTGTTGGCCGATATTGCCGAAGCCGAAGTGACTGGAAGACTCGCGAACGCAAATACCGCGGCCGCCCAGTTGGCTGAACTGCTCGCCTCAGCCGGGTACACCGCGCAATCATTCGTCGCCATGGATGCCGCCCGGCTGGCCTGGGCCGTCAACGATACACGTGGCCTCACCACCATGGCTCGCTTCACCGAAGCAGCGGCCGAACGCGCCGGAACGCCTACGCGGGTGGCCATGGCCGCGATGTGCGCTGCCCTGGTTGGTAACGAGGCTCGGCAACTCATGAAGGCAGCAAGGCAGATGGCTGCCACTGAGAGGGTCTGGGACGGTGCGGTGGCCCTCCACATCGCGGGCCTTGCCGCTCGTCGCGAAAAGCTACCGGAGGCCGCACAGTTGTCCGCCGACGCGGCCGAGCGGTATCGCACTCTTGGGTGTCTCCAATTTGCCGAGGCGGCCGCATCTGGTTTGGAATTCTCCGCCGTGCACAGACCCGTTCCGGACATGGCCGGCAAGAGTCGGTCAAAGCACGATCGGCTCTCCCCCTCTGAGCGAAGGGTCCTCGAACTGGTCACGGAGGGCAAAGCAAACGGGGACATCGCGGAACGTCTGTTCATTTCGAAGCGCACGGTCGAGTCCCATATCGCTTCGCTGTTTCGAAAACTTGCTGTCACCACACGCGTGGGTCTCGCACAAGCCGGTTCGCCTGGGCACTCCGAAATCGAGCCGACATAAGTGGTTGATGTCGGCGACGAACCCGGCGCACTGCCTGCCCAGACGAACCTCGTCGGTCGTGAGGCCGAGAGGTCGATTCTGGCCGTTGTCCAATCAGAACTCGCCCGTGGACGCGGACGGGTGGTCGCGGTCGAGGGTTCGGCCGGTATGGGTAAGACCGCCCTGCTGGGTGAACACGCCAGGTCAGCAAGACAGGATGGCGTAGCCGTGCTTTGGGCACATGGCACCGAGGTCGATCAAATTCGTCCGTTCGGTTGTCTGCTGGACGTTCTGGGCTCCCGCCTGAACCACCCGGATCCGGCACATCGACGAGTCGCGGAGGCGGTGGTGGCCAGCGCACGGGCCGACTACACCATCGATACGTTCCAGTTCGAATCGACGAGTTCGTGGCGACTTCCCGTGCAAGAGGCCATCGTCGATCTGTTCGAGGAGATGCTCGACAGAAGTCCGGTACTGCTCGTTGTCGACGATGTCCAATGGGCAGACACCGGGACCCTTGGTACCATGCTCGCCCTTTCGCGTCGCTGTGGCGCCCGGCCGATGGAGCTGGCCTGGACGTTGAGGTCATCGCTCAGTCACGAGGTCCTAGACCAGATCACGGACCGGTCCGGTGGACGGCTCGTCCGGATTCAGGTGGGCCCGTTGCGCGTTGCAGATTCCCTCATGTTGGGCGCGGAACTCCTCGGCCAACGTCTTGACGAACAGCAAAAGGCACGGTTGTCGCGTGCAGGCGGAAACCCCTTCTTTATCCGGGCTGTGGCCGGTCACGGCGCCGAAGGCGCAACGGCCAACGAAGCAATCCTGGGCTGGATCGGCCGGTTGCCGAATGCAACGGGCGAAGTTCTTTCCATCGCGTCAATTCTCGGAAGTTCATTTGACGCTGGAGTGCTTGCGGCGCTGACTGATCGGTCGCCCGGCGAGCTGGTCGAACTGTTGCAACCGGCGGTCGCTGCAGGCCTTCTGCAGACCGGTGACGCCGGTCGGTACCGGTTCGAGCACGACCTTATCCGGTCCGCGTTGGAAGAGGACCTTCCACGTTCGGTGTTTCGGGCCCTGGAGCGCGAAGCCGCGAAGGTTCTGCAAAAGGCCGGAGCCGATCCGGGGGTGGTTGCCCACCACCTCGCCAGGGGTGCGCATTTCGGTGATGAGGTGGCGGCCGAACAGATTCGCTCCGCTTGTGTCCGGGTGGTGCGTCACGACGCGCCGTCAGCGGTAGACCTACTCGGCGTCGCCGTTTCCCTCTGTGCCCCCGGCTCACACACATGGGCGGCCGCGACCGCCGATCGGGTGATCGCGCTTCAGTGGGCCGGTCGCGGCGCCGAGGCTCTCGATCTCGCGAACTCGGCAATTTCCCAGCCCATGTCGAAATCCGAAACGGCGCGTCTTCGGATCGCTCGGGCAACGAGATTCGGGCTGGTCAACGATCTTCGAACGTCAGCCGAGGAGTACCGTATGCTTGCTTATGATGCTGAGATTGAGCCTCAGGTTCGAGCGCAGGTGCTCGCTGAGTTAGCCACCCTGGAAGCGTGGGGTCTCGACCGAACCCAGGGCCGCAAGCATGCCCAGGAGGCCATCGGTCTCGCCCAAATCTGCCGGGCCCCACGTGCTGAACTGCAGGCGATCTGCTCCCTCTCGACAATGGCTCTCTTCGACGGCGAAGTGCGCGAAGCGATCTCCTACGGGCGCGAGGCGGTACTACGCGGACGCAGCTTTCCGGGCTTGTCTCCGCCCCGGGAGTTGTACCTCGGTATGGCCCTGGCGAATGCCGACGAGATCAACGAGGGGGCGATCTGGATGAACAGGGGCCAGGCTGCCGCCGATGCGGTCTCCGACCTGTGGCAGGTTTCCCGCTACCAACTCGCGCGTATGGGACTCAGCCTCAATACCGGAGACTGGGACGTGACGATGGCCGAGGCCGAAGCGGTGATCGCGCTCCACGAAGACACCGGCATGGCCTCGGGGATGCCACAGGCTCCCGCCACGGCAGGCATCGTTGCCTTGCGTCGCGGCGACAGCGATGATCACGTCACACGGTTTCGCGCCCTCGCTGCCGCCAGCGCCATGGCCGGAGCGGAGACGACCGGGCTCTTCTGTTTCGCATGGCTCGAAGCGCTGATAGCGGAGAGGGAGGGGAGGTTGAACGACGCCGTGGGAACTCTGCAGTTCGTGTTTGATTCAGTGGGCAACCCGGCTCCGCTGACGCAACTTTGGCTCGCTCCGGATCTGATTCGAATGCTGCTGGCGACCAACGACCACGTCCGCGCATCGTCTGTCGCACGCCAGATCGCTCCTTGCGCAAATCGCGCGGGCGCGGCCTCGGCACTCGGTGCGGCGCGCCTTTGTGAAGGCTTGGTGCGGGCCGCAACTGCTCCGGGCATGGCCGGCGGGGCGGCGGAGGTATTGCGCGAATCTGCGGACCTCCTTCGGGCAGCCCGGTGGAAGCCAATGTTGTTGGCGGCTCTGGAAGCGCTGGGTGACGCCGGTGGCGACGCGCTCGTGCAGGGTGAGCGGCGGCGACTCCAGAGCGAGATGGGCATCCACATTAGGGAGAGCGAGGGCACGATCGCCGAGGCGTCGGGTGGCGCCCGTCGTGCGACGGGCCGAAGACCCATTGACACTCTCACCCCGACCGAGCGGACGATCGCGTCCCTCGTCGCCGAAGGACTTGCCAACCCGCATATCGCCGTTCGGCTCGGCGTATCAAAGCGAACCGTGGAGTACCACCTGTCGAACATCTACCCAAAGCTCGGTGTCGCGACGCGCGTGGCGCTCGCATCGGCCGCGCGTTCCATTGTTCGGTAGCGAGGATCGAGCCGCCGATCCTTCCGTTCAGAATGGCACCGGTTCACCGAAGATGAAATCGTCCATCACCGCAACGTCATAACGTCGGGAGTCGTTCGGGCCGAGAGCCGTGCTCCCGTACCGGATGCGCACTCTGCTCACGACCGGCGTCGGGTAGGCCACCCCGAGAAACGAAAGGCCTTGCGGCGCCGCGGGCACGGAAAACGAGCCCAGTCGGCGACCGGCGCGGTCGTAATACTCGAACGACGCACCTTCGCGGAGGTCGACATCGGTGTAGACCGCGCCAAAGCCACGCACGACGGCAGGCACGTCGGAGCCGGGAACCCGAAACGTCATGTCCACCACGTTGCTGCCGACCGGCGAGAAGAGTCGCTCAGCGCTGAAGGTCTGGAACTGTTCGGCGTAGGACGCATTGATGTCGCCGAATCTCGGCAATGCATGAGCCGGGTTGTCGGAGTCAGCTGAAACTGCCACGTGATCCCCCGGAGTGGCAAGCACGGCGCCGCGGGCCCGTGGAGCGGTCGGAGCGTTGAAGAAATCACCCGGCAGAGCATTGGGCGCGGCAAGTTCGTCGGGAACACCATCCCAGTTGATCTCCCGTCGTCCGCTGCCGCGGCTGCCTGGTTCACCGCCATTGTTCGGACCGAGTATCGCCCGGTACCGCGCGACCGCATCGATCACTTTGGCGCGGCCCACGGCCCTCACAACCTTCGGACGGCTACCCGCGGCCGAGCCGGGCGAAACGGTCAACGTTGTCGGGATGAGGACGGTCAGCGCAAGCGCGCCGAGCCGGATTGGACGATTCAACATGGAGATTCCTTTTTCTACAGGTCGGGAGGCTCGCCGGGTGCGGGCGCCTGGGACATGAACCAGTAAACGGAACCAGCAGGTGGAATGCACCCGTGCGCGCACGGATTGCCCCCACCCCTTCATCTGATGCCGATCACGGGCTAACGCCCTCGTGGCTGAATTCCGGCGCCGGAGACCCGTCCCGAGCGAACCGGGCCGCCCGGATTCAGCGGGTTAATCGGTGGGCGCACGGGGGACAGGAATGCTCCCGGGCCACAAGCTGACCCGGCACGAAACGTTCGTGCTCCCAAGTCCAAACGGAGTCTTCAGATGAACGCCAAACTCGCCAAACTCGCCACGATCGCCGCGACCGGGCTCGCGATAAGCGCCTTCAGCGCCCTCAGCGCCCTCAGCGCCCTCAGCGCCCACCCGGCCGTCGCCGCTGCAACGGACACGACACGTCGGGTGACGTTGCCGCCACAACTGCGGGCGGTCGTAGCGGCGCAGACCCCACCGGCGGGCCCCGTAGTGACCTTCGCCGGAAAGGTTCCCGGAACAAACGCCTACCTCTCCGTCGTGAGCCGTGGCGGGCAGATCGAAGCATATGTCTGCGACGGCGAGAAGACGGCGGTGTGGTTGAAGGGAACGACGACGGGCAGCACCGTCTCGGCCCGGGACACGACCGGGAATGCACTGTTCAGCGCGAAGAGGACCGGGTCGACCCTTACGGGTTCTCTCACGCTGTCGGGCAAGCGCATCGACATCCGCCAAACGCAGGTCTCCTATCCCGCAGGGCTCTGGAAGTCCTTCGGGCTGTCGGGAACCAGGGCGGTCACGGCCGGTTGGGTCGTTCTCCCCGACGGCACGCAACGCGGCGCCAAGCTGGTGGGAGGCGCTCCTTCGACCGTTGGCTCGGTCAACCCCGGCTCCGTCGGCTCCGACATCGATGGAGACGGTGCCACCAACGTCGCCGTTCCCTCCACGCCGGTCGCGTTCAAGAAGGCCAAGGCTGTTGTGACTACGGCGCCCAGCCTCGGTGCGCAGTGCGCGAGCCTCATGATCAGCTTCGAGTTCAACATGGACAACTTCAATAACCCCAACATCACAGGCGCGGCCCACACGGCGTCAGGAAACGCCGCAACGCAGGCCTACCAGCAGGGTCAGGCGTTGGGGTGCATTTTTGCCACGTGAAGTTGGCCACCGGTTTGCGGATCCGTGCGTGCACGGGGGACATGTCCGGCCGGATCCGGCAGGCTCGTCGCACGAACACAACGAAAGACCACCCCGGGATCGCCCCGACCCGATACCGAGATCACACAAGTAGGAGAGATACCAATGACTGTTCCGGAACAAGCAATTCCCATCACAGGCAACACAGCCCCCAGAGCAACAGTCCTTCACCGGTCGCGAGCCGTGGGGGTCGCGGGCACCACGTTTCTCGTCGGTTCGCTGCTTGTGTGGGGAACGGCGGAGTTGATACACGCCACCGACATCAAAGAGAAGCAACTGAAAGCCCAGATCACCCTGGTGGTCGCCCTGCTCACCGTCGTTCAACTGAGCTTGATGGTGGCGATCTCCCGAAGTCAGGTGCAGCTCAGGGTCATGCTCACCAGGGTGCACCGTTGCGTTGGGATCACGATCCTGCTGCTGGCCGGACTCGTCACCTACCTGTGCTCCACCGGTCCATTCCGCACCGGCCTGACGCTTCACCGGGTCGCCGGCTTCACGGTGTGCACGGCCGTACTGGTGAAGATCACCCTCGCCCGGGTCCTCGCTTCGAGGTGGTACCTCATAGCAAGCGTGGGACTGACCCTGATGATCGCTCTGCAGGTCGCCTTTTTCACCAAGTCGTTCCCGATCATCTTCGGAGATTCGTGATGCGACCCGCCCCGGGATATCTCCTCGGCGGCATCGTGCTCGCCGCTGCCAGCACCGCGCTCATCGCTCAGCTTGCGACGTCGTTCAAGTCGCCTCCACGACGGCCCGTCGCAGTCGTCGTACCGGGCGCGCCCTCGACCGTTGCCACGGACATCTCCGGATTTGCCTTCCCCCCGTCCGTGACTGTCGCAGTCGATGGAACCGTGACGTGGACCAATGCAGACTTCGCCGGTCACACCGTCACCTTCGACGATCAGGCGCTCAAGTCACAGAGCGTCCCCGGTGGTGCGACGGTTTCCGTTCAATTCAAGGCTAAAGGTACGTATACATATCACTGTGACATTCATTCGTCGATGACGGGGACGGTGCAGGTGTCCGACCCCTCGACGTCTCCGGAATCGACCGATCCCTACGACCCGTACGGAGATTCGAAGTGAACTGCTGGCACTGTGAGCGACCAGCTCACGCCGTTTGTGCGTTCTGTGGCCGAGCCACGTGTCGAGACCACGTGCGGGCGCTTCCCCTTCCCGTCGCTGTATGGCGGGACCGAACCGGAATGCTGCAATCCCTGGTCACCGCCGATGCCGTCCATTGCGGCACCTGCAAGCCAACCGGACGGCCCGTGCCACTGACGGAACTCGACACGTGACCCGTTCTCTCCACTCCACACCACCATCCGCAGATATGAACGGAGCACTCACATGACCTTCCATCCACTGGCACCTGCCGCGGAAATGCTTCCCGACACGTTGCGGTCTTTCGCGGTGGCCGGCCGTCGCATCGTCGTCGCCAACACCCAAGGCGAGTTCCGGGCGGCAGACGAACTCTGCCCGCACCTCGCCGTTCCCCTGAGTCAGGGGCACATCGACAACGCCTGTCTGACGTGTGCCGGCCACGGCTCAGTCTTTCGGCTCCTCGACGGCTCGGTCGTGAAGTGGATGGGACGCAAACCCGGCTTTGTGTCGCAACTCCTCTCGGGCAAGCCCACACCGTTGGCGCTGCTCAAGGTGAACGTGATCGACGGAATCGTTCACGTCGACCTCTAGAGCGGGGAGCGGTCCCCGCTACCAGCGGTTCCGTCAACACCGAACCACCTCAATCACTGCAAGACCACTACTGACCGCAACAGACCAGTACAGACCACTACAGACCACTACAGACCGCAACAAACCACAACAAACCACTACAAACAGCAAGGACAATGCCATGAACACACCTTCCGACCCGTCGACCGAACCCGCTTCCGGGTCTTCCACACCCTTGGCGTCCACTCCCCCCGAGTGGCTGAATACGCTCACGGAAAAACTCGCTCTCGACGATGACTTCCGGCGCATGTTCGAGCGAACTCCCGGCAAGGCCTCAAACTCGATCGGGATTCCCTACGAGGACTTCAAAGCCCTCCTGGCGGCGTCTCGCAATCCAGCCGATGCCGCCCTCGCCGAGCGGTCGTCGGCACTGCACATGACCTCGTATGGCACGCTCATGACGAAGATCCGCGGCGCCCTCGGCAGTGCCGATCAGTGTGCCTGCAACTACACACCCGGCCGCTGGGCCGACTACTGCGCGGACTGATCCGATGTGCGTGATCCCTGGTTCCGAACACGATCTGGCCGAACACCGACGGATCGACGCTCTGACGCGCGATGTACGCGAATTGGGCCCGACACCGTCACTCTGCTTCGCCCGTGGCCATGCCCATAAACAACTCGGGCATCTCGATGCCGCCCTCGAGGACCTCACCCTGGTCTCGCAGTCGAACGGCATCGACCGGCAGATGCTGGCGCGAGCGCAGCACTTCCGCTCCATTTGTCTTCGACGCCTCGGCGTTCTCGACGAGGCCCTCCTGGCAGCTGACGACGCGGTGCAGCTCGATCCGGCATCCC
>JANMZO010000275.1:0-12637 GCA_031383405.1 Acidimicrobiia bacterium | reverse complement strand
GTCGCTGATGCCGAGCTGCCCCACAAGGTCACCTCCCACCCGAATGCCTCCGTAACCGCCGTAGGGCGGGTACGTGGACTGAACCACGAGGGCGTGCGCCGTGACCTGATCGGCGAGTTCGTCGAGAAGCCGCGACTTGCCTATACCCGGATCGCCGCTCACGAGAATCAGCCCGGCACGGCTGGCACCCGATGTTCGTCTCCATTGTGCCAGCAGAAACTCAAGATCATCGGCCCGACCGACGAGCGGTGCCGGGGCCAGATTCGACGGGGCGGGCGACGTGCGTAGCGAGATCGCCTGACGGACCTCAACCGGTTCGCGTTTGCCCTTCAACGTCATAGGGGGGCGCTCACGGTACAGCACCCGCGCGGAAGTGAGCTCATGCGTGACCGGTCCGACGAGAACCTCACCGTGGTTCGCAGCCTTCTCGAGGCGGGCGGCGACGTTGACCGCATCTCCCATGACCGTGACGGACCCACCAGCGAGCGCAGTGATCATGACTTCACCGGTGTTGACGCCGATCGAGAAGCCAAGCCCCGTTTCGGCCGCCACAATGGCCAACGCCGCAGCGACGGCCCGCTCAGCATCGTCGTCGTGCACGACGGGCACCCCGAACACAGCCATCAGCGAATCGCCGATGTATTTGTCGATTGTTCCCCCGTGGGCGACGACGATGTCGCTCAACTGCCGGAAAGACGCGTCGATGATCCGGGCCATGTCTTCGGGGTCGCTTCCGTCGGCGAGGCTGGTAAAGCCCACGACATCGGCAAACAGCACCGTGGCGAGCTTGCGTTCCTCCGACGTGGTCCCGGCGAGGAGGTCGAGCGCCGAGCCGCAGTCTCCACAGAATGAGAAGGGCAGGGGAGTCGAGAAGTTGCAGACTCCACAAACCGTCGCCCCCAACCTTTGCCCACACGCGCCGCAATAGCGGAAGCGGCTCGGATTCTCGGTCTGGCACTGGGTGCAATCCATCGTCCGTCAGACCGTAGTCGGCGCGGCCGGGTCAATGAACCAAAATGGGGTGGTGGGCTCGGTCTGTTGCCCGGTCTGTTGGCTCGGTCTGTTGGCTCGGTAGGGTGTCCCGAGTAGGCGGCGGAGCCTGGAGCTCCGCCGCCCTCACGTCGTTTCGCAGGAAGAGTTTCGGTCAGACGAGGGCAACGGGAAGGACGTCGTTGATGTTCGATGCCGTCACGACGGTGAGGCCGGCGAGCACGTCTTGCGAAATGTCATCGAGATCGACCTCGTTGCGCTTCGGGATGACGACGGTAGTAACGCCGGCCCGCTTGGCGGCCAGCAGTTTCTGCTTCACGCCACCGATCGGCAGGACCTGACCATGGAGAGTGATCTCTCCGGTCATAGCCACGTCTGAGCGCACCTGACGATTGGTAAGCAGGCTTACCAACGCGGTTGTCATGGTGATACCGGCCGACGGGCCATCCTTCGGCACGGCGCCAGCGGGAAAGTGGATGTGCAGCTTCTGGCCTTCGAGCCGCTTCCGGTCGATGCCGAGAGCCTCTGCATTGGCCCGCACGTAGGAAAGGGCGATCTGAGCCGATTCATGCATGACCTCACCCAGTTGACCGGTGACGGCGATGGTCACCTCAGTACCGGTACCCGGCATCGATGTGGCTTCGACGAACAACACATCGCCTCCGATCCCGGTCACGGCGAGCCCGGTCGCAACACCGGGTACGGTGAGGCGTTCGGTCACTTCCGTGCGTCGACCCTTCGGCCTACCGAGGACGCCGGCCACATCGTCAGCGGTGGCCACGTTGGTGCGGTACTCCGGATCGTTGGCAGCCGCTACAGCGATCTTGCGCATTGCTTTCGCGATCTGACGCTCAAGACCTCGTACGCCGGCTTCGGCCGTGTAGCCCTCGATGATCGCCAGCAGCGCTTCCTCAGACACCTGCACGTTCGCGTCGGAGAGGCCGTGGCTTTCCAGCTGCCCGGGGAGCAGGTGATTTCGTGCGATCGCGACCTTTTCGAGGTCGGTGTATCCATCGACGCTGATGATTTCCAGCCGATCTCGGAGGGGCCCGGGGATCGAGTCGAGGGTATTTGCGGTGGCTACGAACACGACATCGGACAGGTCGAGATCGACCTCGAGGTAGTGGTCCCGGAACGTATGATTCTGGGCTGGATCGAGCACCTCGAGGAGAGCCGCGGCGGGATCACCGCTCCAACCCGACGTCAGCTTGTCGATCTCGTCAAGCAATATGACCGGGTTCATCGTCTTGGCTTCGCGGAGTGCGCGGACGATGCGACCGGCCTGGGCGCCCACGTATGTGCGGCGGTGACCACGTATCTCCGCCTCGTCACGAACGCCGCCCAACGCTATGCGTACAAATGATCGGTTGAGCGCCCTCGCCATGCTTTCGCCTAGCGAAGTCTTGCCGACGCCCGGAGGGCCGACGAGCATCAAGATCGCGCCGTTGCGACGCTTGGAGCCCTGCTTACCCAGGACTTCCCCGGGTTCTGCCGGCACGACCGCATCACCGGTGACGCCTTCGTTCGCTGATCCCGCACCTTCGGCGGTGCTGATGAGCAGACCGTTTGGTTCGTTCAGGTCGCTCACCACTCCGACGGAACCGGACGCAGTTTCATCGGCTCGACGCTGACGCAGCGAGCGAACGGCAAGCCACTCGATGATGCGGTCTTTCCCTTCGGCCAGGCCCGTTGTGTCGGCGTCGAGGATCCCCCTGGCTGCTGCCACGTCGAGGCGGTCGATCGAACGGTTACTCCATGGGATGTCCATCATCGTGTCGAGCCAATTGCGAACCCAACCCTGCTCCGGACTCTGCTCGCTCATACGCTCAAGTCGACCGATTTCCCGGTACACGGCTTCGCGGACGGCCTCGGGCAGTTCGAGTGCCTCAGCCTTCGCCCGGTAATTGGCGACGGCGTCGTCGGCTTCTTCAGAGTCACCGAGTTCCTTGCGGATCGCCGAGAGCTGTTGGCGGAGGAAGAACTCACGCTGTTGCTTTTCCATGCCGCTGGCCACGTCAGTGCGAATCTTCTCGCGCAGCGCAGCCTCGGCGAGGGCCTTGCGGACCCACGAGAGAGCCAGCTCCAGACGGGCTTTGGTCGGGATGGTTTCGAGCAATTCGATGCGCTGCCCGTTGGTGAGGTCGGGCCAGTAGACGATCCCATCGGCGATGGCCGAGGGGTCGTTCGCATCGATCAACTGGAATGCCCGGTTGACCATCGCCCGATCGAACAGGGCCTCCACTGTCAAACGGTATTCGCGGGCCAGTTCCTCCAGCGCCGGAGTGGTTGGTTCGGCTTCGATCGGCGACACGCTGAGAAACAACGCGGTGGCACCAGGTTGGCCGGCCGAGAGGGGAGAGGTCTGGGCCGGCCCGAGACGGGCCCGGGTCAGAGCCCGGACCACGAGCGCCTTCTGGCCGGTCGGCAGTTCCCCGGCTGTTTCGACGCGGGCGAGCACACCGACGCTTGCGAAGGTTCCCTCGGTACGGGGCACGAGCAGCAGCGTGCCGTCGGTGGCCAGAGCGGCATCGGCTGCGGCTATGGCCTCCTCCGTCTCAAGCGCAATGGTGACGACCATGTTGGGCAGTACAACGCCTGTAGCGAGCGGAAGCAACGGAACAATGGTGGCGACAGTGGTGGTCATAGTTTCCTTCCTGACAGCTGTCTGTCAGTAAACCTTCTAGTCCTAGGCTCAACTAGCGAATCGCTAGTTTCATTCCCGGACTCGGAAGTTGCCCTGATGCGCCCACACGGGCTCATGCTCGCCCAGCACAATGTTCCTGGCGTTCGCGGCGAACCTACGAAGCATGGTGTTCAGCCTTCGGATCGGATGGGAGAATCTTGTACGTGTCGATGTCGGTTGAAACAGATGCGGGCCCAGTTCTACGACCGACAGGCCTGGGTGAACGCGAGGCCCGTCGGGTCATCATCGTGATGTCCCTCGCGTACGCGTTACTTTCGTGCTCGCTGTCGGCTCTCATTGCCCTCCCGGAGATCCGCCGTACGATTCACATGACCGACGTGGTGACGTCGTTGCACGGTTCGTTCTTCGGCTGGGCTTTGCTGGTCGGGGGACTGTTCGGTTCGAAACTCTCGGTGTTGATCGGACGCTCCCGTTTCCTGGCGATCGGCGTGTTCGGTCTCGGGGTCGGTGCGGTGTTGTTCGCGACCGGGAGCTTTGTCGCGCAAACCCTCGCCGGGGCGGCAATTGCCGGGACTTCCGGGGCCATTCTCGTCATAACGATCCCGGGCCTGATCGCTGACGCCTTCGGCGACCGTCGCTCTGAGGTGTTCACGAAACTCAACGCGGTTCCGGCCCTGGCCGGCCTCATCTTCCCGCTGGCCGTGTCAGTTGCGCCGTCGGTGTCGTTGACCTGGCGTTGGCCGACGATCGTGTTTCCGCTGCTGCTCACCGTGGTCATCGTCGTTCTTAGCCACCCACTGCGCAACGACGAACGCGCTCCGCGGTCCGCATCGACCGACACGGGCGCTGGAGCCATTCTCGACGCGTTGAAGGTGAAGGCGGTTCGTCAGCGGTTTGTTATTCAAGTGTTGTCGACATCAATCGAGTTCGCCGCAGGAATCTGGATGGTCACGTACCTCCGGGAGGTCGTCGGCCTGTCCCGGGACCAGGCCCCAATCGGTGCGGCCGCCTGGGCGCTCGGCATGTTCTTGTCGAGGGCATCTGTTCCCAGATTGGTCCGCTGGTTGGGTCCCAAGCTTGAAGCGGCCGGGTTTGTGGGCGTCGTCATCGGTGGACTCATTCTGATGTACGGCCAATTCTCCGTCGTACGTTTCATGGCCGTGCCATTGATCTCGTTTTCGATCGGCCCGATGTACACGTTGGGTGTCGAGCGGTTGTTCATCCGGGGCAACGCGAATCCGGCCAACACAGCCAATCTCAGTTCGTTGGCTGCTGTTGCCTCAGGCCTGGCAATCACGGCTGGCCCACTACTGGTTGGGCTCGCCGGGGATGCCTTCGGACTCCGAAATGCCATGTGGCTGATTCCGCTCGGGGCAGGAATCGGGGCCGCGCTGAGTCTCGTCCGATGGGGCGGAGAAGGGGGCCTTCTCGGCCAACCCTGAGCAGGAGACTCCTCGCGGGTCGCAGTCCCGGTGAAGCGAGTCAGGGACGGAGCGGCTCGCCGGCCAGCACTTCTTCGAGAAGTTGCTTGAAATCGGCGAGTCCGTTCTCGTGGCGGGGGCTTAGGTAGCCCCGGTCATACGCGCCGGAGCGGAGGTTGCGCTGGACGGCTTCTGCTATGGCGAGATCTTCCATGCAGACGAGTTCCGACGTGACGACGATGTCGTCGGCCTCGGGATGGTTCGGTTCGAAGAAGTATTCGAAAATCAGGTCGGATTTGTCGAAGCCACGAGGGACCCAGCGTTCAACTGCGAAACCGCCCCGAAAGATGTTGACCGAAAAGTTCGGCCAGAACCACAGGAACACGCCGGTGAACTCCGTGTCGTCGTGGCGTCTGGCGGCAACATGCAGGTTCCACCGACGGTCGCCCTTTGTTGTCACGCGGTACGACAGTCCCTCGACCTGTCGGTTGAGCCCCGGGTGCACGAGCGGAACGTGGTAGCCCTCCAGGAAGTTGTCGGCGTACGTCTTCCAATTGCAGTCCATGGGGTGGACGCTGCGCGAGTGGAACTCGTAGGACTCAATCGGGTACGGCTCGCACTCCTTGGGGAAGTCACCCAGCCACGCAATCAGATCCGGCGTGGTCGAATCCATGCAGATGAACACCATGCTCCGCCATGTCTGCACCCGAACCGTCAGCAGCCCATCGCATGGGGGATCCATCGCTCCGACATCTTCGGCCCCGAAGTCACGGGCACTGCGAAGCCCGCCGCCCTGCTCGTACGCCCAACCGTGGTAACGGCACACCAGGTTGGCCTGGCGACCTGTGCCGTCCCAGACAATCGGGCCAGCCCTATGTGCGCATACGTTATGGAAGGCACGCAACTGCATGTCGTCGCCCAACTGGATGAACACCGGCCACTCAGCGAACACGTCCGCCAGGTAGTCGCCGGGCTGTTTGAACTGATATGAGTATCCGGCCAACAACCAGGCCGGGCGAAACACTCTTTCGCGTTCGGCCTGATACATCGCCTCGCTGCAATATGCACTCGCGGGCAGACTCTCGACCAGGTTCACAACATAACCTTACGGGACTTCTTGTGGGTTCCTGTGACATCGCGCGAGAAAACCGCAGGTTGTGACCGGTTGTTGGACACCTCGGTCAGTCGCACCTGCGGTTCAACCGCGGTAGTGGGGAGGGTTCCCGACCGCTGCAAGCGCATCGTCAGGGGCCTCGGTCTACTTCGTCTGGGTGCCGACCTTCAGGTCCCGGAACGCGGTGTCCTTGTCAACTGACGGTTCGCGGGGAAGGGCGAGGACGCGATCGCCGATGATGTTCTTCTGAATCTCGTCGGTGCCACCGGCGATATGCGACGAAAAGCTCGTGAGAAGCATCCGATTCCACGTCTCGGTATGGTTGGTGCCTTCCCATGCCAGGCTGATCGGACCAGCCACCCGGGTGGCAATGCTGCGTACCATCCGGGCGATCTTGGCCCCGTGCAGCTTGCCGAGCGAACCACCGGGCCCGGGAGTTTTACCGGCTTTGAGTTCGGCCCGGGTGCGGAGCGAAACGAGGCTCTTGGCGGTTTCCTCAGAGTAGATCTTCATGAGGTCATCGCGTAGAACCGGGTCGTCGATGATCCCACGGCGCTTGGCCTCCTCGATGAGACGGTCGCTGTTCGGGTGCGACACGCCGCTCGAACTGCCGGTACCAATCGCGACCCGCTCGTACATGAGCATGGCGGTAGCGAGGCGCCAGCCGTCGTTGAGGTCGCCGATCTGGCAGTTCACGGGAACGTGAAGGTCAGTGAAGAAGACCTCGTTGAAGTGCTGTCCGCCATCGATTTGCACGATGGGTCGGATCTCGACGCCTGGTGCTTTCATATCAACGATGAACATCGAAATGCCGCGGTGCTTCGGCTGTTCGGGGTCGGTGCGGGCGATGAGAATTCCGTAGTCGCACTGGTGGGCGAGGGTGGTCCAGACCTTCTGTCCGTTGATGATCCACTCGTCGCCGTCGCGCACGGCCCGGGTCTGCAGGCTGGCGACGTCGGAACCGGCACCCGGCTCGGAGAACATCTGGCACCACAGGTGCTCAGCGGAGATCAGCTTTGGTAGGAACTGCGACTTCTGCTCAGCGGTGCCGTATTCGGACAGCATCGGAAGGCACATTCCGTGGGAAATGGTGAGCTGCGATGTCATGTCGGGGAAATTGCCGTACTCCTCCCGGTAGATCTTGTCGTGCTCCCTGGTGAGGCCTGCGCCACCATATTCGGTCGGATAGGTGAGCCCAGCCAGTCCGGCTGCCGTCAGCTTCGCCTGAAACGCCTTTCCACCCGCCAACGACTGATCGCTGCGGGGATCGGGGCCGATGACCTTGACCCCGGTTGCGTGTGCGGTGAGAAACTCGCGGCACCGGGAGCGAAACGCCGATGCATCTTCTTGGGTCAACACGGAAGTCATGCGGTCATCGTATTGAGGTCGGGGCGAAACCACCAAAGAAGCGGGTACCGGTTTCGTTACAAGGCAGGTTCGGTCAGGGCTCGGTGAGTTCCGCACGAAGCACGCGACGCAGCACCTTGCCCGTATCGGTGGTGGGAAGTTCTTCGCGGAACACAATCGTGTGCGGCCGTCGGCTTGACCGGAGTTGGCTGACCACGAAGTCAGCCAACGCTTCCGGGGTCGCTGTTGTGCCCGTCGCCCGCACGACCACGGCGGCGACAACTTCGCCCCACTCATCGTCAGGAAGACCGAGAACGCACACGTCGGCTACCGAAGGGTGCTGCAGCATCACGTCTTCGATCTCGCCGGGCGACATGTTCTCGCCTCCCCGGATTATCACGTCATCGAGTCGGCCGGTTACAAACAGGTAGCCGTCGGCATCGAGATAGCCACCGTCACTGGTTGGGAACCAACCTTCGTCAGCGCGCATATTTTTGGTGGAGTACTCGCCCGACACCTGATCGCCGCGCACCCAAACTTCGCCGGGCACTCCGGCCGGAACTTCATTGCCTTCCAAGTCGCGTATCGTGATTTCCACGGTCGGCAGCGGTTGGCCTACTGAACCGAGGCGGGCTCGGATGGCCGGATCGTCGGAGCTGATCGCCGCGCGGTGATCGTCCGGGCCGAGAATGGCGACCGACGACGAAGTTTCGGTCAGGCCGTAGGCGTTGACGAATCCAACGTGGGGGAGGTGGCGCATCGTCTCTTCGATGACCGGAATGGGCATGCGGCCGCCACCGTAGGAAAGATTCCGCAGCGAGGATAGGGTCGCTCCTTCCGCTGCGTCTTCCGCCAGCACTGAGTTGATACGGGCAAGCATGGTCGGCACGACCATGGCGTGGGTGACCTCCTCCTCACTCGCCGTGCGGACCCATTCGGTCGGCTCGAAGTTGGGCAGCTGAACCAGCCGGCGCCCGGAGAAGGTGGCTGACAGGATTCCGGCCATACCGGCAATGTGGTAGGGCGGAACGGTTACAAGCGTGGCCTCGGTCGGGTCGGCGCCGAGAAACTCAACCGACCCGAGAACGTAGGACGCGAGGTGGTCGTGGCGAAGGATGGCCGCCTTCGGGTCGCCTGAGGTCCCCGACGTGTACAGCAGCAAGGCGATGCGCTCGTCGTCGGGCCAGTCCTCGTCGGCGCGCTCGAATTCGGCCAGCATCGAGCGCAGACTATTCGTGGGGACGATGTCGATGCCGTCGAGGCCGGCGAAGCGCGACTCGGTGCCAGCCTCGCACAACACGACTGCCGGCTTCTGCTGAGCGACGAGAGCACGGAGCCGGTCGTCGGCGAGCCGGTAATTCATCGGCACGAACGGCGTACCCGCCCACGCCGATCCGTACAGGGCGACTGGCAGCAACGGGCCCGCGACATCGGACCAGACAACCCGCTCGTAGCCTTTGGCCCGGATCCACGCGGCAAACCGACCGGCCGTGTCGAACACCGTGGCCAGGTCGAGGCCGTCGTTCCGACGACCGACGGCGATACGCCCACCGTCAGCCTCACTGGCCATCTGCAAGAGCATCATGATGTTCATAGGGGCCCAACCCTACGAAATTTGGGTCGTCGTATACCAACCCATCCGGTTTGAAGCTCCTGCGGAAACAGGATTTCCGCGGACGTCAGCGGACGTCAGCCGACGTCATAAGCGCGCATTGGTTCGGGTGTGCCGTAGCGCACACGACTTCGCAAAACGGGCCGGGCCAGCCGCGGCACGCCGCTCGGATGCGGGGAAGGGCCGCGCGCCGGCCGACGATCGGTCTTTCCGTCAGCAGGCGGATTGGCCGCGTTCGAAGCCATTTCGGAGGGCCCGTACGCGATCGAAGGAAGTGGATACACCCTGCAGCCCGAGGGTGACGTAGATTCCCTCGTCGAGGTCACCCGACGAAAGGTTCTCGCGGTCCCCGACCCCGAACCACCGATACCATGTCGCCGCGAGACAGATAGCGCGGGTTTCGCCTGCGGCCGAAGTCGCCGGGGTTTCGCGCCCTTGGCGCATGGCGAGGAGTGTGGCATAGCCGAGCGCGTGCACGTAACCAACCGCGGCATCGCCGAAGCGGTCGTAGACCCGTCGCATCCGGTCAGCTGTGTAGAGAATCGCCCCGGGGCTCACGGCGTCGCCCCCGCACAATCCCAACAGGTCTCCGAACACCGTGATGCCTCCCGTACACGCCGAACGCACGGCAACAACCGAGGCCGCATCGGTCGGTGTGACGACTGCACCGGTCGCGAGTTCTGGAAACGTTGAACTGAAGTGCTGGGCGGTCGTTCGAGTTGAGATCTCCAAGGCTTCGGAATAGGGGACGTTTCCCTGGTTCGCCTGTTCCAGGCCTTCGAAGTTCTTGGCCACGAGCACAGGCGGGTTGGTCGTGAAGGACGCGCAGCGGGCGGCGCCGAAGTCGTAACCGAGCTGCAGGCCTCCGATCCGGTCGAAGCCGCTTCCGTGGGCTCCCGGGACCGTCCCTCCCGTGCCGGGGTTGTCACGGAACGTGAGAACGGCCTGCAGGATCGTGTCGAGATCCTCTATCGGAATCGACACCGTCGGTGACCCACCCGTCGTGACCCGCTTCAGCCACGCACCCGAGAAGCAGTCCGCCTGGGTCTCGTTGAGCGCGCCGCGCAGTTGGGTGCCGGTGCGGGCCTGGATAGCGTGTCCGAACTCGTGAGCCAGGATCACTCCCAGAGCGGATGCGCCGAACTCCTGGTAGACGGCGGGAAACAGGTCTTCGTTGTCGAAGGCGATGTAGTCGGATTCCCGGCAGTAGAACGCGTTCCCCTGCACGGCGTTGTACGAAGGGATGCGGATCCGACCACACGACGGGGGAAGCGTGACGCTCGAGTACGGGAAGAACCCGGCGAGTCCGTTGTAACTCTGTCGGTACGTGGACGGAAGCTGCGCACTCCAGAAGGCATCAAGATCGGCCCCGACCCGCTGCACGGAGTCGGCGTACTCTCCGGTCGTAGGGCCGAACGGCGTTGATTTCGACGTGTTCGGCCCGTACTGCCTGTTCTTCACGGGGACCGCGATGGTCACCTTCTTGGTCGTCTTCCTGGTCACAGCGCCGGCATGGTCGAGGCCCGGCAACGGATGTACGACGGCCAGAACCAGCGAAGCGAGTAACGCCAGAGCGGTCTTCCGTTTCACCATGCCTAAAGGTTAGGGCAGCGCCGATGAGAGATCGCTTAGGCGCTCACCGGGAGTCGAACGAACATGGATGGCATGGCCGCTGTCAAGCCCGCCCTCAGCCGCGGCCCAGCATGCCGCCGGCGACCGACATCAACTGAAAATCGCGGAGATACCGAGGCGCCAGGTGCGAACGAATCGCGTTGAGTGCCGCGTCGGCGGCGGTGGAGTCGGATCCTCCGGCGCGCTGAAGTACGTCGAGTTCGGAGATACTGGCCTCGAGCGCGCGCCCCAATTCCAGATGCGCGCTTTCCACCTTGGCCCTCTCGGGCGGGATCGGCAGATCGGGGAGTTGACCGAGGGTTGCGGCCTGTTCGCGGATGTGGTCCGCTTCCTGGCCGGGAACGCCGCGAAGTGCTTCTGCCATCTTGCGCAGGGTCGCGGTCATGTCGTTGTGCTCTTCGATCAGGCACGTGTCGTACGCCGGTGCCATCTGCCGGACCCCCTGCAGGAGCGACTGCATCATGGCCGCCGTGGCCTGCGCCTTTTCGTTCGACAGGTACGGCATCAGTTCGTTGCCGATAGCGATGATGACGCCTTCGAGGATGCCATCGATGCCGGGGTTCGAGTTCATGCGGGCGCTCCGGGGTAGCCGAGAAGTTGGGTGAAGGCGACGAGCGTTGCGATGCTCGGTTGCAGAAGGTACAGGTGCAGGAACTGTTCGTGCTCTTTGTCCATGCGGCGTTTGATGGCAGCCGTAACCGGAACGCCGATGTTGCAGGTACCGAAGAGGATGAAGTAGCCGAGTTCCTCCGGAGTGATGTTCCATCCCGTGAGCTTGTTGTAGTAGGCGAGAAATCCGCCTTCGTCGGCGGGGTGCGACATCACCGACGTATTGCTCATGTTGTCCATGGCCACCATCCAGCCGAGATCTTCCCGGGGATCGCCGACCCGGGAGTTCTCCCAGTCGATCACTGCGGTGACCCGTCCGTCGTGGTACAGGAAGTTGGCCGGATTGAAGTCGCCGTGCACCAGAGCGAGCGGGAGCGGGCGGGGCTTGTTACGACGAAGCGTGAGCGCAGCGTCGAGAAGGATCATCGTCGTAGGGTCGTACGCAACCGATGGATACGCCGAGATGTAGTACTCGAAGGTGGTGTCCATGTAGCGGTCCCACGACGAGACATCGATCCCGACACCTCGGGGGTCGCTCAGTTGGCCGCCGACGTTGAGTTTGCTTACGTCGGTGGTGTGCAACTCCACCAGGAGCTCGCACAGATGACGCACGACATCGTCGACCTGATCCGCATCAACACCGCCGTTGAACAGGTCAGACGTGTGACCGTTGCCGTGCATCCGCTGAATGAGCATCGCGGGTTCACCGAATACGGTCGGGTCCATCTCACAGCCGAAACTTTGGCTGACGGGGACTTTTGTATGGAGGCGTATGGCCTCGATCAGGTCATGCTCGACCTGGCGGCTCGTCTCCAGGATGGCTGCTGCCCGGGGTGGGTCCTTGCGGAGGATGAAGGGCATCAGTTCCTCTCGGTCACCCCGCACAACCCGCGCGTCAAACCGGAAGGTTTCGCGCGAGAATCCTCCGGGAATCACGGCCAACGCCTCGACGGTCACGTGATCAGCGTCGGCGAACGTGCGCCTGAGAAACTGGACCAACTGGTCGTTCATGAAATCCCCTCCATCGGTTTTTGGGGACGATACTCGATCGACGCGCAGTGCGCCGGGCTGCGTCACGGCTGGCCTGAGTTCAGCTCCCGAGAAACTCGGCAATCGGTCGAATCACTTCGGACGACCACGAATGGTCGCCGGCGATCTCCGTCAGCACGCATTGAATACCATGTCGCGTGAGGACGCGAGCGGCCCGCTCGGCGAGGAATACATCGACGACGGCGTCGTCCGTCGGATGGACGAACAACACCGCAGGT
>JANMZO010000203.1:0-3304 GCA_031383405.1 Acidimicrobiia bacterium | reverse complement strand
CCCCGGTTACGCACGCAGGTTCTCGATGCCCTGCTGCGCGGGGAGACGGCGGTCTACGACGAATGGGACTGGCACGCGAAGCGTCTCAACGAGCGCCGATCGGTGGAGCCGACCGGGCTTGTGGTGATCGAAGGAGTGTGTGCCCTGCATCAGATGTTCCGCGAGGACCTCGACGTCCGCATCTGGGTCGACGCGCCCCACGAGCTCCGATTGGCACGGGGGGTGGCCCGCGACGGCGAGGCGATGCGATCGACCTGGACCGATGTCTGGATGCCGTCGGAAGAGGCGTATGTGGCCCGTGACAACCCGGTCGCGGTTGCGCAGTTCATCGTCGACGGCACGCGCCCCTGAGTGCACCCGACCCCGAATAGGAGTCGGGGTCGCGACCTTGCCAGTATGGGCCGATGAACACGACGCCGTCGTTGGTTGAACGGGCCCGGGCGCTTCAACCGTTAGTCCGTGAACGAGCGGCCGCGGCCGAGCGTGCTGTCGCCCCCGATGCCGATGTGGTGCGGGCCATGGCCGACGCCGGGCTGTTCGCCATGGGCGTGCCGTTGTCCCTCGGTGGCGCCGAAGCCGATCCCCTCACCACCATTGCCACGATCGAGGCGATCGCCGAGGCGGACGGGGCGACCGGCTGGGTGCTGATGATCGGTGTCGAGACAACCGGGAACGGCGCCGCCTGTCTCGCCCAGGAAACGGCTCAGGACGTCGTCGTCGACCATCCGTCGGTGGTGATCTGCGGTGCGCTGAACCCTGTGGTGAAAGCACGCCGCGTCGACGGGGGCTACCGCGTCGATGGACGATGGCCCTTCGCGAGCGGCGCCCAACGGGCCGACTGGTTCTGGGGTCAGTGTCTGGTGGACGGGAGCGGCCACGGCGAAGCGGTGGAAGTGCTCGTGCCCCGGTCGGCCTACACGATCATCGAGACCTGGAACAGTCCCGGGCTGCGTGGTACCGGCAGCCACGACGTGTCGGTGACCGACGTGTTCGTGCCCGAGACACACGTAACCCGAACCCGGGTGACACGGCCACGGGCCGACACCTCCCTCGGCCGCATCCCGTTCATGAGCCGCCTGGCCTACAACAAAGTCGGCGTGTCAACGGGCATCGCCCGCGGCGCGATCGATCACTTCGTCAACCTGGCCAACGAACGGTCGCCACGGGGAAGCCGAGGGTTGTTACGCGAGAGACCGCGGGCGCAACTGGCCGTGGCCGAGGCCGAGGTCCTGCTCGGAGGGGCGCGCGGATTCTGCCTGGATGCGGTGGGCGATCTGTGGGAGACGGTGCAGCGTGGCGATCGCGCAACGGCACGTCAGCAGGCTCTCGTGCGACTCGCGTGCTCAGCCGCTGCACGTTCGTGCGCCGAGGCGGTCACGAAACTCTTCGAGGCGTCGGGGACCGCAATGAGCGACGCCGACCATCCCCTGGCCCGATGCTTTCGCGATGTGCATGTGGTCGGTCAGCACATCATGGTGTCGCCGCACGCCATCGACGACGCCGGTCGGGTCCTGCTCGGCCTCGATCCGCTGAGCCTGTTGTTCTGACGAGTCGTTCTGAGCTGTCGCTGCAACTTCGGGTACCCAGCCGGATGTCGTTCAGATGATCACGTCGACGCGGCCGAATGTGGAGACGGTGCGCGTCCTGTCGACGAAGATGCCCGCGTCGGCGGTGAGTTCTGCGACCACCGGACCGCTCACCGCCGGGTCGATCTGAGCCACGCCCGTGAAGAACGATTCCGCCAGACCGTCGGGCGGCTCCGGTGCATTGCGGGCGATCGCGGCCGGGTAGGTCTCCGCGTTGTCGGGGGCGTGGACCTGCACGTAGCGGTTGCCGTTGAAGACTTCGGGGTGGGCCACGACCATCGGGCCGTGCACCTCGGCCCAGTGCCGGCGAAACTCCGCCCGGCTCGTTCCGGATCTGCGGTAGACAACGGTCGTTTCGCGCAGACCATCGCGTGAACCGTCGGAGATGACGTTCTCGTCACCGAGAAAGATCGGCGATGCGGGCAGGTCGATGAACTGGCCCTCGTCTTCGAGGAGAAGAGCTCCGGCCGCCTGCTGCTCGGCCCGCGTTCCCGTGGCCCGGGAACGGTCGAACCACAACTCAGCGACGCCGTCGAACGGCTGCGTCTCGTGGTTCGGGTTGTCCCGCACCGTGTGGACCTGGTGGTATGCCGTGATCCCCAGCGTGTCGGCCACACTCTTCACCAACGGCGCGTGTGTGGTGCTCCAGTAGTGCTGGAACTGTTTCCGGGTCAGTTCCGGACGGCGGTGGAGGATGAAGACGAGCCGGTTGGTCATGTGCGTTCCTTGGTGTGGGTACCTGGTCAGGGGAGAGCTGCGATGAACCTACCCGACCCCGCTCTGAACCGTTCAGAACTATCGTCGGGCCATGGAACTCACGCAGGAACAACTTGCCGACTTTCAGCGCAACGGCGTTCTCGCCATTGAGGACGCCTTCAGCCTGGCGGAGTGGAAGCGCTAAGCACACGGCTGTCCCGTCTGTTCGCCGAGAGGTGCGTCGAGAATTTCCGCGAGAAGTCGAGCGATGTGGTGCGCACCGCCATGGGTCTGCATCTCCGCGACGGCCTGTTCGCGGCGCTCGTACGCGATCCGCGTTTTGTGCTTCCGGCGCGGCAGATTCTCGGTGACGACACGTTGTACATCCAACAGGTGAAAGTCAACGCAAAGGAGGCGTTCACGGGCGAGCGGTGGCAGTGGCATTACGACTTCGCCACGCACCACCATGAAGACGGCGTACCCGAACCCCTTGCGCTGAACCTCCACGTCTTCCTCGACGAGGTCAACGAGTTCAACGGCCCGCTCGTGTTCATCCCCGGCTCCCATCTCGACGGACCGGTGTCGACGTCGCTCGATACGGTGACGACCAGCTACCCGTTGTGGACTGTCGCTAACGAAGTTGTCGGCCCGCTTGTTCAGAGGGGCGGGCTCTACTGTCCGAAAGGGAAGCCGGGCACGATGTTGATCTTCGGCGACTCGCTCGTTCATGGATCACCGATCAACATGTCACCATGGGACCGTCGGATCTTTTCGCTGATACTGAACCCTTGCCGCAATCGGTAGACGTCGTTCAAACGAGGCGACCATCAGCACCACCGTGATTTCACCGCGGTCGAACCACTCGACGGTTCGTTTCTGCGGACTGTCCCCGTATGACCTGAATCGGCTCGGTTCGAGCGACTGCGATAGCGTCACCCGTCGATCAGAAGGGGAGCGTCATGGAGCTTCGTAGAGGACAGGTTGCGGTCGTTACCGGAGGAGCCAGCGGCATCGGCCTTGCA
>JANMZO010000161.1:0-2342 GCA_031383405.1 Acidimicrobiia bacterium | reverse complement strand
ATGGGGCGTCCACATCGCCTTCTTCGCCGGGCGCGTAAGGCTCGGAACAGACCAGATCGCTTCGATCACCCACGGTGGTGACGACGACCCGTGCTGGACCGATGATCGCGATCGGCTCCTCATCCGTACAGCCGATGCGCTCCACGACAGCGCCACCATTGACGATGTACTCCACGGTCAGCTTGTCGACGAGTTCACCGAGAGCGAACTCCTCGACATGTACATGCTGTGCGGCTGGTACCACGCCATCAGCTACACAGCCAACGCCGCCCGCGTCGATCGTGAAAAAGGAGCCCCGACCTTTGCCGAATACGATTCGGCCTGACCCCGGCGGTTCAGTTGCGGGGCCCGCCAAGTAGGCTCAACGTGCGAGCTATGGTCCCCGACCCGAACCCGGACAAGGATATGGGCCCGGCGCAATCACCGAGTTGGGCGACGGGTCGGCCCGAGACGGGTACCCGGCGGAATACCACCTATGCGACGGTGAAGGTACGGGAATCGACTCGCGGATGGCGCCGACCGGGTCAGGTCGCACTCCGACGGGTTCGCGGAATTTGCGCAAGCCGCCCATACCGGGCACGATGCACTTCCGCCAGGGAGTGTCTGCGTGTTCGGTGGGCACGTCGATAGCAGGAGGGCCGATGCCGAGTGCCGATGAGATCCGAGACGCTCAGCGAGTGACCTGGGCTGGGCTCTCCGCGGGCTGGGAGAAGTGGGAATCGGTCATCATGGATCAGCTGGGCCCGGTAGGCGCAGCGATCATCGAGAGTCTTGACATCACTGAGGTTCAGGAGCATCTCGATATTGCTTCGGGCACCGGTGAGCCGGGTCTGAGCATCGCGAAACTTCTGCCGAAGGGACGCGTCGTGCTGACCGACCTCGCCGCGGAGATGCTGGACGTGGCCGCGAGGCGGGCTACGGCGCAGGGGATCGCCAATATCGAGACGAAGGTGTGCAGCGCCGATGATCTGCCCTTCAACGACGCCTCGTTCGACAGCGTCTCCGTGCGTTTTGGGTACATGTTCTTTCCCGACATGGCCAAAGCGACGGCGGAGTTCGTGCGTGTGCTCAAGCCGGGTGGTCGTCTCTGCTCGTCGGTGTGGGTCAAGCCCGAGGAGAACCCCTGGACGGCGATCGCCATGCAGGCCATCGCGACAGAGGCGGTCGTGGCGCCACCAGATCGGGACGCACCGAGTATGTTTCGGTGCGCGGCCCCGGGCTATCTCAGTGCCCTGTACGAGGGTGCGGGGCTGCGCGACATTGTCGAGTGGGACGTCGACGTCGAACTCGTGACGCAATCGCCTGAGCAGTACTGGGACATGATAAGCGAGCATGTCTCGCTCGCAGTTGCGGTGCTTCAGAGAATCGACGAACCGGCGAGAGAGCGGATTCGGGCTGTCGCAATTGCGAACGTGGGCGCGTTCGAAAAGGACGGCAAGGTCTGCGTTCCGGGCGTGGCGCGGTGCGTCGTGGGGACGAAACCGGACGCGGGGACCACGCGCCCACGCGACAGCGCGCTATCCACCAACGCGAGTTGACCAAAGGCCGAAGCCGCGTCATGCCGGTCGGTGCCCGGACCTGGTGATCCTGCTGCGGTTGCGTCTCTCGTCATGATCTCCGCGGAAACCACCCAGGCACATGGCAGCGGAACCCGCCGTGCGGATGCGGTCCGGATGCGGTGAGGTTCGCAGACGCACCTGATCTGACAGCGGCGGGGCCCTGCGGGTGCGTCGGCTACATGTCGAACTCGAGGCCGAGTCCGGCCGCGCGTGCGCCGGCCAGGACGAGCGCCGCTGCGGCCGCGTCCTGGACTGCGACTCCGACGGACTTGTAGAGCGTCAGTTGCTCAGCCGACGTACGGCCGGTCGCCGTGCCGTCGACGAGCTCACCAATCTCGACCAGATCGGCGGGATCGAGGAGACCCTCGTCGATCGGCACCCGCAGGTCGTAGGAGCCCGATGGCGTCGGAGCAAGCACAGACGCCCGTGATTCGACCACGACCAGGGAGTCGGCCACCGTCGCCGAATCGATCTCTCTTCCGGCGCTTTCGAACCCGACGGAGTTCACGTGTGTTCCGGGGGCGAGGTCTTCCCGCCGGATGACCGGCTCGGAGGCGCCGGTCGTCAGACACACGACGTCGGCGCCCGCGCACGCATCCGCTGCGTTGGCGACCACGACGATCTCGACGTCGAGGACACTGCGCAGTTCCGCCGCAAGGGCTGCGGTGCGAGCGGGATCGCGCCCGGTGATCCGGAGCTCGCGGAAGGGCCGGACGCGGACTACGGCGTGGGCGTGGGCGCGTGCCTGCACGCCCGTGCCGACGATCGCGAGCACCGTAGCGT
>JANMZO010000157.1:0-1875 GCA_031383405.1 Acidimicrobiia bacterium | reverse complement strand
GGGATTGTTCGTCGCGCAGATCGCGTAGCCCCGAGATGGCTTGCGTGGTGAGTGTCTGCGCGGGTTTGGCGTCGGTGACAGCTTGATTTCGTGTGATGGTCGCGGTTTGGATGTCGTGTTCGGCGGTTGTGAGTGCGGGTTCCAGAACGCGTCGGTCGCGTCGCTTTGCGGTGGCGAGTTGGTCGTGGAGCAATTGCCGGTAATCCTTCGCTGACGTCAGTGCTTGCTGGGCGGTGGTGACCGTGTCGGTGAATGGTCGCGCGTAGTGCTCGACGGCTTGGAGTTGGTGTTGTGCATCCTTGATCTGTCGGTCGAGGTTCTTGGCCCGCCGTTGTCCGTCTCTGTACGTGTGTCGTGTTTGGTTGAGGTGTTGGACAGTGTCGGCGCGGAGGGTTTCGAACCATTCCGGGATCTGACAGCGCGGGTGAATGTGGTGGTCTTGGGTGGCGAGGGTGCGGCGTTGGGTGGTCGCGGGGACGTCAGCGCGGTCGGTGTTGAGGACGGCGTCGAGGATGTCGCGTGCTTCGCCGATGTCGTGGGTTTGGGTGATCACGCAGACGGTGTTGTCTTGGCGGCCGCGGGTCATCGCGACGTACAGGTTGCGGCACGTGGTCGCCCGGGAGGCGAGTTCGAGGCTTGCGGTGACGGTGTCGGATTGGGTGCCCATCTCGGTCGCGGCGTAGCCGAGGCGGACGTGTTCACGGGTGTAGTCGGCGGGGAGCGTGATCTGTCCATGTCCGACCAGTGGGGTGACGGTGAGATCACCGTTCTCGTGGGTGTCGGTGACGGTCCATAGGTCGCGGTTGCGGCCCCGTTCCCCGCTGGTGGTGCTGAGGTGGCGGTGGTTACGGCGGGTAGCGACAATGTCGCCGACGTACGCGCACTCGCCACCACCGATCGACACAGGGCAGGCCGGGTCGAGTTGTTCGTGGTCGTGGCGGGCGGACTGGACACGGTCGTTGATCAGATCGACGTGCTGATTGGTGGACGCCATGATCGCTGTTGTCTCACCGTCAGCGTGACGTGTGAGCCATTGGTGGGCGAAGTGATCGAGATGTTCGGCGAGGGTGCCAGCCCGGATCCGGCCGTGCTGCTCGTAGAGGTCGAGAGCCCGTGGGTCGCCTTGGCGTAACAGGAGTGAGGCGTGGGCTTCCCAGGGTTGCTCGAACCGGTGGACCCGTTCGAGTTCGATGGTGCGTGCGGTGTTGCATAGTTCGGCGAACATGCCGCCGCGTCCGACGGCTTGCAGCTGACGCGGGTCACCAATCAGCGCGAGCCGCCAATCGTTGGCGGTGGCGAGTTCGCTGAGCCGGTGCAGGCTGGGTGTGCCCAACATGCTTGCCTCATCAACGATCAGCGTTGTGCCTCGGGGGAGTCGCCACTCGTTGTCGGGTGCCCGATCGGGTTGGGTCCATTCGTGGACAAGTTTGGCGACGGTGTCGCAACGCATTCCCGTCTCGCGTTCCATTGTTCGGGCTGCTTTGGCTGTGGGGGACACGCCGTACACGTCGCGGCCCTGGACGCGCAGATCAGCGACCGCGGCGCGCAGCATCGTTGTTTTGCCGGTCCCGGCCGGGCCGATCACGAGCACGAGACGGTCCTGCCCGGCGACCGCCGCCGCGGCGTCGCGCTGCAACACATCCAATCCTGCGTCGTGGTCGTTCGTCGACGGGTCCGGGTCGTGGCTGTGCGCGTCGAACGCCCAGGTGAGAATCATCTCTTCCTGAGCAAGGATGGACTCGGAGGTGATGTGCGCGCCGACGGGTTCAATCCATTCCGAACGACCGTCCGAACCACGCACTCGACCGCTCACACCCCGTCCCGTATCAAGATCGACACAACCGTCGATGAACCGATCGGCGGCCCGTTCGATCG
>JANMZO010000135.1:0-1503 GCA_031383405.1 Acidimicrobiia bacterium | reverse complement strand
GTTTTCATATCTCCGCGCCCCCGCGCGTAGCCTGGCGATCCTTATGGAACTCAAAGGCACTTCTGCAATCGTCACCGGCGGCGCGTCGGGTATTGGTGAGGGCGCAGCCCGGCTGCTCGCCGCCCGTGGCGTCCGGGTCGTCATCGCCGACCTCGACCGCCAGGCTGAGAAGGGCGAAGCGCTCGCCAAGGAACTCGGCGGTGCGTTTGTGCCGTGCGACGTGACCAACACCGAGCAGGTCCAGGCGGCCGTGTCCACCGCCGTCGAGATGGCTCCACTGCGGACGCTCGTCAACGCCGCCGGCATCGGGTTCGCGACCCGGACGATCGGGCGCGACGGCTCGCCCCACGACCTCGACATCTACAAGAAGGTCATCGAGATCAACCTCATCGGCACGTTCAACTGCATCCGTCTTGCTGCGAGCGCGATGAACTCCAACACCCCCGATGAAGACGGTGGCCGAGGGGCGATCGTCAACATCGCGTCCGTAGCGGCGTTCGACGGTCAGATCGGTCAGGCGGCCTACTCATCCTCGAAGGGCGGAGTGGTAGCCCTGACCCTCGTGGTCGCGCGCGACCTCGCCGCATCTGGCATCCGCTGCAACTGCATTGCTCCGGGTCTGATCGACACCCCGATCTACGGCACGGGCGAAGCGAGTGACGCCTTCAAAGCCAACCTCGGCAAGAACGTCCTGTTCCCGAACCGACTCGGTTCGTCGGCCGAACTTGGTTCAATGGTGGTCGAACTGGTCAGCAACTCCTACATGAACGGCGAAACGATCCGCGTAGACGGTGGCATTCGTATGCCTCCGAAGTAATTCTTCGTTTCGGGAAATATCGTACGTTCACAGAGAAATGGGGCCAGATGGCTGAAGTGCGCGGGATTGACCAGCAACCGGTTTCGTCCTGGCTCGTCGCCAACGTTCCCGGAGCCGTTGGCCCCTTTTCGTTTGACCTGATTGCGGGTGGTCGGTCCAACCTGACGTACAAAGTGACGGGGGCCGACGGCTCAGTGTTCGTGTTGCGTCGTCCGCCCATGGGCAACGTGCTCGCCACGGCCCACGATATGGGCCGGGAACACCGCATCATCTCAGCCGTCGGCAAGACCAGTGTGCCGGTTGCTCCGGCACTTGGTATGTGCACGGATGAATCGGTGAACGGGGCCCCGTTCTACGTGATGGGTTATGTCGACGGTGTGGTGCTCGATTCACCCGATGCCGGGCGTGCGTTCCCGGAGCCGCTCCGGTCGGTTGCGGCGCATTCGATGATCGACACCCTCGCGGATCTCCACGCGGTGAACCCCGACGACATCGGACTCGGCGAGCTCGGACGGCGCGAGGGGTACATCGAGCGTCAGCTGAAACGCTGGTCGATCCAGTGGGACAAGTCGAAGATGCGCGAGCTTCCGATGATGGAGGAAGTCCATGCCCGTTTGGCCGCGGCCCGCCCCGATCAGAGGTATACCGGCATCGTGCACGGTGACTACCGGCTGGGTAACGCCCTC
>JANMZO010000095.1:0-1546 GCA_031383405.1 Acidimicrobiia bacterium | reverse complement strand
TCGGAGGCCGACCTGCTGGCGGCGGCCAAGGCCACCTATGTTGACCGCTTCGTCCGCTCGCTACCAAACGGTTACAACACCATCATCGATGATTCGGGTAGCAACGTCAGTGCCGGCGAACGGCAGCTCATCACGATCGCCCGGGCCTTCCTCGCCAACCCGGCGATCCTCATTCTCGACGAAGCGACGAGCTCCGTCGACACGCGCACAGAGGTCTTGATCCAGCGGGCAATGGCGGCCCTCCGTTCACAGCGCACCAGCTTCGTCATCGCGCACCGGCTCTCCACGATCCGAGACGCCGACACGATCCTCGTCATGGACGCAGGCCGCATCGTCGAGCAGGGAACCCACACCGAGCTCCTGGCCCGCGGCGGCGCCTACTTCACGCTCTACAACTCGCAGTTCGCTGCTGCGGCCGCCGAAGTGGCGTGAGTCCCTCCGAGCCGTAGGCGAGGTTTGGATGGTTGTGCCCGCTGAGCGGGTACATGTATCCGAACGTCGCGAAGATCTGGTTGCGTCACCGTTCACTTCCTAGTAACTTGCGAATAGCTAGTTACTAGGAGAACCCATGAACGCAAGAAATTCCGCCGACAACAGCAGCGCCATCTCCGAACTCCAGGCCGCGGCCCGGTCGGTTGCCATCTCGGCCGCGAACGCCGTGGTTCAACTCGGCCGCGACGGTCGGGGAACCGGATTCGTCGTCGCTGAAGGCAAGATCCTCACCAACGCTCACAACCTCCGGAACCCGACGATTCAGGTCGCCTTCGCCAACGGTACGGAGATACAGGGCACCGTCCACGCCATTGACCCAGAAGGTGATCTCGCGGTGATCAGCGTCGACACGACCGGCTCGCATGCCCTTGTCTGGTCCGACACTCTGCCCGAACAAGGGAGCGTTGTGCTTGCCCTCAGCCCGTCGCAGACCAGTCTCCGGGTCACGTTCGGGATGGTCTCGGCGACCGACCGGACCTTCAGCGGACCGCGTGGTCGGACGATCAACGGTTCGATCGAACATACCGCACCGCTCGCACGGGGCGCTTCGGGTGGCCCGCTCCTCTCGCTCGACGGCCGCGTCGTTGGCATCAACACGCACCGTCTCGGTGACGGCTTCTACCTGGCCCTGCCGGGTGACGCAAGCCTCCAGGCCCGGGTAGCCAAACTCGTGAGTGGCGAATCCGTGTCACCCCGACGCCTCGGTGTGGCTCTCGCATCGTCGGAGGTGGCGGCCCAACTCCGCAAAGCCGTTGGCCTACCCGAGCGCGCCGGTCTGCTTGTGCGTGGGGTGCAGGCTGACATGGCCGGAGCTCGGGCCGGTATCCAGGAAGGCGACCTTCTGATCAGCGCCGGTGGTCAGACCCTGGCTGTGGTGGCCGATCTGGAGAAGGCCCTCGACTCCTTGACGGGTTCGACCATCGAGGTCGGCCTCGTGCGAGGCGTGGAGGAACTGACGGTCACTGCGTCCTTCGAATGATCCGCCGCTGCGGGAAAGCGGCGGATCTCCAGGTCATGTCAGCTCCGCTTCGATGCTGGCGAGCAGATCACCGTA
>JANMZO010000085.1:0-2242 GCA_031383405.1 Acidimicrobiia bacterium | reverse complement strand
TGGTCCTGCCCGACGGCTTGGTCATGTCGACGGCCATCCTCAGCGTGGCTGCACCGGTACGTTTCCCGACGCGCGTCTGAAGCATCCAAAGTTTGCCCTGCTCGATCGTGAATTCGGTGTCGCACATGTCCTGGTAATGCGCTTCGAGCCTGTCGAAGATCACGAGCAGTTCCGTGTAGCACTGCGGGAAGGTGCGAGCGAGGTCCTCGAGGGTTTCGGTGTTACGGATACCGGCCACGACATCTTCGCCCTGCGCGTTCGTGAGGTAGTCGCCATACGGCTTGTTCTCACCGGTCGATGCATTGCGGGTGAAGCCGACGCCGGTACCGCAATTGTCGTCGATGTTGCCAAAAACCATGGTTTGCACGTTGACCGCGGTGCCGAGTTCATGCGGGATGCGCTCACGAACCCGGTATGCAATGGCGCGGGCACCGTTCCACGACTTGAACACAGCCTCGACCGCCCCCTTGAGCTGAACCTTCGGGTCCTGCGGAAAGTCGGCTTTGGTGCGCTTCTTGACGATCTGTTTGAACTCGTCGCACATCTGCTGCAGAGCGCCTGCCGGGATCTGGGCGTCGTTGCCGGCCTTGGACTTCTTCTTGATCGTTTCGAAGACATGCTCGAAGAAGTGACCCTCGATGCCAAGGACGATACGGCCGTACATCGAAATGAAACGGCGGTAGGAGTCGTAGGCGAAGCGCTCGTCTTTCATTACCTTCGCCAACCCGAGAACGGTCTTGTCGTTAAGGCCGAGGTTGAGCACGGTGTCCATCATTCCGGGCATGGAGAACTTCGCACCCGATCGGACCGATACCAGCAGAGGGTTCTTCGCGTCGCCGAGCCGGCGGCCCATCTGTCCTTCGATCTTTGCGACCTGCATCGCGATCTCAGCGTCGAGACCCTTGGCCCAGCCGCTCACCATGTAGGTACGGCATGCGTCGGTCGAGATCGTGAATCCGGGAGGGACGGGCAGCTTCAGCACGCTCGTCATCTCGGCGAGGTTCGCGCCCTTTCCACCGAGAAGATCCTTCAGCTTCATCGGGGCGACCTTGTGCTTGTGGTCGAACGAGTACGTCAACTGCGTTGCAGCCGCGGTCGCCTTGCGGGTCTTGCGGCTGGTTGGTTTAGAGGTGGTGGTAGCCATGGCGGCGCAAAGGTTACTCGCTCATAGCCGCCGCGCCGCGTGATGGCAAATGCCGCCCCGGGTTTTGCGCGCCGGGCCGCACGCTGAGCGCTCGTCCGGGTGCCGTCTGGAGCTACCGCCACCCGGTTGCACCGGGTGGTGAAGCCCACGTGGCGCTCAGGACATATGTGTACGTAACACTGTTACCAGATCCGCGATCGCGACGCGCTCCTGCTGCATCGTGTCGCGTTCGCGAATCGTGACAGCCTCATCATTCAAGGTGTCAAAGTCGACCGTGACGCAGAACGGCGTGCCGACCTCGTCTTGACGCCGATACCGCTTGCCGATCGCTTGCGTGTCGTCGTAATCGGTCATGAAGTTCGGCTGCAGAAGCTTCAACACCTCACGCGCCTTCCCCGACAGCTCGTCTTTCTTCGACAGCGGAAGCACGGCGACCTTGTAAGGCGCGATGCGGTGATGCAACCGGAGAACGGTACGGGTTTCGCCGTTGACGTCTTCTTCGTCGTATGCCGCCAGGAGAAACGCCATCATGGTGCGCGTCGCACCGGCGGCTGGTTCGATGACGTGGGGGCGATAACGCTCGTTGGTAGTCTGGTCGAAGTAGTCGAGCTTATGACCCGAGTGCTCGGCGTGCTGTGTGAGGTCGAAATTGCCACGATTGGCTATACCCTCAAGTTCGCCCCAACCCCACGGGAACGTGAACTCGACATCGCTCGTGCCCGACGAATAGTGAGACAACTCATCAGCGTCATGCGGACGAATGCGCAGTTCCGTCGGCTTGATTCCTAAGCGCACATACCACTCGTAGCGCTCTTTGATCCAGTACTCGTACCACGTCGACGCGTCGGCCGGAGGGACGAAGAACTCCATCTCCATCTGCTCGAACTCCCGCGTGCGAAACACGAAGTTGCCCGGCGTGATCTCATTGCGGAAGCTCTTGCCGACCTGGGCGATGCCGAAGGGCGGGCGCTTGCGGCTGGTCTGCAGCACGTTGGCGAAGTTGGTGAACATGCCCTGCGCCGTCTCCGGGCGCAGGTAGGCCACCGCCCCGGCGTCCTCCACCGGGCCGGCGTGCGTCTTGAACATGAGGTTGAAGGC
>JANMZO010000077.1:0-21101 GCA_031383405.1 Acidimicrobiia bacterium | reverse complement strand
GCTTAACAACAAGGGGGAAGGCGATGCCACGCCGTTCCCAGTGCCTGGCACAAACAAAATTTCGGCTGAGGTGGCTGGCACGGCAAGTAAGCTCGCGCTTGCCACTGCCGAATGGAGAAACTGTCTGCGACCTATTATCATGA
Source organism: Acidimicrobiia bacterium (assembly GCA_031383405.1). Classification (GTDB taxonomy): domain Bacteria; phylum Actinomycetota; class Acidimicrobiia; order Acidimicrobiales; family JANYDT01; genus JANMZO01. The sequence continues at coordinate 20,958 of JANMZO010000077.1, read as the reverse complement.
TGCCAAAGTAAGGCGCAATCCTTTACATAAATAGAGCAGGGGCGGACGTCTCGGCGTAAAACGAGGCCGGTTAGCCGCATTGCTACCCAACAAACCACTCTGCCTGTCGCACCACAGAATTTTAACATCGAAACTCAAGATGATTTTTGCTAAAGCGCACTCGTCACGGTCTGCAGGCCGAACTATCGACACAATCAGGGGCTTATTCATGAGGTTTGGCGCGGGTTTCCGCAAATTGCATGGCATTGTTGTGCTTGCTTCAATCATCATGCTGCCCGTCGGCGCTTCGGCATCCCAGCAAGTCGGGCAAGGCCAGCCCGCGCCTGTCCAACAGAATCAGGACGTACGGCCAGTTCAGGTTAATCGACCTGTGATCGCCCCACAAGTAGACGGGGCAAAGGTTGCGCCACCTCCGATAACCACGCCTTCAATCACTCCGCCGCAGGTCACGGCCCCGACCGTCGTTATGCCCGCGGTCCCCCAAGTCGCGCCAAAGCCCCGCAAAAAGGGACCAGTTGACGCCTTGAAGCCAGGCCAGTTCGTTTGGGTCGCCCAAGACGCCTAACTACGACAACGTATGGGCCACCGCCGGTTTGCATCCGCACGAAGCGACCACCGGTCTTGACTGGATCGGTGATCTTCTTGCCGAAACCGCAGCGAACAAGGTCGTAGGTGTCGGCGAGTGCGGTCTCGATTACTTCTACGAGCACTCACCCCGCGCGGTCCAGATCACGATGTTCGCGAAGCAGATTCAGCTGGCTCATGAACACGACCTTCCCCTTGTCATTCATACCCGCGATGCGTGGGATGACACGTTCGCCATCCTGCGCGTGGAGGGCACGCCGGCCACCACGATCTTTCACTGCTTCAGCGGAGGAGCCGATGAAGCCACCGCTTGTCTCGCACTTCACGATGGCGTGTACCTGAGCTTCTCGGGCATCATCACGTTCAAGACCGCGCAGGATCTGCGCTCGGCGGCGGCTCTCACGCCCCGTGACCGCACCCTCATTGAGACCGACACGCCGTACCTTGCGCCAGTCCCGCACCGGGGCAAACCGAACCGTCCGGAGTTCGTTCCCTATGTCGGTGCTGCCGTGGCCGAAGCGCAAGGGGTGAGCATCGGAGAACTGGCCGCGTCGACGTGGACGAACACCCATCGAGCGTTTCGCATCCCTGAGCCGTCAGCTGAACCCGCGCCCGTGACCGTCACCGCCTCATGACGCTGACCCGCAAGGAGGTTGTGGCGTACTTCGAACGCAGCGGTGGACGCCCGAGCCGTGCCCTCGGTCAGAACTTTCTCGTCGACCCCAACACGGTTCGCAGGATCGTCCGGCTCGCAGGAGTCGAAGCGACCGATCATGTGATCGAGATCGGTGCGGGGCTCGGATCCCTCACCCTTGCGCTCGCCGAGACCGGGGCCACCATCGCGGCGATCGAGATCGACAGGTACCTTATCGACGAACTCCGTGTAAATGTCCGTGAGCTTACGAATGTCGTCATCGAACACTGCGACGCGATGAAGATCGACTGGCCGACGTTTCTCGCGGCCCACCCGAGTCCCACCGGCCGTTACGTGCTTGTGGCAAACCTTCCGTACAACGTCGCCACGCCGCTCCTGTGCGATCTTCTCGACTTCGTGCCCCAGATCGAGCGCATGCTGGTGATGGTGCAGAAGGAAGTGGGCGACCGGCTCGCCGCGACAGCGGGTAGCGAGGCTTACGGGGCGGTGAGCGTGAAGGTCGCGTACTGGGCGCAAGCCAAGACGGTCGGGACGGTTCCGCCCAGCGTCTTCATTCCCCAGCCCAACGTCGACTCCGGCCTGGTCCGCATCGACCGTCGCCCCGAACCCGCAGTCGATCCGGCACTCGTAGGGCACGAGCGTCTGTTCACGGTCGTGAAGACCGGTTTCGGCCAGCGTCGCAAGATGCTCCGCCGGTCGCTTTCCGGTCTGGTCACTCCGGAAGCGTTCACTGCGGCAGGCGTTGCGCCGCAAGCGCGCCCCGAGGAACTCGACGTCCTGGCCTGGGGTCGCCTCGCCGCGGAACGGTGAAGCCGGGTCTGTTCTGAGGCGTCCAACCCGCGCAACGGTGTCAGGAAATCCGGTTGACCCGCCAGGTCCGGTAGGTGACTTCCAGCATCTTCGACAGGCCGAACATTCGGTCTCTGAGGGACGAGTCTCGGGCCCGAATGAGGAGTCGGTACGCTGCCGCCACCCGTTTAGCGCCTTTTGATCGGATACTCGGGAGGCTCTTGCCGAGGACGCGGGCTGCGGGTGCGGTGCTGAGGAACCGCTCCTTCGCTGCCCACTCAAGCGGAACGAGGTCGTTCAGAAGTGACCGACTGCCAACGGACCAGCCTCTCCCGGAACTTGCCGTCCCGCCGTGGATTCGTACGGACGACAGTGGCTCATCAACCAGAATGACCGGACCGGCACAGGCGATCCTCATGAAAAGGCCGAGATCGGAAACCATTGAGTCGCCCTCGTAGAAGGCAGCGGAGCACGACGCATCACGACGGAACATGCTCGCCGATAGGTGCACCGGCGAGTTGTATTCGACCGCATGTGCGATGAACTCCGATGGAGAGAGGATTCCGGCCGGAAAGTTACCAAAAGCCCGCTGTTGAAATTGAACTCCGTCAGGGTCCATGGCGGCATAGTTCACCGCATAGAGACTGGCGTCCTTGCGGTCAGCCAGCGCGGAAACCGCACGCTCGATAAACGTGGGTGCGTACCGGTCATCGTCCTGCAACACACACACGAACGTCGAGGAGGCGACGGAAAGTGCCCGCTGGTGATTCTCGTTCAAGGACAGGTCCCGTAACGGTGGCAAATACTCAACCCGACCTTCGCCAAACGCAGCGCACAGTTCCTCGACCTCGGCCGGGATCTTTTGGGAGTTGTCGACCACGACGAGCCGGTCGACCGCCCGCGTCTGCACCAGCACCGATTCGATTGCTTCGGCAAGGAAATCCAACCGGTCCCGGGTTGGGATGACCACGGTGACATCCAATGTCGGCTGACTCGGTCGCATGGTTTTTCTTTCGGCGTTTCTGTCGACTTCCTGATGGGATTGTCAGAAATCGAATTGGTTGAAGCGGTGGAGGCCCCGGATCGCTGTGGCAGGTTCTCTTTCGGCGAGAATAGACCGGTGCACGTTGAAACCGCCCCCGCCAAACTCACGGTTTCGCTGAAGATGGTGGGGTTGCGCGACGACGGCTACCACCTGATCGACGCGGAAATGGTGTCTCTCGACCTGGCTGACACCCTCACGTTCTCCGAGGGTGATGGTCTCACGATCACGATCGCAGGCAGTGCGGCCCGAGGCCTCAGCATCGAAGCGACGCCCGACAACCTCGTCGCCAGGGCGCTGACGTTGGTGGGTTGTCGGGCGCACGTCGACATCGTGAAGCGGATACCTGCGGGCGGGGGGCTCGGCGGCGGATCCGCTGATGCCGCGGCGGTGTTTCGCTGGGCGAAACGCACGAGCAACGACGACATCATCGCGGCGGCGAAGCTCGGAGCTGATGTCTCGTTTTGCATTTCGGGTGGACGGGCACGGGTGACCGGGATCGGCCAGATCGTGGCGCCGCTCCCGTTCGTCGAGCGCACCTATTCACTGCTCACACCACCGTTCGGCGTGTCGACCCCCGCGGTGTACCGCGCCTGGGATGCGCTCGGCGGACCGACCGATGACGGGCCGAACGATCTCGAACCTGCCGCACTCATCGTCGAACCGCGCCTGATCGAATGGCGGGACCGACTGGGTGAGTTGACCGGCCAGACGCCGATCCTGGCCGGGAGCGGGTCGACCTGGTTCGTCGAGGGCGCCTTTGACGGCTCGCATGACGGCATCGAACTGTTGACCGTCTACACCACGGCCTCGGCTCTGTAATCGCAGCGGTCCCCGGTTTCGACCCTTGCCGAAACGGGCGGCTGCGATGGCACGGACCCGGGTCGCCAACCCGGGATCCGCTACTTCTTTTTGGCCCGGCGCTGGAAGCGGGTCCTCTTCAACATCTTCTTGTGCTTCTTCTTACGCATGCGCTTACGGCGCTTCTTTATTAGCGATCCCATGAGGGAGTTGAGAATAGTCAAAGAATCACCACGGTGAAAACACGGCGCAGGAGGCTCGGGGGGATCGGCCGGGAGACCGCAACGTCGGGTCAGCGCCAGGCGCTGTTCCCACGATCGTATTCGGCCACCCGCAAACGCCGGGTCGCGCCAAAGTCCGCGTATTCAGGCCATGATGGTGAGGTGCGCAACGTCCTGCTCACCATTGAAGACGACGACGATGTCCGCCTGATGCTTCGAATGGTCCTCGAAGATGAGGGCTATGAGGTATTGGAGGCGGGCAACGGAGCCGACGGGTTGGCCGTGTTTGCGAACGAAAAACCATCGCTCGTGCTTGTCGACCTGAAACTCCCTGATATGAGCGGCTTCGACATCTGCCGGTCGATCCGGCAGACCAGCGATGTACCGATCATCATCGTGACGGCGCAGGAGTCGAGTTTCGATGTCGTTGCCGGGCTTGAATCCGGGGCAGACGACTACGTGACGAAACCGTTCGTCCCGAAGGAACTCGCGGCCCGGATCCGGGCCCACATGCGGAGGGTGCAAGCCCCGCGTCCAACGGCAGAGACCGCGAACGCACCTCGGACCTATGTGTACCGTGACCTCGACATCCGGCCTGACTCCGGGATGGCACTGCGCCGCGGCGAGCCACTTCCCCTGACGAAAACCGAGTTGCGACTGCTCGTACTGCTCGCCGCTAACCCGGAGAAGGTCTACAGCCGTGAGCAACTGCTCGAACAGGTGTGGGGCCACGACTTTCTCGCCGACGGTCGGCTGGTCGATGCCCACGTCCGACGACTACGCACCAAAGTGGAAGACGATCCGGGGGAGCCGATCCACATCGTCACCTCCCGCGGCCTCGGCTACAAGTTCGTTCCGTGACCATGCCCTCGGGGAGGTCCGAAGTCACGAAGCTTGAGCCCGTAGGCCCGGCGGCGGAAACCCCGGGGCCGATACCGAGACCCTTCGACCAGGATGAATCTCCTTTGCCGGACGCCTACGCGTTGGCCGTTCGACTCCCGACATCAGCGGTAGGGCCGGGGACAATGCCGGGTGACCAGGAGCGCCGGAGACGGTTGTCAAAGATCACCCGGAAGCTCCACCTCGGTCTGCGGGCCCGCACCACGTTCGCCCTAGCGTTACTTTCGCTGCTCATCTCGGTTGTTGTGTCATCGCTGACATATTTCGTGGCTCGGACGAGCTTTGTGAAGGAACGGCGGATCAACATCGAGCGCCTGGCCTTCGCCAACGCCGAAGTTGCCTCACGTGAGATGATCGACAACCAGCAGAACATGAATCTGGTTCTTGAGCGCATTGATGCCGAATCGGGGCTGGCGGCCCGGTCCCTTCTGGTCTACGACGGTCAGGAGTACAGCCGTGGTGGGTCACTCAAGCTGAGCCGCGATGTTCCGGCATCGCTGCCGGCGATGCTTGCGTCGCAGAGCGCTCAGGAGAAGATGGCCAACGCTGCCTATCAGATCACCCGCGGCGAAGAGGGCACCCAACTTGTCGTCGGGGTCGCGTTGCCGAAACTCGGCGACATCCAGTTCTACGAGATCGCTTCGATGTCAGAGGTCGAGTCCGAACTTCGGCAGCTTGCCCGGGCACTCTCGCTGGCCGCACTCGTCTCGACTCTCGGCGCGGCCTTCATCGGACGCGCCGTCAGCGCCCGGGTGGTCGCTCCGCTCCGGGAAGTCGCCGATGCGGCGTCCGACATCACCAAGGGTCAGTTCGACACCCGATTGCCTCCGACCGGCGATGCGGATCTCGACCCTTTGCTGCGTTCGTTCAATACGATGGCCGAGTCGCTCCAGCGGCGTCTCGAGCGAGAAGCGCGTTTCGCCTCCGACGTGAGCCATGAGCTGCGGACCCCGCTTACGGCGTTGTCGACCGCGGCCCAGTTGCTCAACAGTCGGCGCGACGAGATGCCGGAGCGATCCCAACGGGCCCTTGATGTGCTCGTCAACCAGACCGGTCATTTCGAACGTCTTGTGCTCGATCTCCTGGAGATCTCCCGCTTCGATGCGGGCGCGGCGGAACTGCACCGTGAGGAGATCGACCTACCCGATTTCATTGAGCAGGTCATCTTCGTCAACGGCTCCGAAGCGGAACTCGACGTGTCGGAACTCTCGGTGCCGGAGGTGATGATCGACAAGCGTCGGGTGGAGCGCGTCGTTGCCAACCTGCTTCAGAATGCGTCGACCTACGCCGAGGGGGCGACTCGGCTTTCGATTCGCGATTTCTTCACCGGGGAATCGCCCGGTGCACGCAAGCGGTACATCGAGATTGCGGTCGACGACGAAGGCCCCGGGGTACCCGACGACGAGAAACCGGTCGTGTTCGAACGGTTCCGTCGCGGCAAGGCTCATCTGCGTGGCACCTTCGCCCAGAAGGGCACCGGTCTGGGACTTTCGCTCGTCGCCGCCCACGCTGCCCTACATGAAGGTCACGCACGTGTTGAAGACCGTCCCGGCGGGGGAGCGCGCTTCGTTGTCACCCTGCTCGACGGAACCCGGTCATTCGGTGATCCTGAGTCGGATCCGGGCGCGTCGTGATACGAGGTCGGCCGATCCTTCGATCCGTTGGCCTGTTCACGGCGCTTTTGATCGGGCTTCCCGCTTGTTCGGTACCGCGCACGCCCGAAGCGCGCAGAATCGCCCCCGATGGCATTCCGCCCTTCCTCCAGAACCAGGTCAAGCAACGCCCGGTCTACCTGTTACGCGGACCACGGCTTACCCCGGTGCTGATGCCGGTTCCGTTGAGCCTCTCGCCCGAAAAGACCGTCGAGGGGCTCTTGGACCTCCTCCGCACGCCACTGACGGTTGAACTCCGACGGTCCTATGCCAGCCGCCTGGAGCGCCTTCCTAATTCGATAGAGGGTTACGACGTCAAGCTTAACGCCGTCGTTGGCGATCTCGTCACGCTCGACGTCACCGACTCGACAGGCATCGACGATCAGGATCCCTCGGCTCTGGGCCAGTTGGTCCTCACGATCACCTCGGTCCCCGGGTTCGCCCGCGTTGATTTCGTGAAGAACGGAAAACGTCTTTCGCAGGTGCGAACCGGTTTCGGCGTCGACCAGGCGTTTGTTGCCACGCCGGTCCGCAAGGAGTCCTTCGATCAGCCGATTGCGGTGAGTCACGCCCCGCTCTTCTTCGTGAAGAATGGGCGACTCCGGCCGATCGAGGTGAACTTCGACGGCAGCGATCCGTCGGACTCGGCCCTTTACACCGCCCAACTGTACCTGGCGGCTCTGGAGGACGAATCGAATCTCGAAGGGGCCCCCGCCGGGTATCGGTCCCTGCTACCCGGGCTCGATGCGACAATCACGGAAGACGCGGTCGGTAACCTCGTCCTGTCGTTCGGCGAAAAGTACAGGAAGCTTTCGAGCGCCGATCAGGCTTTGGCGGTCGGCCAGATTGTGCAATCTCTGCGTCTGGCGACCCAGATTCCCACCCTTCCGACGATCGCGCTCGTCGTTGCGGGCAAGACGGTTGGAACCCTCGACCCCGCTTCGTACCAGGACCTCGTCGACTCGGTGGTCGACAGCTCCGAGCCCACAGACGTCCTCGACCCGACCACGACTTCCACATCAGCGCCGTAACGGTAACATCAGCGCCGTAACGTTGGTTGTTGTCGTCACCGACAACGATGGCCGTAAGGCATGAGAGCGTTGTGCCGTGAACCGTTAGGCGCGTGAACCGTTGGGCCCGTGAACCGCAACCCTCTGATGCCGCTGGTATTGTCGAGTGGCAGAGCCCGATCGCGGGTCGTCCAATGGTAGGACATCTGGTTTTGGTCCAGAGAATGAGGGTTCGAGCCCTTCCCCGCGAACTTCGTCCCGGCCAGGTAGAGGCGTGACGCGCCCCTTCGGCGCGAAAGACGTTGTCTTCAGCTCTACGCTTTGGTCGGCGACATGCCGATGTTTCGGCGAATTCCTATTCGCCTGCAAGGAGCTTTTGCGTGAAGATTTCTCCAATTACCGGCCGCCCGCTCGCCGCCGTCGTCATGGCCGCCGGCGAGGGAAGCCGCATGAAATCAAGTCGACCGAAGCCGATCCACCGCCTCTGTGGAAAGCCGATGGTGCTCCATGTCCTTGGCGCGGCATCGGAGCTGGGGCTTGAGCGTGCCGTGATTGTGGTCGGCCATGGCGCTGAGCGGGTCACGAAAGCGCTCATCGAAGAAGCTCCGCAGGAACTTCCGCTGGAGTTCGTCACCCAGCACGTACAGCGGGGGACCGGCGACGCGGTATCGGTGGCCATGACGGCGTTCAGTGCCGAAGAAATCGATGACGAAGCCGATGGTGATCTGGTCGTCATGCCGGGTGACCAGCCGCTCTTTCGGCCCGAGACGTTGGCCGCGTTTGTGAAGGCTCATCACGACGCCGACGCGGCTGCAACGGTTTTGACCTCGGTCGTCGTTGATCCGACCGGGCTCGGACGGGTGGTTCGCGGTCGCGGCAACCGGGTCAAGCGGATTGTCGAGCACCGCGACGCGACCGACGAAGAGCGCGAGATCCACGAGATCAACACGTCGGTGTACTGCTTCAAGCGTTCGCTGCTTGCCCCGGCGCTTCGGAGGTTGAGCCCGGAGAACAGCCAGGGCGAGTATTACCTGACCGACGTCGTCAGCGTGCTTTACGAGGCGGGCTACAACGTGATCTCGCACATCGTCACGGATCCCGCCGAGGCCGCCGGTGTGAATGACCGGATCCAGTTGGCCGCCGCCGTAGCCGAGTTGCGGCGCCGGACGAACATCAGGCTGATGGCCCAGGGGGTCACGATGCTCGACCCGGCGCATACGTACATCGATGCCACGGTCCAGATCGGTCCCGATTGCACGGTGTACCCGGGTGCGCTGCTGCGTGGGCATACCGTAATAGGTCGCGGTTGTGACATCGGACCGAATACGCACCTCATCGATTGCACGGTCGGCGACGAGGTCACCATCGAACAAACGGTCGCCGAGCGCTGCGAGATCGGCGACAACGCCGTCGTTGGGCCGTACGCGACCCTGAGCCCGGGAAGTAGGGTGCTACCCGGCACAACGACCGGTTCGTTCTTCAGAAGCGACTGCCCGGTCAGTTAGCCTGCACCGCACACGAGTCACCTGAGGGGAGATTGCCATGGAGTTTGCGCCAACGAAGCGTCTTCAGCTCTTTGCCGGACGTTCGAATCCACAACTTGCCAACGAGGTCGCTGACCACCTGAACATTCAGCTCGGACATCCCAACCTTATCGACTTTGCCAGCGGAGAAATGCGTTGCACCTTCGGCGAATCGGTCCGCGGCTCTGACGTGTTCATCATGCAGACGCACTCCTACCCGGTCAACGACCACATCATGGAGCAGTTGATCATGATCGACGCCGCCAAACGTGCGTCAGCCAAACGGATCACCGCCGTATGCCCGATTTACGGCTACGCCAGGCAGGATCGCAAGGCGAGTGGCCGCGAGCCGATTACCGCGAAGTTGCTGGCTGACATGTTGACCGTCGCCGGCGCTGACCGGGTGGTCAGTGTCGATCTTCATTCCGGCCAGATCCAGGGCTTCTTCGACATTCCGGTCGATCACCTCACGGCGATGCCGGTCCTGGTCGAGCATCTCCGCTACGCCGTCGGACCGGGGTGTGTGATCGTGTCGCCTGATTCGGGTCGGGTGAAGGTGGCCGAACGTTTCGCTAAACACCTCGACGCCGACGTCGCGTCCATCTACAAGCGCCGCTCGAAGGGTACGGTCAACCAGTCCGACGCGATCGACATCATGGGCGATGTGGCAGGTCGCGTATGCGTCCTGGTCGACGACATGGTCGACACCGCGGGGACCATATGCGGAGCAGCGGATCTGCTCAAAAAGGCCGGGGCCACCGAAGTCCTCGCAGTCGCGACCCACGGCATTTTGTCGGGTCCGGCAATCGACCGCATCAAGAACTCGGCCATGACCCGCCTCGTCATCACCAACACGATTCCGCTTCCACCGGAGAAGCAGTGCGACAAGATCGAAGTGCTTTCGGTCGCTCCGCTACTGGCCGATGCGATTTCGGCCGTATTCGAAGATGCCTCGGTCAGCGAGATCTTTGGTGGTGAGAACCAGAGCTGACCGAGTCGGTGTCCGAATGATGCCTCGGTGAGTGTCAGTCAGGTCTGCGACTTCTTCAGACAGTTCGCATTGCCCGCGTCGGTGTCGGTGGTCGTGGTCCCGTCGGGGATGAACTTCCATCCGTAGCTTCCCGCTCGGAGTTCCAGTCGGAGGAATCCGAAACCCACGATGCGCTTCGCGCTGTTGGCCCGGATGCTCTCGACACCGTAGAGCGAACGTCCTCCGGTACCGACGACGAACGAGCGAAGGCCGGTCGGCGACGGTTTGGCCCGGCCATCCTGCGGGGCGAAACGTTCGTACATGTGATCGTGGCCGGTCAACACAATGTCGGCCCGGGCCGCTAAGAGCGCGTCCCAGAATGCCTGCGAACGGTCGTCGTCGCCGTGGTCCGAGGAGCTGAACCGGGGGTGATGCCAGATTGCGGCGATGCACGGCTTGGTATTGGTGGCCAGATCGGCCTTCAACCAGGCCACCTGGGCCGAATCAGCTGTGCACGATACGTACTCACAGTTGGAGTTCAGAGCGATGATGTGCCACGACCCTCCATTCACGGCGTAGTAACCGTCGGACTCGCGATGCGCGGCGTTGCCGAAATACGAGAAGTAGCCGTTGGCCGATCCTTCCCCGTATTCGTGGTTGCCGGGAACCGGGACCGACTGCGTCCGGAGCGCACCCAAGCTCCTGGCGAACGACGCGGCATAGTCGTCACGCAGGCCGCTTTCGTACTGGAGATCGCCAAGGAGAAGCATGGCCCGGATGCTCTTGTCGGCGGAAACAAGATTCGCGACCTCCTGATCGTGGCACTCGTTTCCGGTTTTGGGGGTATCGGGAGCGCAGGCCACGTCTCCTACCGCGGCGACGACGATGGTCCTGGCCTCAGCGGCCGGTTTCGGGTTCGCTCCGACCGGAGGAATTCCGTGCACGGGTCCGCTCAGCAACGCCGCTCCGGTCGAGGCGGCAAAGAAAAGGGCGATCCGTCGGTTCATGATTTCCTCCCGGACGAACTTACTCCCAGGTGAGTCGAGGCACCACGCATGGGAGGTTCAACCGTGCCCTGGGTTGACCAGATCGCATCGAAGAACGCAGGGCCCCATGAAAACCGGTGCTGCTGCGTCGTCTATGCTCTTACGTTCGTTGAAACGGTCTGGTCGACCCTTTCAAACCACGAGTAACAGCCCAGAGGAATCGCCATGACCGACATCACGTTCACCGCAGAGGTTCGCACTACTTCGGGCTCGCGTTCAGCGGGTCGGCTCCGTGCGGCAGGCAAGATCCCGGCGGTGCTCTACGGCAAGGGTATCGAGACGCCGATCTCGCTGGCTGTCGATCACCGTGAGTTGCGCAACACGTTCAATGACCGGTCGGTCCGTGAGAAGCCGTTCACACTTGTGGTCGACGGCCTGTCACGTGAAGTGAAGATCCAAGACATCCAGCGCGACCCGGTCCGCGGGAGTGCCGCACACGTCGACTTCGTCGTCGTCTGAGCAACTGCTGAACATCCGGGTCCGCTGACCTAAGGAACTGGACCCGATGGCGTTTCGCCGTCCGGCGGGTTCGGCCCGTGAACGTGTGGGTACGCCAGCCGATTGGCTGGTCGTGGGTCTGGGCAATCCCGGCCCTGAATACGACGGCACCCGCCACAACGTTGGCGCCGAGGTGGTTGCGCTTCTCGCATCCCGGTCGGGGTCCAAGCTGAAGGCCGGAAAGGAACGGGCCCTGTCGTGTGAGGTACGCGTGAACGGCCAACACGTCGCGTTGGCGTTTCCGCAGACATTCATGAACCTCTCAGGCGAATCGGTTCGCCTGCTGGCCAAACGGCACGGTGTGACCGACCCGGCGACGGTCATCGTTCTTCACGACGAACTGGATCTTGCGGTCGGCCGGATTAAGATCAAAGTTGGCGGTGGAGTTGCCGGCCATAACGGACTCAAATCGCTGCAGAGCCACCTTCATACGCCCGACTTCATCCGGATCCGCATCGGGATCGGCCGCCCTCCGGGCACACAGGACGTGGCCGACTACGTCCTGAAACGTCCGGGGAGGGCTGACCGCACCCTGCTCGACATCGCAGTCGAGCAGGCGGCCGACGCGGTCGGGTCGATCATCAGCGATGGGGTCGATCGGGCTATGAATGCGGTTAACACCGCACCCGCTTCCGATCCGCGAACGCGTGCCGTTGGAACGTGAGGATCCCATTCGCAAATGTGACGTGTGTCACTTCAACAACCCAACAGTGTGTCTTCCCTCTGGACGATGAATCGGAGATCGAGGTGTGACGTACGTCGTTGTCCACCAGAGAAAGTTAGGTCCCGGTACCCTTGAAATCGCACGGAATTAAGCAGATCATGGCAACTTCTTCGCGCCGCCCCCTCGGCGTGTCACGGCTTTGGGAGTGTTCGTAATGGGTGATGGAGTGTTTCGGGTAACGATCGTCGGCCTGGGAAAAATCGGTCTTCCGCTCGGCGTACAGTTCGCCCGTCAGGGCATGTCGGTGATCGGTGCCGATATCAATCCGACGGTGGTCGAACTCGTTCGAAGTGGGCAACCGCCGTTTCCCGGCGAACCGCATCTCGACGAGTACTTACGGGAGGTGATCGACGCCGGCCGTTTCGAAGCGACCATCGACACCGTCGACGCTGTACGGCGCTCCAACGTGGTGATCATCGTGGTGCCGCTGATTGTCGACCACGACACGAAAATCCCAGATTTCCGGGCGATCGACGCAGCGACCGCCTCCGTCGCCAAGGGCCTGCAACCCGGAACACTTGTGTGCTACGAAACGACCCTACCGGTTGGAACGACCCGCAGCCGTTTTGCACCCACCCTTTCGGCTGCTTCCGGGCTGTCCCTCGGCTCAGATCTACTGGTTTGTTTTTCCCCGGAACGCGTGTCGAGCGGACGCGTATTCAGCGACCTGACCAAGTATCCGAAACTGGTTGGCGGCATCGATGCTGCATCCACCGCCCGCGGCTTGGAGTTTTATGGCGCCGGTCTGACATTCATCGACCGCCCTGATCTCGGGCGTGCCAACGGCGTCTGGAAGATGGGCTCGGCCGAGGCCTCGGAAATGGCCAAGCTTGCGGAAACCACATACCGCGACATCAACATTGCCTTCGCCAACGAACTGGCCCGGCATTGCGACCAACTCGGGGTCGACGTCGGCCAGGTCGTCGAGGCCACGAACAGCCAACCGTTCAGCCACATCCATCAGCCGGGCGTGGCGGTAGGTGGACACTGCATTCCCGTCTACCCGCACCTTTATCTGCTCGGTGATCCCTCGGCCCAGATGCCGCGGGCATCGCGTGAAGTCAACGACCGTATGCCCGCATACTGTGTTGACCGACTCGAGGCAATGATCGGTGGGCTTTCGGGCCGTAAGGTCGCCGTACTCGGACTGGCGTACCGCGGCGGCGTGAAGGAAACCGCCTTCTCGGGTTGCTGGCCGCTTGTGGCTGAACTCCAAGCCCGCGGAGCCATCCCGGTTGTACAGGATCCCATGTACACCGATGCCGAGTTGGAGGCGTTCGGACTCACCCCGTACCACTTCGGCGAAGCCATCGACGGCGTGATCGTGCAATCCGACCACGTCGAATACCGAAACCTTCCGGCATCTGAACTACCGGGATTGCAGGCCATCGTCGACGGCCGCAACATTATCGGTACGTTCACCACATTCTCCGATGCCAACGTTTCGTGGAACGTTCTCGGTCGGAGCTCCCATGCCCGGAGCGCTCAGTGAGCGCACCGTTCATCCACGAGTCGGCGTATGTCGAAGCGGGAGCGTCGATCGGCGACGACACCCGGATCTGGCACCAGGGACACATTCGGGGTGGCGCGGTCATCGGCACCGGATGCAACCTCGGTAAGAACGTGTTCGTCGACGCCGACGTGCACATCGGAAACGGCGTCAAGATCCAAAACAATGTCAGCGTGTACCACGGCGTCACGATCGAAGACGATGTCTTCGTCGGGCCGAGCGCAGTGTTCACCAACGACCGTTACCCGAGGGCCTTCAGCACCGACTGGGAGGTCGTTGCGACCACCGTGCGCAAGGGCGCGTCGATCGGAGCGAATGCGACGCTCGTGTGCGGCATCGAGATCGGCGAGTACGCCGTGGTCGCTGCCGGCAGCGTGGTCCCAAAGTCCGTCGAACCCCACCAGATCGTCATGGGAAGCCCGGCCAAACACTACGCATGGGCGTGTGTGTGCGGGCGTGTCGTTTCCCGCGATCAACAACGGCCATCGGATCTGCGGTGCGCCAACTGTGTCTCCACTTCCGACCCCCAGGAGCAAGCGTCATGATTCCCATTTCCCGCGTGATTGTCGACGAAGCCACCGAGCAACTCGTTCTTCAAGTGTTGCGCGCCGGCCAATTGGCGCAGGGCCCGATGGTGGCCCGATTCGAGGAGCAGTGCAGGGCCATGGCCGGCACCGCTCACGCCGTCGCGGTCAACAACGGGACCACTGCGCTTGAATTGGCGTTGCAGGCGCTCAACATCGGCCCGGGCGACGAGGTCATCACAACCCCGTTCACGTTCGCGGCGACCGTGAACGCGATCGTCCATTCCGGAGCGGAAGTCCGTTTCGTCGACGTGACCGACGACTATTGCATCGACCCTTCAGGGATCGAAGCGCAGATCAACAGCCGCACCAAAGCGATCATGCCGGTGCATCTCTACGGTCTTCCGGCCGATATGAAAGCAATCTCGGCCATCGCCACGCGTAACAACCTGTCAATCATCGAGGATGCGGCCCAGTCGCACGGTGCCACCATCGACGGTGAACCGGTCGGCGGCTACGGCCTCGCGTGTTTCTCGTTCTACGCAACCAAGAACCTCAGCACCGGCGAAGGCGGCGTCGTCACGACCAACGACGATTCACTGGCTGAACGGATGCGTATCCTCCGCAACCAGGGAATGCGGGCCCGATATGTCTATGAAATGCCCGGTCACAACTACCGCATGATGGACCTCGTAGCTGCGCTCGCCATGTCTCAGTTCGAGAACCGGCCGACGATGGAAGCGGCCCGCCGGGCCAACGCCGATCGACTGTCGAAAGGTCTCGCTGATGTCGACGGCCTCGTGCTGCCGTTCGAACCCGAGGGACGCCGGACCGTATGGCACCAATACACTGTGCGCTTACTACCCGATGCCCGAGTCACACGAGACGAGTTTGTGGAGCAGTTGGTGGCGAAGGGAGTGGGCTGCGGGGTGTACTACCCGAAGGCCGCGTACGACTACGACTGCTACCGCAACCATCCCCGTATCCATGCCCACGAGTGTCCGAACTCCGAGCGCTTTGCCACTTCGGTCGCGTCGATCCCGGTGCATCAGCACCTGACCGGCGATGAGGTCGAAACTGTCATTTCCGTAATCCGGGAAACACTCGGATGCTGACCGATCAGCCGATCAAGCTCGCCGTCGTCGGCGCTGGAGTGATGGGCGCGAACCATGCCCGCGTCGCATCACGCACACAGGGCGTCGAGCTTGTGGCCATCATCGACGTCGACGAGGCGAAGCGCACCACTCTGGCCGAGTCGATGGGTGTCCGTCATGCCGCTTCGATCGCCGAGCTGTTGGCGTCCGCCGAACTGAACGCGGCGATCGTGGCGACGCCCACCCAGTTTCATCATCGCGTTGCGGTTGAGTGCCTCGACGCGGGACTGCATGTCCTTGTCGAGAAACCGATTGCTCCGACAGCGGAGGAGGGTGAGGATCTGGCCTGCCGAGCCGAAAAGGCCGGAGTCGTGCTCACGGTTGGTCATATCGAGCGTTTCAACCCGGCTGTGCGCGAGCTCCTTCGCTGCATCGAGGAGCCGATCCATTTGGAACTGGTCCGCGTGGGGCCATTCACCCCACGGGTCGCCGATAACGTCGTGATCGACCTGATGATTCACGACCTCGACCTCGCTCGTGCGTTGGCGGGCAGCGAGGTGGCAAAGATGAGCGTTATTCACCAGAGCACCAAGACCGCGGGTCCCGACATGGCGATTGCCCTGCTCACGTTCGCAAACGGGGTGACCGCTTCGATCACGGCCAGCCGGATCGGTCAGCAGAAACTTCGTCGTATCACCGTGACCCAGAATGAGGCGGTGCTGGCGGGCGACCTCATCCGGCAGGACGTGATGATCCACCGCATGCAGCACGTGGAGTTCGTCTCTGACTCCGGTGCCCGATACCGCCAAAGTGGCATGGTCGAAATTCCCTTCATCGAAAACCGCGGCGAGCCGCTGATGGAAGAACTCCGCGCGTTCGTGGAAACCATCCGGGGCGGACAACCGGTGGTCACGGCCGCCGACGGTATTGCGGCGTTGAGACTTGCCCAGCAGGTCCTCGAACATTGCTGAGCCGGACCCCAGGGGTTGAGGTTGCGTGAGGCCAGCTGAAGTTGGCAACACGCGCCTGATTTGTCGTACCGTGCGGCGCCGTGGCGCCAACCAGGCCGTGCTGCGTCGCTCCCGCTACCTCGACAGAAGCCCCTTGGCCAGTTTGGCCAATCGGATGCCTGAGTACTTCAGTGCAGCCTTCGCGGTCGTGGGGTGAACCAGCAGCGACGGCCTGTAGCGAAGCGCATGGCGCACGCGTGAGCCGACTTCCCCGATCGGCGCAGTCTCGACCTTCTGCAGGGCGTAGTCGAACAACGGTTCCTCCATCTGATCGTTGAACAGCTTACGAATGTCGTTGCTGGAGTTGACCATCCGGCCGCGACGCCGCAGCGGCACTGACGGGTGACCTAGTCGTTCCCAGGCGTACGCATGGGGGATGGCCCGGGAGAACGCGAGAATCGACGTGAACACGAGTCCGGTGAATCCGTCCCGCCAACCTTCGTCGAGGATGGAGAACTTGTAGAACGTCCGCCAAAACACGAACGGATCGAGTTGATCGGCTGTGAGTTCCAACGACTCCGTTTTGGCGTAGCGGAGCGACTTCTCCAGGTACTGATCCACGCTGGTGATCGCGTAGTGGTGGACCGGTGGCACCCGACCGGTGAGGTCACGAAGTTCACCCGAAAGGATCGGGTTGCGGTGCGCCGCCTGCGAGTCGCTGTAGCGAACCTTTCCCCGCCGGAAGAACCGTACAGAGCCATTCCTCCCCATGCCGTGATCAATCGGGGATCCGCACGCGTAGAGACGGAAGGGAAGCACGAACGCGGCAACATCCGATACGTCGTCGGTTCGAAGGACCTCAAGGATCTTCTCTCGAAAAAGTGGATCGACGCGCTCGTCGCAGTCGAGTTGCAGCATCCAGTCGGACTGGAAGAGTGTTAGGTACGCATCGCGGACCTGTTCGGCAACCGGGGCGTCGCGCACGGGAATCACAGTGGCCCCGTATTTCTCGGCCACAGCGCGTGTGTCGTCGGTTGACTGCATGTCGAGCACGTAGATCTCCGTGGCCCATGGCACGGTAGCGAGACATGCGTCGAGATCGCCGGCTTCGTTTCGTGAGACGATTCCGATGGCGATCGATGGCACCGCGTCGGCGTCCGGACGCAACGCTGGAGTCACAGGTTCCATTTCCTTCGGAGCTTGCGGGCCAGGGGCTGTTCAATCCCGTAGAAGGAGACCGCCGCGATCGCCAACGTGATGGCGAGAGTCGGGATGAATGCGCCACCCGGAACGCTGAAGAAGTGTTCGTTGCGGTAGTAGAAGCGCCACACGAGCATGTAATGCACAACGTATGCCCCGTAACTCACCTTGCCGATCCAGCGTAGGGCCGGAAACTCGAGGACGAACGAGATCGGCTTCCAGGTTCGTTCGACCGCGGCCAGGACCACGATGGCCACCAGGACGTCAACGACGAAGAGTCCTCCGGCGAACGGCATGGTGCTCGGCCGCTCAGGGAAGTACAGGGCGGCCAGAGCGAGGCCGATGACCGCGGGAGGAGCGAGAAGCTTCAGCAGCGGCACGATCTTTCCGTAGATTTTCGGATACGCAAGCCGGAGTATCGCTGGGATCGCACCGATGATGAATCCCGACGCCCGCGTGTCGGTTCCCCACATGGCCCGTTCGTAGGAGACGTTGCTGGAGAACACGACTCCGATGAGTGTGATCAAAATATTGCTGATGATCAAGCCGACAACGAGGAACTTCATGACCCTCGAAAGGGCCGAGGCCAACTCCTCCTTCGAAAGTGGGTACGAACGGCCGTCGGCCGCAACGCCTGCCCGGCGCGCTCCGCTACGTAGCCCGAAAAACAGACTGACCGGAAAGATGAAATAGAACTGTTCTTCGACGGAGAGCGACCATAGGTGACCGATAAAGAACAGATTGTGGCTGCGGTTCAACGAGTAGATCGAGATCCAGTTGTAGAAGTACGAAAGCGAGGCAATGGCATTCCGGCGGATATCGGTCGCGTCGGCCTTGAACATGCTCTCCGTCGCCGTGAGCACGAAGACCGCAGCCACGAAAAGTAGTACCGCAGGAAGCAGGCGGATGGAGCGACGGAGGTAGAACTTTCCCAGTTTGATACTGCCGGTGCGGGCGAACTCGCTCACCAGGATTGTGGTGATGAGAAATCCGCTCAACACGAAGAACACGTCGATCCCGAGGTACCCGCCCGTCAATGGCCGGTAGCTGGCGAGAATCGGCGGAGTCAGGTGAACCCCGAAGACGAGCAGAAACGCAATCGCGCGTAAACCGTCGAGCCCGAGAAAATACGAGTTCTTCGATGAACCGACACGGTCGGTTATCGGACTGTCAGTTGTTGCCGCAGGGTCGGCGGTCGTCGTTTCCATTGAGATTCGCTGGTCCTTCGTAGCAGGTTCGCCGAGAGCGAAGCGGGTCTGTAGGGAAGATCGGCAGATTGCGACGTTGGGTTCAGTGTTTCGCGCAAATGAACCACATGGCAAGCACCGGCGCTGCGGAAGTTAGACGGACCGAAAGGGTGGGGCGGGACCGTTGTGAGACTCAGCCGGTCAAGTGCGAATCGCGGTTGCTTTGCCTCGACACGAGTCGACGAGCCTTTGCAGGAAGGGAATCGCTGCCCTCGGGATCTGCGAACCCTTGAAGCCAACGCGACACCGGCGGTCTCGCCACTGGCACCCCCGGCAACCCCACTTGGACGTTGAAATTGATTGCATTGCTCCGGCGCAGACGAGAGCGTTCTCCCGCATCGTCGTGCCGGTTCAGTCGGCTCCCCGGCCAGTTCCGAAAGGGCGTTCGTGGCTATCGCTCAATTTGAGCATCCCAAAGATCCCTTCGCGGCGCGCCTAACTGGCAATCGGCCGTGTCAAGGCTTCTTTGCGCAGGATTTGAGGTCGACCCGACGACCGGAACACTCCTCCGATATCGGGCAAGAGCGGGCAAGGCTCTACCAAACGACACACATTGTGAAAAACCCAATTTGGATTCTCCACCCAGACGCGGTCGAAATATTATAGGTTGCTCTGAAATCCTAAAGCCATCCCGTCGAGCCGCAACGACAAACGCACTGAAAAAGTTGTAGCCGCTGAGGTCTAGCGCTGGTGGGTCAAATGTCTCAATCACCCTCGGGCGAAATGCTCTGAACGATGTTGTTGCATCAAGGACGCCCGTTCGACAAGTAACGCGCAGAACTAGGTTCCCTATTCTGCTTATTAAGCGGCGATACGCCGGCATTCCTATAATCGAACCTTCACCAAACCGACAGCCCACCACTAGATCCGAATCGTCTTGGAGTAACCGATTCACAAACTTTGGGATATCTCTCGCGTCGTGTTGTCCATCTGCGTCGAGTGTAACGATCAGAGAGGGACCTTGCTCTAGCGCTCTAGCCAAGCCCGCCAAGATCGCCTGTCCGAGTCCTCGACCTGGCCCTTCAATCACATCAAGGTCCAGCCCAAGGTTCCGAGCGGTCTCATGGGCAAGCCCAACGGTGTTGTCGGCCGATGAATCGTCGACCATAACTACCGAGATCGAAAACTCTTCACACAACAGCCTCGATGCCTCGGATATCTCTTGCATGACATGACCAATCGACTGCTCCTCGTTCCTAGTTGCAAGGACAATTGATAGCAAGCGTGCTGGTTCAAGTTTGTTAGCACTCACTAATCTCGACCTCCCTTTGTTTTGCTAAGGATACTCGACTTCACACTCGAAGAAATGGGTCATTTTGCCCTACATGAAGTGCTTGGCTCACACTATGGTGTGGGGACTTGCATCGGGGCTCGCATCCAAAGGCGGATCAATGACACGAAGCGAAAGAGGGTACTGCGAATGAATCATAAGTTACATAACCCATTGCCAATCGATCTCGATACCTTGACAAAGATTGGGGTTGGTGCCCTTGCCATAGTTTCAGGAGTCATAGGGTTTACCTCTGCTCAACGAACCAATTCACTCTCATGGGATGAGGCATTCTCGATGAGTGCGGCGGACCTCCCGTGGCAAGATTTCGTTCGAATGGTTCGGCTTGAGGGCGGCAACATGTTTGGCCACATGTTGATCCTTCGTGTTCTCCGATTCATGCCAATACTTGGGTCCGAGAGAATTATTTTTGAGCTACTTACGACCGTCGCATTTGTGGCATCGGTGATCATCGTAGGTTCAATTCTCACAAAACTCTTTACTCGAATTGTTACGATATCCAGTTGCCTAGCAATAGTCTCCCTCATAACCGTAGATCAAATTTCTGAGGTTCGATCTTATGGGGTTTCAACATTGGTTTGCAGCGTTCTATTATGGAGTCTGGTAACAGAACGTGAGCGACTCGGCTCTATCGCGTTTCTTGTCGCTGGAGTTGTTGGTCCAACGTTTCATCTGCTGTTAGTCGTTCCGGTTGTGGTAATCGGAGCCGTTCGTGTTCTTGAAGGG
>JANMZO010000062.1:0-1637 GCA_031383405.1 Acidimicrobiia bacterium | reverse complement strand
CTGTTCGCGAAGCAGCACCGGCCCGCCAACGGCGTAGCGGCGACCCTCGATCATTGCTTCGACGCCCCGGCCCGTGATTGCCTTGAAATCCGAAGCGGGTGCCACCTCACCATGTTCGCGAGCGGCCGTAACAATTGCGCGGGCGAGGGGATGTTCGCTGTCGAGCTCGACACCGGCGGCGAGCCGCAACACCTCGTCAGTCGAAATTCCTGCGCCAGCGACCCCGGTCACGATGTGGCGGCCCTCGGTCAGGGTTCCGGTCTTGTCGAACAGCACCGCAGTGATGGTCCGCATCCGCTCGAGCGCGAGACGATCCTTGACGAGGATCCCGTTGCGCGCTGCGACTGCGGTAGAGAGCGAGATCACGAGCGGTATGGCGAGTCCCAGCGCGTGCGGGCAGGCGATCACCAACACAGTGACCGCGCTCGTCACCGCTTGCTTGGAGTTACCAGCGATCAACCACGCAAGGAAGGTGACCAGCGCCGAGCCTGTCGCAATGTAGAAAAGCCAACCGGCAAACCGGTCGGCCAGCACCTGCGCGCGACTGTTCGAGTTCTGCGCCTCGGCTACGAGTCGCTGAATGCCAGCGAGAGCAGTGTCGTCGCCGATCGCGGTGACCCGCACCCGAATCGAGGAATCGGTTGAGATCGTTCCCGCGACCACCTTGTCGCCAACACCCTTTGCGACCGGGCGGGACTCGCCGGTGATCATTGCCTCGTCCAGCTCCGCTTCGCCTGCCTCGATCACGCCGTCAGCGGGCACGCGTCCCCCGGCTCTCACCAGGACGAGTTGGTTGGCTTGGAGGTCCGCGATGGTCACTGTTCGGGTCTGGTCGCCGTCAACCAGTTCGGCTTCGTCAGGGATCAGCGCGGCGAGGGCCGCAAGCGCCCCGCGGGCTTGGCCGATTGCCTTCATTTCCTGCCAGTGTCCAAGCAGCATGATCGTCACCAATGCAGCCAGTTCCCACCAGAACTCAAGGTCGAACCAACCAAGACTTGAAGCCATCGACGACGACCACGCGACCGTGATCGCCATCGCGATCAACAGCATCATTCCCGGAGCTCGGTCGCGTACCTCGGACACAGCGCCCTTCAGGAACGGCCACCCGCCCCAGAGGTACACAAATGTGCCCAAGACGGGACCGACCCAGGCCACACCGTTGAGGTGATAGCCGAACCACTCCATGATCATCTTGCTCGTGACGATCACGGGAATGGATACTGCCAGCGTCAGCCAGAACCGTCGACGGAACACTGCCGGATCGTGCCCAGCGTGCTTGTCGTGGCCGCCGTGCATCCCGTGCTCCGAGTGCATGTCATGCATGTCGGGTCCGTGGCTGTGCGCCACGTGCGCCGCGTCGCCTGACGGAACCCCAGGAACTGCTGCGGCTTGCTCGTGGTCGGTTCGGGCGCTCATGGGCTGGCTATACCTCCGAGGGGTAGATCTCAAACACGACCGATGTTCGACGCTTCTTTGGTGACCTATCTGTTGTCAGGTAAGTTTTGATGCACGAGGGGCGTCACTCGCTCCCGCCGCGTTGCTCCGGACCTTGGTGGCGCCTGCCCGTAAAGGACGGTCAACGTGCTCGATGTGCTGACGAACCAGGCTGAAGTCATTCTCGACGCTGCTGCGCATGC
>JANMZO010000059.1:0-12686 GCA_031383405.1 Acidimicrobiia bacterium | reverse complement strand
TAGCGGCAGGAGGGAGTGGCCCCCGGCGAGGATCTTGGCGTCATCGCCGTTCTCCACGAGTTGAGCGACAGCGGCGTCGGCGGAGTCGACGCGAACGTAATCAAAAGCGGCGGGAATCATGTGCTCTCCTTTTACTTTGCTGCAGCGGCCAGGACGGACTTGACAATGTTGTGGTAGCCCGTGCAACGGCAGAGGTTGCCCTCAAGGCCGATGCGCACATCATGTTCAGTCGGATTCGGTATCTCCTCAAGAAGGCTGATCGCCGCCATGACCATACCCGGGGTGCAATAACCGCACTGAAGGCCATGGTTTTCCTGGAAGGACTGCTGCATGGGATGCATGACACCGTCTTTTGCGAGACCTTCGATCGTGGTGATGCTTTCCCCCTCGACCTGAGCCGCAAGAACTGTGCACGACTTGACCGATTCCCCGTTGAGGTGGACGGTGCACGCGCCACACGACGACGTGTCGCAGCCTACGTTTGTCCCGGTGAGTCCGCACGGCTCTCGCAGGTAGTGAACGAGCAGGGTGCGAGCCTCGACCTCGTGGCTTTGTACTTGACCGTTGACGGTCATTGAAACCTTCATAGAAAATCCCTTCCAAGATGTGAGCGACTGCGGGGGCAGAACTCGCAAATGCGACTCTGCGGTTCTAGCACGCCGAGCGCAGATGTGCCTGGCGTCACGAGGATTTCAGTTCTCCGGGTCGGCGGCAGGCGGAGCCAGTGGCTGTCAACGGGCAAAGCGGAAGAGGTCGAGAATCGCCTTCAACAGATTGAGATTGCCTTCTTCCGCATCAGGGGGCACGGGTCGGATCGCGTCCCGCCCGTCGCCCATGAGGGCATTGGTCTCGGCCCGTAAACCAGGCAGCAGTGTCAGCGTCTCGCCCGCCGGCACCATCCCGAACTGTTCGCGGGCGATAAGGGCCAATTCGGCATCGGTGCGTAGTCGGGCCGACCGAGTGGTCAGTTCGTTGTTGTGCGCCTTCAGCATGGTGACCCGGGCTTTCGTGTCGCGAAGTTCCCGCTGTTGGGTGAGATACGCCCGAACCGGAATCACCCCGAGCACGATCAACGCCACGAACAGACCGGCAAACGCCACGAAAGCCAAGCCCCCGCGGAGGATGAAACGTCGAAGACGGTTATCCCACCGATCACCCGAAACATCCACCGCACCCCGCGGACGGCCACCGGAACGTCTGCCCACGGTGTCAGCCGTACTGGCCATATCAGGCCGTCCGCATGGATGCGCGCGGGGTGAGTGCCTCACGACCCCAGTAGGCGGCCGAGTCGCCGAGCAACTCCTCGATCCGAAGCAACTGGTTGTACTTGGCCACCCGGTCGGACCGGGCCGGGGCGCCGGTTTTTATCTGCCCGCAGTTGGTTGCCACGGCCAGGTCGGCAATCGTGGAGTCTTCCGTCTCGCCCGAACGGTGCGACATAACCGCGGAGTAGCCGTTCCGCGTGGCCAGGCCGACCGCATCGAGCGTCTCGGTAAGCGAACCGATCTGGTTGACCTTCACAAGGATGGAATTGGCCGTCTTGCGGTCGATACCCATCTGCAGCCGTTCGGAGTTCGTCACGAACAGGTCGTCGCCGACCAACTGCACTGTGCCACCCAGGGCGTCCGTCAGAGCCTTCCAGCCATCCCAGTCGTCCTCGGCCATCCCATCCTCGATGGACACGATTGGATACCGTGCGACAAGGTCGACCCAGTAGTCGACCATCTCAGCCGAGCTGAGGGTCCGGCCTTCTCCGGCGAGCACATACGACCCGTTCCTGTAGATCTCGCTCGTGGCCGGATCAAGGGCTATGCAGATCTGTTCGCCCGGCGTGTAACCGGCCTTCTCGATCGCCTCGACAAGGATCTTCACGGCGTCTTCGTTCCTGGCCAGATTCGGCGCAAAGCCGCCTTCGTCACCGACGGCCGTCGCCAGACCACGATCGTGGAGAATCGTCTTCAACGTGTGATAGGTCTCGACGCCCCACCGCAATGCCTCGCGGAAGGATGCCGCGCCGACCGGCATGACCATGAACTCCTGTAGATCAATCGTATTGTCGGCATGCACCCCGCCGTTCACCACATTGAGCATCGGGACCGGCAGCACATGCGCATTCGGACCACCAAGTGAGCGGAACAGCGGAAGGCCGAGTTCATCCGCAGCCGATCGAGCCACGGCCAGGGAAGCGCCAAGAATGGCGTTCGCACCAAGGCGGGCTTTGTTCGGAGTCCCGTCGAGCTCGCACATGGCATGGTCAAGTGTGCGCTGGTCGTGAGCCTCGTGCCCGGTCAAAAGCTCCCGGATCTCGGTGTTGACAGACCCCACGGCCCTGGTGACCCCTCTCCCGAGGAACCTGGTGCCACCGTCGCGCAATTCGACCGCTTCGTGTTCACCGGTCGAAGCACCCGAAGGCACGATAGCCCTGCCGGTCGCGCCGGATTCGAGGTGTATTTCGACTTCGACAGTGGGATTGCCACGCGAGTCCAGAACTTCGCGGCCGATGACCTTTTCAATTGCGCTCATGACGCCCTCTGGGGAAGTGGGATACGGGCTGCCAAAGTGATGGGGTTGGCTGTCGGAAACCGTAGTAGATCGGGAGCGTCGCGTCGATCAAACGTATGTTCGCCTATTATCTCCTGACGTACGTTCCCCATCCGAACTCCGGCAACCGAGAGTGTGGAGACCAGACCCTCTACGATCGACGCATGCTGAACGTCGTCGTGATCGGGAACCAGGCCTCGAACTGGATTGAGCGACTCCGCTCAGCCAGACCCGACGACCGTTTCGACATTGACGGCGCCTGGACTGACCCCAGGGTCGTCAACGCGGCCGTAATCTCTGTGCCCAACGCAAAACCACTGCTGCGCTATCCGTCGCTCGGATTCATTCAATCGCTGTGGATGGGCGTCGACGCATTGTTGAGCGATCCCGAACTGGATCCTGACACGGCGCTGGCCCGCATGGTCGACCCTGGTATGCCGGTATCAATGGCAGAAACGGTCACAGCGCACGTGCTGTGGGCCCACCGCCACGGCGACGTTTACCAGCGCAACCAGCGCAACCGGTTGTGGGAGGAGCGCCACCAACCTCTGGCTCCACAACGCACCGTGACAATGCTCGGTCTCGGTGAACTGGGTCGCCGTAGCGCGCAGACGCTCATCCAACTCGGGTTCACCGTAGTCGGGTGGTCGCGAAGCGCAATGCCCGTCGACGGGGTCCACGTCACCGCTGATCTTGAGGTCGCACTCTCGGTCGGCGAGATCGTCGTAAACCTCCTTCCTCTCACGGATGCGACCCGCGGAGTTCTCAACGTGAACGCGTTTCGGGCCATGCCGGTCGACGCTGTGCTGATCAACGTCGGTCGCGGAGCCCACGTGGTAGACACGGACCTTCTCGACGCGCTCGACGCACGCCACATTCGGCACGCGATTCTCGACGTCTTCGCCGAAGAACCCCTACCCGCCGAACACCGTTACTGGATCCATCCTCACGTGACCGTTACACCTCACGTGGCGGCCGACAGCATGCCCGCGACCTGCATCCCGGTCGTCGCGGAGAACCTGCGTCGCTTGGCTGCCGGCGAGCCGCTTAACCACCTCGTGGACCGAACCCGCGGTTATTGACGGGTCACTGAGGTCCGGCACCCCTCTCCCAGCGCTCCATCGCCTTGATGCGCTCCCAGTTGCGCACAACGTCGTCGCTCGAGGTGATCGCACCCGGATCGAAATCGTCCCTCGGGAACAGGTGCGGATGTCGGTAGACAAGTTTTTCTTGAAGACCGCTGATCACGTCTTCAAACGAGAACCAACCCTCATCGTGGGCCGCCGTCGCGTGGAACAGCACCTGGTACAGCACGTCGCCGAGTTCCCGTCGGTAGTTGGCAATCAGGTCCTGAGCTACGTGTGCATAGGACTCCGGGTCACCGAGTTCAGCGATCGCTTCGACAAGCTCATGCGCCTCTTCGATCGCGTAGAGGGCCAGTGACTGCACCGTCTGCTCGGCATTCCACGGGCACGCGACCCGGAGGTGCTGCATGAGCGTCCACAGCCGGTCCGCCGCCGGCCCGACCCGTCGGGGTAACTCAGGGACGTAGAGCGACGTGAGGTGATCGGCCGGGACGCTCTGGTCGAGTTTCGACCAGTGGACCGGCACGACACGCTCATCGGGAAGGCCCAGATGGTGCAGGATCGTGATCTGCGGCAGTTCCGACGGGTCGGCGACCGCCTCGCTCAACGCCAGCTTGACATCACTCATGATCACGTTGCTGTGACACTGCGCGACGAGAAACGGACCCCGTCGTCCGGCGATGTCGTCGGTGAAGCGGTGACCGTCGATGATAGTCACGGTTTCGGCGAGCGGATCGACTCCCAGACGGACCCACGCCAGATCGGCGAACGAGAGGGCGGGGATCACCTCGACCTTCACACCCGCGCCGGGTGCGCGTGCCAACAGCATTTCAACCGTGTGCTCGGCCACGGCCGGAGATCCGGGAACGGCGTAGAGCACCTCACCCACGTCAAAGGCCCGTTTGAGGAGTTGCGTGACAACCGCTTCGTAGACCTCTGCGAAGCTCCCCGCGCGTTCGTAGAGATGATCGAAATTTTCGGCCTCCGGCACGGCCGAGGCCGCGGGATGGATTGCGGTACGCAACAACCGGTGCGGTGTGGCCGCTATTGCCTCCAGCGTTGCCGCAGTGAGCAGTCCGGGGACGGACGGACCGAGACCAACGACGATAATGCGCGGCCGGGACGGGTCCACCGGCAGCTTCCCGGTTGGACTCACCTCAGTCTTTTTGTCCGGTGGCACGGACGTCTCGAGGACGTGAAAATCGGTGGCCATTCGGATCAACACGAACGGCAACGCAAGCATGCCGTGGGCGGTTCTACGGCTGAACCGAGACGGGCGGAGCGGTTGTAACAGTCGGTTCGATCTTCAGCTTCGGCGGAACGATCCGGAGAAACTCCCCCGATGTATCGAGCGCCCCGAGCGACGGATCAACACTCACGGTCTTCGGGGTCAGACGACTGAAAACCGCCTTCTGTGCGGTTTGGGATCCGAGTTGACGCATCTCCGTCGCGATCTGCTCCTTCTTCGAGTCGTAGGTCGCGGCCTTCCGGTCGGTCACCGTGATCACGTGGAAGCCGAATTGGGTCTGCACCGGTTCGCTGATCGCCCCGATCTTGAGTGTCGTGATGGCGGCTGCAAACTCGGCGACGAACGATTGAGGGCTCGTGCAACCCAAATCGCCACCCTTGCCCTTGCCGCCAGGGTCCTGGGTCAGGGCATCAGCAACGGCCGCGAACTTTTCTCCCGCCTCAATCCGCTTCTTCGCCGCCTGGGCCTCGGGGAGCGTCTTGAGGAGAATGTGGCTCGAACACACTTCATCGGGGTACTTCGCCTTGTTCTTGGCGAAGTACTCCTCCGGAGAACCGAGGTTCGCGGTTTCGGACTTGATCAGCGCGTCGATCTGGCCCCCGAGAGCCAACTGACGCTCCCGGTATTGCTTCGGCAACTTGTCGAATTCCTTCGCACCACCGTAGGCAGCCAGGAGTGACTCCTTGGCGGCGGGATCTGGATCAGCAGCCTTCAGCTTCTTTTCGTCGAACTCGTCGACCACACCACGCCACAACATCATGTCCCCCAACGCATTGGCGACAAACGCAGGGTTCCAGCCTTTCTTGTCTTCGGTTTTGGCATGGCCGACTTGCGCAACGGCTTGGTCGTTCTTCTCCCAAACCACCGCTGCGGCCTTCAGTTCGGTCTCGAAATCGGACTTCGACATTTCGTAGTTGCCCACGCGAATTGCGTTCGGCTTTACCGCCGAACACGACGACACAGCGACGAGGGCGGTGGCGCCGCACGCGAGGCAGGCTAGGAAACGGCGGGATCTGCCTCGAACACGAGGACCCGGGAGCACGGTAGTCACATATACCAGCCTAATGGGAGTCCGCTCATGAGGCGATCGTGTACCAGGCGGGGACGCTCAAGTTCATCCGGCGCGAGGTCGATATTCAGCCAGATTCGTCCGGAATCAGCCGATAATCGGAGTCCCTGTGCCCATCGAAAGCACCGCAAAGTCCTCCACCTCGACCCCAAAGCCCACCACTTCGCTCTCACCCAAACAGCAGGTCCTCGCCGAATGCCTTGTGCTCGTAGGTCGACCGCTGCGCAGAACGACCGCGGTTGCGCTCCCATTGGCCATCATCGCTGCGTTCGCCCTGCGCCACGATGTGGACCCGACAATGCTGGGACTGTGGCTCGGTTTGGTGGCCGGCGCCACCGTCATCCTCACCTACGTCGCCGGTTTTGCGCCGCCGCTTGACACCGTCGAGTCCATCGAGAACAGGCACAACGAGGTCGTCTTCACCGTAGGACTCCTCGGTGCGGCCTGGGGCACCGGACCGCTGATCGCGTTTCCGGCCGACACAACGATGCGGATGCTGCTCGGCGCCACCCTCCTCGCTGTCGTGAGTTCCGTCGGTCTCGGCACCCTTCTGCTCCGCCGGGCGTTCTTCGCGCTCGCTCTCCCGCTCCTCGGCCCGTTGTTCATACGACTGGGCACCAGCGGTGGATCCAGCGAGTTCGCGGCAGCGATCGTCCTCGCCGTCTGCTGCGTGTCGTTGATCCTGCACTTCCTCGAAGGCAACACGTCGTCCGTCACCCTGGTTCGCAACCGCATCGAAAACAGCCTTCTCGGACAACGCGTGGAGCGGCTGAAGGGTCGCATCGTCGCGAACGAAGAGGAACTCGAGGTCGCCTACCGGCTACTTGACGAGTACCGGTCGGGCGCCGACGTTCCCGCAACAATCGTTGAACGGGCGTCCGTGCTCTCCCGCACCGAGTTCAACATGCGGCTGGGCGATATCTGGGCCGCTACAACTCCCGACACCGACTCGTTCTCTGTCGCCCTCCTCGAGATCGCCGATTTCAACCAGATCGTCAACGAATACGGTGACGACGTGGCCAAGCGACTGTTCAACGAACTCGGCCGCTTCATCGGCAGTTGCCTGAGGACGGAGGACTGCGTGGCCGGCTTCACCGCGCCGCGCTACGGTCTGCTACTCGGCGATTCCGACAGTGAAACTGCCTCGCGGGCCCTTGAGCGGATCCGCCGCCGGGTCGAGACGAGCCCGATGGATGTCGGTCAACCAATCCTCTGCCAACTCGTCATGGGCGTCGTGTCCTTTGAGTTCAACATCCGACCCGTCGAGATGATCGGACGGTCGGAACGGGCACTGGCCCAGGCGTGGACATTGACACAGCGCATCCAGGCGTGGGAGCACATCAATGGACCGCCGATAGCGTCGCTACGTCAGACGAACGACCCGATGCCACCCGGCACGCAGCGCTTCATCCTCTCGGATACAACTCTCCGAGAAACACCAGCAGCGCCTCGACCACGTTGAGTTTCGGACCGAACGGCACGATCAACAGCGAGTCCTTCTGCTTGTAGACGGCCGTCTTCGAGAGTCGCTGGAGGCGAACCTCCTGACTCGTCTTCAGCTCGATCGGGCTCAAACGGGCCGCGACCGCTCCGCTCATCATCGACGCCCCCATCCCACCCGCTTTGGTGACGGTTACGTCGCGGATACCTATTCGCACGCACTCCGCCCGAAGGCGCGCAACGTCGAGTAGGGCCTTCGCCCGGTCGGGGATCGGTCCGTAACGGTCTATCCATTCGTTCGCAATGTCGTTGACGTCCTCTTGACTGGCGACCACGGCCAGACGGCGGTACGCATCGAGTCGTAGCGGTTCTTTCGCAATGAAGTCGTGCGGAATGTTCGCATCGACAGGCACTTCGATCTTGATCTCGGCAGGTTCCTTCGGGGTTTCACCTTTCAACTCGCCGACCGCTTCGATCACCATCTGGCTGTAGAGGTCATACCCCACCGCAGCAATATGGCCGGACTGGTCACCGCCGAGGATGTTGCCCGCGCCCCGGATCTCGAGGTCACGCATGGCGATCTTGAACCCAGACCCCAGTTCCGTATGTTCACCTATTGTTTTCAGCCGCTCGTAGGCTTCGTCGGTGAGCTTCACATCAGCCGGGTAGAACAGGTACGCATAGGCTCTTTGCCCGGCGCGTCCGACGCGCCCCCGTAGCTGGTGGAGTTGGCCGAGGCCCAGTCGGTCAGCGCGGTCGACCACGAGCGTGTTCACCGTCGGCATGTCGATGCCGGTTTCAATGATCGTCGTGCAGACGAGAACGTCGTAGGCGCCCTCCCAGAAGTCGTAGACAACCTGTTCGAGTGACCCTTCGTCCATTTGACCATGGGCAATTGCTATGCGCGCTTCGGGAACCAGATCGCGTAGCTGCTTGGCCTTCCACTCGATGTCGGCCACACGGTTGTGCACATAGAAGACCTGACCCTCACGGAGTAACTCGCGCCTGATCGCCTCGGCGACGGCGCGGTCATCGTATTCGCCCACGAAGGTGAGAATCGGCTGACGATCGGCGGGGGCGGTGTTGAGCAGCGTGAGGTCCCGAATGCCTGTCAGCGCCATCTCCATCGTCCGGGGAATTGGTGTAGCGGTCAGCGTGAGAACGTCGACGTTTTCCTTCAGATGTTTGATGGCCTCTTTGTGGGTGACACCGAACCGCTGTTCTTCATCGACGACGAGGAGTCCAAGTTTTGGAAAGGCTATGTCGTTCGACAACAACCGATGTGTACCTATGATTACGTCGACCTGTCCGGTCTTGACGCCCTCGATCACTTTGCGGGCCTGAGCCGTGGTCAGAAAGCGCGAAAGCACCTCGACGCGAATCGGGTAGTTGGCAAAGCGCTCGGAGAAGTTCTGAAAGTGCTGTTGGGCCAATAGGGTGGTTGGTACGAGGATCGCGGCCTGCATGCCGTCCTGCACGCATTTGAAGATCGCACGGATAGCGACTTCGGTCTTGCCGTAACCGACGTCGCCACACACAAGGCGGTCCATGGGAGAGGGTTGCTCCATATCGGCCTTCACGTCTTCGATCGCTTTCAGCTGATCGGGTGTTTCCGCGTAGGGGAACGAGTCTTCCATCTCGCGCTGCCACGGCGTGTCAAGTCCAAACGCGTGGCCGGGGGCGGTGATCCGCTTCTGGTAGAGCACCACGAGTTCCTGGGCGATCTCGCGAACCGCCGCACGCACCTTCGCCTTAGCGGCAGCGAAGTCCTTGCCCCCGAGGCGGTGCAACGACGGTGGCTCGCCGGTGTAGGGGCGCACCGCGTCGATCTGGTCACTGGGCACGTAGAGCTTGTCGTCGCCTCGAAACTCAAGGAGCAGGTAGTCGCGTTCGGTACCGCCTATGGCGCGCTTCACCATTCCGGCAAAGCGACCCACACCGTGCATGTAGTGCACCACGTAGTCGCCCGTCTTGAGGTCGTCGAAAAAGGCCTGCGCTTCACGCTTGCGGGAGCGTTGCGCTTTGCGGTGCGCCCGGCGACGACCGGTGACATCGCTTTCAGAGAGCACGGCCAACTTCGCGCTCGGAAGGATGAAGCCGCGCTCGATCGGCTGCACCACGATCTGAATACCTGCTGCGCTACGACGGTCGATGTCGGGTTCGTAGCCGGCCGGAACCACATTGACGTTGAGGCCCTCCTCGCGCAACACCGTCTGCAAACGGTCGGCCGAGCCCTCGCCTTCAGCGGCGACCACGATGCGGTAGCCATCGGTCATCAGCGATCGAAGTTGACGCACGAGTGCAGTGGGGTCTCCGTGGGTGATGGCCCAGCCCATCGCCGGAATGACCGTGGTGTCGGGCCCCTCCGGCGCGGTTGTCAGTGTCCAGACGGGCGCGTTGGTGTGCGCCAGCAGCCGGTCGAAAGGTAGATG
The DNA here is from genome assembly GCA_031383405.1 of Acidimicrobiia bacterium. Classification (GTDB taxonomy): domain Bacteria; phylum Actinomycetota; class Acidimicrobiia; order Acidimicrobiales; family JANYDT01; genus JANMZO01. The sequence goes on along the minus strand of JANMZO010000059.1, from coordinate 2,870 downwards.
AAGGGCAGGGAATCCGCCATTGTCGGCGACATGCGTACTCGTGAGATCAGCACCCCACGTGCGGGCCAGACTTCCGGCTAACGCCCGTTCTTCATCAAGGAGATCGGAAGCCCGGTCGCGCATCCGGCGAGGTTCCACAAGAACGATCAACGCGTCGCTCGGAAGCAGGTCGAGCAGAAGGTGCTCACCCTCGGTCAACCACGGAAGCCATGACTCCATGCCGTCGAACACCGTGCCCTGAGCCAGTCGCTCCCACTGGTCGCGGCCCCATGGTTCGGTGGTCATGAGGGCTTCAGCCCGGATCCGAACCTCGGCGGTCGGCCGAAGTTCCCGACAACCAATCAGCTCGACCTCGGTGATGTCGACGGTCGAACGCTGATCATGCACGCTGAACTCGCTAAGACGGTCGACCTCGTCGCCCCAGAGGTCGATCCGAACAGGGATCTCGCCCGTCGAGGGAAACACGTCGACGATGGAGCCGCGCACCGCTACCTCCCCGCGGTGTTCGACCTGGTACTCGCGTCGGTAGCCGAGCCCGACCAGGGTAGCCACGAGGTCCTCGGCGTCGAGGGTTTGTCCGGCCCGCACGACGACCGGTTCGGTTTCCTCGACATGTGGCCCGAGGCGCTGCAGCAGCGCCTTCACCGGAGCAACCAGCACGAGAGGCATGTTCACTCCGGAGTGGAGATGCCACATCGCCTGGAGCCGACGACCCATCGTTTCGACACTCGGACTCACCCGTTCAAACGGGAGGGTCTCCCATGCCGGAAATATGTCGACCTGGGTCTCGCCGAGGTACGCCCGAAGATCATTCGCCATCCGTTCGGCTTCGGTTCCGGTTGCGGTTACCACCAGCAGCGGGCGGCGTTGGGTGATGGCGCTGAGCGCAGCGATGACGTAAGCCCGCGCCGGCTCAGCCACCGCTAGCAGGGCCGATGGAGCGCCGAGTAGGTTACTGAGGTCGCCGTCTGCCCGAAGCAGTGCGGGTAGTGGAGCGAGACTCACCTGAACCGCAGCCGCGGCGTCGGGCGGGCCGTCGTCGGTAGCGCAAGCGCTACGGTCAGGTTCGAGGGAACCCCGGCCTGAATGGGCAGTGGGCGGTTGGGCGAATGCTTCCCAGGAACACGCTCAAGTCGTCTGGGTGCATGAAAGGTAGCAACAACCATGCGCGAGCGTATCCGGTGCGGTGAATTACCCGGCCTTTCGCACTATCGTGCGACGCTCCACGAGGGAACACTCCTGCAGCCGCTTGATGACTTTCTCCTGTGTGTCGAGCACGTCGAAGTCGAAGACCCGGTCGAGATCGATCGGCGGGACCGGAGCGTGAGAAATCAGGGGATGCACCGGGCGCACGTCGATTTCACCATCGCCGAACAGCTCTTCATGGAGTTTCTCGCCGGGTCGCAGGCCCGTGTAGGTGATCTCTATGTCCCTACCGGACTCGTGGATCAGCATGCGTGCAACGTCGTCGATCCGGATCGGACTTCCCATATCGAGAATCAGCACTTCACCCGGGCCGCCGATCGCGCCGGCCTGAATTACCAGTTCGACCGATTCCGGAATCGTCATGAAGAACCGCGTGACCATCGGATCGGTGACGGTAACGGGGCCTCCCGCCTCGATCATCGATCGGAAGGCGGGGAGCACGCTTCCCCGGCTTCCGAGAACATTGCCAAAACGCACGGAAAGGTAGGTACCGGTTTCGGCCATCTGGGCGCATCGGGCCGTGAGTCTCTCCGCGATGCGTTTCGAGTACCCGAGAACGCTTGACGGGTTCGCGGCTTTGTCGGTCGAAATGTTGACGAACTGCTCCACGCCGACGTGCATTGCCGCGTCGAGCACATTGCTCGTGCCCCACACATTGCTCTTCACAGCCTCGGCCGGGTGCGTTTCCAGCAGTGAGAGATGCTTGAGAGCGGCGGCGTGGAAGACCACCTGCGGCACGTATTCCTCGAACACCGAGAACATGTGATCGCGGTCGCGGATGTCGGCCAGGATCAGGTTGGGAGAGTCGAGGAGCGCACGGCCTTCGATAGACATTTGCACGCTATGGAGCGCTGACTCGTCGCGATCCAGCATGAGAAGCGCTTCCGGTTCGTACCGGGCGATCTGCCGACACAGTTCCGACCCGATCGACCCACCCGCCCCGGTGACCAGAACGCGCTGGCCGCGCAGGTACCCGGCGATGGACGAAATGTCGGTGGTGATCTGACGACGGCCAAGGAGGTCCGTTTCGGAAATGTTACGGATGTCGCTGATCGTCGGTGCCTGGCCAAACAGCTCGGCAACGGCCGGGAGAATCTTCACTTCAAGACCTAGGGTGGCCGCCGTGCGGTTGAGATCGGTAATCAGGTCCTTGGTGGCCGACGGCATGGCAATAAGTAGGGTCTTCGCCTCAAAACGGGTCGCTACCTCCGCCAGGTCATGACGGGTGCCAAGCACGCGGACGTGAGCGACCTCTTGGCGCTGCTTGGTGGGATCGTCGTCGAGAACCGCGACGGGCAACAACGGACTGCGCGGGTTCAACCTGAGGCTGCGGACAATCTCAACGCCGGCCTCGCCGGCCCCGAACACGATCGTCCGAGACGCTTCTCCATCCGGCTGACGACCGAATTGAAAGAGGATCCGCCATCCGTAGCGCACGGCAAACATGGCAACGGCACCGAGGAAACCGGCGGCGATCGCGGAGGACCGCGGGATGACCTGCGGGTTCACCGCTTCGTCTACAAGGAACACCACAACCGTCGTTAAGACCGTCGAGCGAACGACAGCGCCGGCTTCGTCGAGACTGCCGAACCGCCATCGCTGACGGTACAGACCCATGAGAAGACCGGAGAGAACCTGAACCGCTCCGATAAACGCGAGTAAGC
>JANMZO010000040.1:0-1668 GCA_031383405.1 Acidimicrobiia bacterium | reverse complement strand
TCCTTCACAACCTGCTCGGCAGGCACCTTCGTCGTCACGGGCTTCTTCATCATCTTCAACTCCAACTGGGGTAAAGATGAACCACAAACCCTCCGCTACGCAATCATGCTAAACTGTTCCATGGGCGCTGATGGCGGACAGCCTTGTCCCGGATCACCGAGAAGTAGCTTGTCGCCTCGCTGGCCGGGATGCCGGCCTTTTCCCGGTCCTCTCTGGTCATGCGGTTCAAAACCCTCCCGCTCCTTGCTGCGCCGAGAAGGGCAGACGCGCCACGTCCGGATTCACTTGTGCCCTCCTCGCTGCCGAGTTTGCGGGTGTGGTGGACAAGTTCGACCGTGCAATTGCAACGCTGCGCCAAAGCTGCCCAGAATTGCTTCACCACCAGATCGACAGCGCCGTTGTCATTCTCGTTGACGGTGTGGGAGGAGACGAAAGGGTCGAGGATCAGGACATCAATGCGGCGCACGTTGATCTCAACCACCATCTTGTTGAGTTCAGCTGAGTTCACCTGGGCCCCAAGATATTGCTGGGTGGCGGCGCAAAGCGGCCAGTCGCGTCCGCTGTCGACGAAGAGCCGATTCCCGAGATCTTCGGCGGAGATTCGATGATGTTGCATTGCCGCGGCAACCCGCCGTTCCAGTTCGTCGACCGGATCCTCCAAGTTCAAGAGCCAAACTCGCAGGTCAGGGGCCACCCAGTCGTCTAGCAGACGGCGGCCGGTGACCATGGCAAGAGCCTCGACGATGCTCATGCTGGATTTGCCGATCCCACTCGGAGCCACGGTTACGGAGACTTGGCCACGTAGTAGATGGCGGCCGTAAAGCCAAGGCCGGCCCGGGATCAGCGCTGGATCGCGCCAGACGAAGGTCGTCGGTTTCCGTGGAGCAGTGTTTGGGTCGGGCGAACCGCTTGCGCCGGAATCTCCGGCGGTGCCAATTTTTGACTGGTCGTCGGAGGCAGCACCCTTAAACACTCGATCACCATCCATAGTGTCGTCATTGCTCGTCGCATTCCCGGAGGTGCGGTGCTCTCTTTCGCGGACTTCCGTTCCTAACCCGGGCGACAAATCGCCGGATCGGCACTCCTCGCGAATTGCAGCGACTGCACCACGGAAGTCGCCGCCATGCTCAAAGTGCACCAGGAGATCGAAGGCATCGCCGAATCGAGCTCCCGACTGCGATGGACTTCCGAGCCCTGAGGCCGCGTCCGAGCCCGACAACGACATCCAGTGGTCGCCGAGGTTCCAGGTTGCATAGGTACTGCTAGACTGAAGTGGAGAGCGCCAGTCGTCGGTCTGAGCGAGCCGAAGGTAACCGTAGCGGTCGAACAGGTCGGCGATGCGATGTGTAGCGTTGAACCGCTCGATCGGGGTGGCGCTGGTGCCGGGGGCCGACCGCCCGGTCGCGCGATGGGCGCGACGTTCCGCCAGTTCCCTAAGCGACACCTCGGCAATGACGCGATCCCGGTCGCGGTGCCGGATCACCATGTGATCTGGCGACAAATGCAGTCGCCGGCCGTAGACCACTTCTGTCCGCCATCAGCGCCCATGGAACAGTTTAGCATGATTGCGTAGCGGAGGGTTTGTGGTTCATCTTTACCCCAGTTGGAGTTGAAGATGATGAAGAAGCCCGTGACGACGAAGGTGCCTGCCGAGCAGGTTGTGAAGGA
>JANMZO010000015.1:0-9331 GCA_031383405.1 Acidimicrobiia bacterium | reverse complement strand
CTGGAACGGTGGTGCCTGGCACGTGGTCGGTGTTGGCCTCGGTGGCCAATCCGTTCCCGTTGACGGCGGTCACGCTTCGGCTCTCGTCGGGCTCCAACCTTGCCACCACCGATACCGCCATCTTCGACAACGTCTCGACCACGGCGGGTCCCTGAAGGTCCGCGCCATCCCGGGTTGCGGGTGAGGGTCTGATCGCAGCCCCTGCCGCCAACGGTGTGAGCCGAGCGATCCACCATTTGCGCGGGCCTCACTGCAATGCCATGGCGGCGGGGTGGATTCAGACGGTTGTGGCCCCGGTGTCACGTTGCCACGTTCGTACCGTCGTTCCGGCGACAACGTGACACCCCAGAGCCAACCGTCCGACCATCGGCCGTCCACGGCAAAGGTGCCGAAGAGGATTATCCGGAGTTATCCCCAGAACCCGTCCCCTGACCGATCTGTCCCCGATCATCTTCAGCCGTCGATCCTCCGGAAGGTTGACTACGACATCGTCCCGCAGCGTGGACCGACGATCTTGGAGGAATTTGGAATCGACGCGGAAAGACTGACGCCGCCTCGGGCCACAGTGCGTCTCGGCGCAGCTTCCCGGTGGTTGCGTCGGAATGCACGGAGACGTCGGTAGCGGCGCGCCTCGGCAAAAGTTGTCGGGAATTTGTTTCGTGTGTGCATCACAAACCCGGAGTTGAACCACCTCAAGCAGGCAGGCATACCAGGGGAGCCAGCGTCTACGCCGGTGGGATTCACCCTCCGCCGAGGTCGTCGCCGTACCCCTCGTAGGTAAGGTCTATGCCGCGTTGACGGTGGCGAACGAGCAGTCCGAGCAGGCGGGTGCCGTCCACCCTCCGGGCGTCGACGCCATCTTCATCCACCGAGCCGGTGTTCTCGACCGCTGAATCGAGTCCGTTCAAGAAACCCGTAAGTCCGCTCATGATCTCCACGTGATCGTTGTGCAGGCGGGTTACCCGGTGCGCCAAGCGCGGTGCCATGGACAGTAGGTCGTTGTAGAGCCCGGCGGGTCCCTCGGTCAGATGCACGTGGTCGGCGAAGGCCGCCTCCAGCGTGCGCGCCGAAGTGGCAACCTGCGCGCACCAAGCCCCGCCCCGGCCGAACGAGGGCAAAGCCAACGCGTTTTCTACCTCCAGGATGGCAGCCCGCAGAACCTCCCGGTGTTCGACCACGGCCGTCGGTGCCGTAGGAACCGCACTTTGCACAGACGCACCGTTCTCGGACATGGGTCGGCCTTTCGTGGCAGGTGTGTGCATTGTCGCATGGATGCCGGGAGCGTGCGCAGGGGACGGATGTCCTCTTCCGTCGACGGACCGGGGTTCCGGTGGGTTTCACGTACGGCCGTAGAGCACCGGCATCAGTCCAACAAGTGCCCGGAACCGCTCCCACGATTTTTCTGACGGTCTCGTCCAACCGGTTTCCGCCAGTGCCGAAAGGCGCGGGAAAACCAACCGATCGAAGACGGCGCGGTCCTTCATCGACTCAGACCAGATGCAGGCCTGAATGCCGCGAAGCTTCTTCTTTTGCTGTTCCGTCCAACCCTGAACGGGATCGAACGCGTAGACCTTTTCCGGAGAGGCCCACCCCGCCCAACTTCCCCCCGGCTCATCCCACTCGGGGCCGTTCGCCATGTCGAGGTAGTAGAACTGCCCTGGGCACACGACCATTTCGTATCCGTCGTCCGCGAGTGCAGCGCATATTTCGACACTGCGCCAGCCGCAGAGATATGACGTCGTCCGGTCGATCACGTTGCCGTACGAAGCCTCTTCCCAGCCGCCGGTGGTGCAGCCTTCGGCGACGAGGAACTTGTGGATTCGCTCGATGAACATCGCCTGTAGGACTGCCGCTCCTGAACCGGTGATGTCATCGGTGCCGTGGGCGCCGCTGATGACATTCAGTCGCTTCGCGTGGTTATCGGCCACCGCCTGGCCGGCAACTTCGACGAGCTTGGCCAAAGCGACAGGTGAGCCGGACCAAGCTCCGAGCGGCACTTCGTCGGCTCCGATATGGATCGTCCTGAATGGGAACAGGGGGATCAACTCGCGAAGGATCGTCTCCAGTACTTCATAGGTCTTGTCAAGCGCCGGGTTGAGGCAGTTGTCGGGGAAGCCCTGAACGGAGTGGTAGCTGCCTCCCTCGTCGGGATCGCGAAGCTCAGGAAGCGCCTGCAGAATCGCGAAGCTGTGACCCGGAAGATCGATCTCGGGTACCACCTCGATCCCGAACTCGCCGGCGAGCGCCACGATCGCCCGGACCGCGTCCTTGGTGTAGTAACCGCCGGTTGGGGTCGGGTCAGAACCGAGCAGAGGCGGGATCGGCAGGCCATGGCCCCGCCATGCGCCGACTTCGGTAAGCGCCGGATAGGACTGAATCTCCACGCGCCACGCTTCGTCGTCGGAGAGGTGCCAGTGGAACCGGTTGAGCTTGTTCCATCCGGCGACCGCCAGCAGCTTCTTGATCTCTGACGTCGCGTAGAACTGTCGGGCGACGTCGAGGTGAAGGCCGCGCCAGCCCATCGCCGGCGCGTCGACGATCTCACCGTCAATCGGAAAATCGAATGACTGCGGATGGAACCGCGCGCCACGCCAAATCTGGCCGAGTGTCACCAGGCCGTACAACAGGCCGGTCTTGCCCCCGGCCGAAACAGTCACCGCGTCGGCCGTGAACGAGACCCGGTACGCCTCGTCGACGAAGCCGTCGGCGACGTGAAGCAGGACCGGAATTCCTCCTTCGGCGAGTGGCCGAACGATGCCTTCGACCGCGAACAGTCGCTCGGTCAGCGCTGAAAACGACGCGGCGGCGGCGACGCCGGAAGGTTCGCTTGCGTGAAGTGCCAGGCCCGCAACGGCCGGTCGTCGGCCCGATACGGAAACGTGGTTCGGCCAGGGCACGATCGACACCGGGGCCGGTGGACGTGCGGGTATCGGGTAGATCTCCGCTCCCCGCTTGGGCTCCGCCGCGTGGCCGGATAAAACGGTCGGGCCGACTGTTGCCGGAAGCATGCTGCCGTCGTCGAGAATCAGGTACGCGGACTGTGCGCCGTCGGTCCAATGTCGGAGGGGCCAGGTCAGTCCGCGGACCGACAGCCTCCAGGCCTCACCGGCACCAAGTTCAAAGCCATCAGGTGGAAGAAATTCTGCGAAGTTCGACAGACATTGACCGATGTCGCCACCCTGGACCTCGGATGAGGTTTCGATCTTTCCGGGTCCGCTCACGTACAACCGGAATCCCGAAAGCGCTGAGCTTGATTGGTTGGTGAGCGTCAGACGGTAGGTCGGTGTTTTCCTGAAAGAAGCTCGAATCCACGACGTTTCAAGCAGAAGCGCGGGTAGCGGAGCGGTAGACATGGTGGATCCTCGGGAGCGAGCGGTGGCAGCGCCGGTCAGACGCTGAGCATGCCCGCGTACATGCCCGGCGAGGAGTCTGGAATCGGTAGGGCATTCACGGTCTTTTCGTAGAAAGCGGAGGGGCCGACGTCACCGATGATGGCGTAGCCGTAGCCCATGTTCTTGAGATCGAGGAGCGACGCAAGGAGCAGCGCATGGCCGATACCCAGGCCGCGGGATTCCTCGGCGACTCCCGTCGGCCCGAAGAAACCGCGAGCGATCGACTCGTGGCACGAAAAGCCAACCAGCGCGTTATTTTTCGTAGCGATGAAGCAGGTCGGTGGCATGCGGGTAAGGGCGACAGCAGTCTCACTCGCCCAGCCGTCACCGAACGTCTCCCGCACCCATGAGGTCACCAGCCGTGCTTCCGGGGCCAGAGGCCGACGGATCGTGACACCCGCCTGAGTCATGCGTTCAGCAAGCTCAGGCTCCGGTCCGATCGGCGAAAGATTCACGAGGTAGTCCATGTTGCATCTGTCCTTGGGAAGGCGCTTCGGATCGTCGTGCCATTGCCGAGTCCGATCCTATGCGGGCATCCATAATCCGGGGAAGTACCGGACCACTAGCTTTGGGTATATGAGCAGTCGCCTTGTCTCTCTGACCTTCGACAACGGACCGGTTGTCGGTGTGACGGACCGGGTTCTTGACGAACTCGGTAGCCGTAACGTCCCGGCCTCGTTCTTCGTGGTCGGGCGCGCCCTGGCTCGGCCCGGAGCCCGGGCCCTCTGCGAGCGCGCGATCGCCGAAGGTCACCTCATCGGCAATCACAGCGCGACCCACCGGATCGCCCTCGGTGAACTCGAGGACCCTGCTTCGGTCGACGCCGAGATCGACGACTGCGAACGATTCCTCGACGGGTTGCGGTCCACGCCGCCGCGCTTTCGTCCGTTCGGCAATGGCGGTGCGCTCGATCGCCGCTTGCTGAGCCGCTATGCGGTGAAGCGCCTTTGCGTGGGTGGGTACACCACTGTTCTCTGGAACTCGGTACCTCACGACTGGGACGATCCGACCGGTTGGGTCGACACAGCGCTGGCGCATGTGCGGTCCATGCCCCACACGGTGATGGTGCTTCACGACACACGAGGCGCAGCCGTTGACCGTCTGCCGGAATTCCTTGATCGACTCGAAGCCCTCGACGTGCGGTTCACCCAGGATGTCCCCGACGAGTGCATTGCCACCCGGTGCGGGGTTCCCACTCCCGTCCTGCACGGTTTAGTGATAGACGCTCAGTCGACCTGACTCCGGCTGGGCATTCATAGGCGCGCGTACAGGATCCGCGTAGGCACGCGACACGTGCCCGGTCGGACACGCGACGGGGAGGTCGGTTGCCCCTGGGCCCGGAGCAACCGGCTCGGTATCGTTATACAGTCCTCGAGGCTCGAACGGCCTACGCACTCGAATATGAAGACACTGAGATCGGGGAGAAACAATGTCCAGGACCATCATCGAAACAACGGCTGCGCCTACCTCGAAGTACTACAGCCAAGCGGTGAAGGCCGCTGGTCTGCTGTTTGTATCGGGCCAAGCGGCGTTCGATCCGACCACGGGCGAGCTCGTCGGCTCAACCATTCAGGAACAGACTCGTCAAGCCCTGAGAAACATCGGCTCGATTCTCGAGGCGGCCGGGAGTTCGATCGACAAAGTAGTCAGTGCGACGTTCATACTTCGTGACCCAGCGGACTTCGAGGGAATGAACGAAGAGTGGCTATCCTCGTTCCCGACCAGACCACCGGCACGCCAGGGCGCCGCTCATCCTCTTGATCTGGAGGGCATGCGAATCTCAATCGCAGTGGTGGCTGAAGCCTGAACTCACTGTGCCGAAGAGTTTCCCGCAGATATACCCAGACCCTAACGATGGTCACCTGGGCGAAGTCCCCGATGTTCGGGTCTCCCGGTCGCACCGCTCCGGACGGGCGCTCCGCCAGGGATCGGCCACTTGTCGGGGCTTGAAGGGCGGATGGATTTCGGTGCCGGGGGGATGCTCCAGACACTGCCCGCGAACATCGTGTTCGCGGCTGCATGGAAATCCGTCGGGAGCGAGTCGAGGGCGAATTGCACCGCTCGCCGGGTCATGGCGGACCCAACACACTCGGCCGTGGCCGAACACACGACCGCCAGAAACCCAGCCGTCACGGCCACGGGAGAATCGGTGGCGAGTAGTTCCCGGTCGGCGATCTGCCCGTTCGATCGACACCAGATTCCCCAACCGTTCGCAGCCGAGCGTCGGTTGACCGATGCAACGATTCGCTCAAGGGTCGCCGGCCCGGCACTGTCGTCGACGCAGCGGCTGAGTGATCGAACGACGTGGTGCAGCGTGTACCGCATCGAACTCACGCCGTCGGTGACATCGATAGCCAGGGTCGCCCGACCCATCGGCATGAGCGCGGAACCGAGGTGCTCATCGATCAGATGTCCGAGCCTCGGAGGGAGCGACATGCGAGCTTCGACCACTGCGTCAACGGCGACTGCGGGGTCGCATGTTGAACCGGCGATCTCAACAAATCGGCAGAGCGCAGATCGGTAGATCTCGGCCCTCGCCTCTGTTGTGGCCTCGATGCGGTCCACCAACTCGCCACTCTGGACGAACCACATCGTCCATCCCCGATCGACGGCTTCCGTGTTGGCCGCCGTGAGGAACTGCAAGCGGTGCGATTCCCCGAACAACTCAGCCAACTGGCGGGCGAGATGCTCGACCAGAATTTCAAAGGAGCGTCGGAGATGGGCCCCCTCTCGTTGACCTCCCGGCGATTCCGTTGATGAGATGTCGGGTACCCGTCGGACATCCGTGAACGGACGTCGCATGATGCGGGCCCCGGCGATCAATCCGGATCCGACGCTCAGGGCCCCAAGGTGCTTCGGTCCTCCGGGTGTGATGAGGAACAGCAGTCCCACCAGAACCGGGGCCCAGCAGGCCACCAGCGTGCCGCCGAGAGAGCCGACGAGCAGTCTGCCGCCCGCGATCAACGCAAGAAAGCCGAGAGCGGATCCGATGGTTCGTATGAAGATGATCCCTCGCAAAGAGATAAGCGCACCTACTTCCGCGAAGCACAGCATCCCGGCGACAGCTCCGAACAGACCGAAGACCAATCGCCAGTGAGAACCGGTTGCCCCCGAAGCGTTTCGAAGAGCCCGGAAAGCGGCGAGAGCGCAGACGATTGCCGGAACCGCTTCGGCCCACAGTCTCTCGGCGACCACACTGCGGGTTCCGGCCAGTCCCGGGACGACGACGCCGGCAACGGCGATCAGGGCAATGACGAGAACCAGTCCACCCAAACGGGTTGCCCGGTCGATCCGACGCCCGAGCAACGTGACCATTTCACTGATCCGGGATCGTGCGGCGATCAGCTGCAGCACACCGAATGCCGTGATGGTGATCACGAAGCCCGCGAGGACGGCACCCAGGGCATTTCGGCTTCCCAGGGCGATGGCAACGGAACCGGTGTTCCACAGTCGGACCGGAAGCACGAGCAGCCCTGCGACACCGACCAACAACAACCAGGCGAGGTACGCCGTTCCGTAGGTAAGCAGAATCCGCTCCTCCCTCGAGAGATGGGGCAGCAGATCACCTTCGGCCCACGCTTCGCGGACGCGTCCGGCAAAAGGCTTGCCGACAAATGCGAAGGACCGCTCACGGAGATTGGGTATCCCCAGGGCGTCCATGAGCAGGTAGTAACCATCGAGCCGGAGCAGCGGGGTGGCGTTCGCGGCGACGAGAAGAAACTGCGATGACGCAACAGCGGTGAGTGTGGAGCTGGATCGCAGAGACGCGACCAGGGCGACAACCGATCCGAGCAGGAGGTTCACCACCGGGCCGGAAGCTGTCACCACGAGTCGTTGACGACGCGTACCCAACCACATGTCGGAGGTGTCCACGAATGCTCCGGGGGTCCCGTACATGAGCATGAAACCCGCCCGGTCCACCCTTCGGTTGAAGTGTCTTACCGCCATCGCATGTCCCAGTTCGTGCAGCGCCAGGCTCGCGATAACCACTATCGCAACGATCAGCAGTTGGCCTGTCGCCAGTGACGAGGGTTTCGGGTGGTCGAGCGTGAACCACGCGATGGTTCCGGAGAAGATGAGCATCGATGTCATCACGGTCAGATGAACTGTGAAAAATACTCGCCCGCCCCAACGGTAGGTTCGGTCGAAGAATCCGGCGAGTCCGCTGACCGGCCAGCGACGAAACAGCAGAGTCTGGTTGACCCGAGCGAGGCGTCCGGCCAGAGTTCGACGGTGCAGGGCGTTGCGGATCGGACCCCAGGTCTGGTCCGGTGGCCCGTCGTCCAGCATTTCTGCATTGTCAAACAACTCAACAGCCGCAAGGACCCGAAACAGACCCATCTGGCCAAACTCGGCGGTGAACGCCCGGGAGATACCAAGGACAGCGGTGGCTCCGTCGAGGTGGTTCCACACGAAACGGTCCCATTCGTCGAGTCTCAGATAGCGGCCGGTCGAATCCCGTCGCAACACGAAATGCGGGTCGGGTCCATTCGTCATATCGAACAGTTCGACGTCGGGGGCGCGTCGGGCAATGCGAAGGGCCGGATTCGTTCTTGCCCGAAGTGCGTCGACCCACTCGGATGGGCCGCCGTCATCCGGAGCCTGTTCTTCGCCGGAGTCGGTATCGGGAGAACCGGGTTCAGCGTTGTCGGCAACGCTGAACCCCCTAACGGAGTGACCGGGGATCGGCCAGTGCGGCGAGTCGACGTCGCGATGCCGATCGGAAACGTCGAGGGAAAGCATGTCAGCCGACGATGGGTTGCAGCTGCGGGAGGAATCCGATCGGATCACTGACCAAGGTCGCAAACTCGCGGATCCCCGCGTCGACGCCCCCAAGGTGGTCGGTGGCGAATGCCTGCCCGAGGCCCGTCAGCTCGGCCGGGTTGCCGCGCTTTGCCTCAAGCAGCGCCCACGCGACGACTCCCACCGATGCGAAACCGAGATGGCTGCTGCCGTGGAGGTCACGGTCGGCTGCCTCCAGGTTTCCTTCCATCACATTGAGCAGTCCGCGACACGCGAGCGTCCTCGGATCCAGCGGATGAAACGCGTCGGTTGGTCTCATCCGCTCAGCAAGATCGAAATCGGTGCGGGCACCGATCCAATCACCGTTCAGAAGACGCGCAACGCCGCGATTGTGAAAGACGCTGAAGGCGAGACGATCGCCAAAACCCGAAATGGCGTGGTCGTAGTCCTTCAGAGCATTCGTGTAGTCGCCGTGCCAGACCCATCCGTTGCCACGAAACAGAAACGTCTGGGCAGATTTGGAGTCGATGGCAAGCGAACGTTCGTAGTCGTCGAGGGCGGCGTGTTGTCGGCCGGCCAAGGACTGCACGTAGCCGCGGTGACCCCACGTTGACGGGGATGCCGGATCGAGCTGCACCGCGTCGTCAGCTGCCAGGAGGGCCTCGTCGAGAACGCCGAGGCGTCGAAGACAAATGGAGCGGAAGTGCTGTGTCCGTGCCAACATGTGCCGGTCGATACCGTTCGACCGGTAAACGACGGTAAGGTCGTCAAGTGCTGCATCGAGGTGACCAAGTTGTTTGTGGGCATGACCACGGGCAAAGCAGAGTGTCGGTGTCGGGCCCAATTCGCGTATGTCGCGCGTAAGAGCGTCGATCCGTCGGTGTTCGGCCAGATCATGTTCGGAACCGGGGACTACGCACATCGGATCAGTCCGCGCAGTAGTCGGCCCATCGGCCGGGTGTGTAGTTGCAGGCACACTGATCAGCACTGCCGAGGGCGCCACGGATTTTTGTCATGAGCGTGCCGTATGAGGTCATGTGCAGCGCCGAGGAGCGTTCGGCGAGGGCGGCGTCGGCCGGATTGCGAGACGCCGCCAGGAGGGCTTTGAAGTCCTCGTAGGGAATCCCGATCGAGTTTGAGGCCTTGCCGGGAGTTCGCTCGAACATGCGCCGGAAGTCATCGTCGAGAGCGAGTTT
>JANMZO010000413.1:0-14080 GCA_031383405.1 Acidimicrobiia bacterium | reverse complement strand
GTGAGGCTTGCCCAGAGGTCGAGGACCGAATGATTGGCGACGAGTGCCGTGCGGAGATCCGCTGGAAGCTTGTGCACAACTCCGCCGGGAACTTGTGTCCGCCCGGCTTTGCTGGGTTTGATTGTTGTGTTGTTCATGGTTGCCTCGTGGTTGGCCAGCGGCGAGCACGATTTGTCACAGTAGTGGCGGCAGGGGTCGACGACGTTCACCCGTCGCTGACACATCATGATGCTGCAGTATGTGCTTGAGACGACTTTTGCTTTGGCCGATGATGTTGTCGCTGAGGTCGAGCGACAGCGACGTGAGGGTGGGGTCGTCATTAGTGAGGTCGTGAACGATCTCATTCGCGAGGCGATGGCCAGGCCACGTAAACGGTGGCCCTACATCCACCGGTCGGTTCCGGTCGGGTTGAACGTTGATGTTGCGAACATTGGTGATGTGCTCGACCTTCTGGACATCGCTGGCGCCCGATGTTGCTTGATGCGAATCTGCCGCTGTACGCCGTCGATTCGAACAGCCCGTTTCACGGCGCCGCTGCGAGATGGATCCGGATCGAGGAAACGGTTAATGGAAGGCGAAGGGTTGGTTTGCCGGGGCAGATGATTGGAGCTTTTGAGCGACTCCCATTACGCACCTGCGGGTGACGGCAGAGCCGTTGAGCCCGGAACGGGCGTGTGAATTTGTCCTTGGTGGCCTGTCGGCTTTGAATCCAGATCTGACGACTCAACTTCTCTCGAATATGTGGAGCGCGGTGGTGCCGAGGTTCTCGTCGAGTTTGAATTTCACGCCACGACGTCAAGGTCGGCGAAGCGGACATCGGCGAGTCGTGCCGCGTAGGCGACACAGGCGCCAACGTCGTCAATATCGATACCGGGATGCTCTTTGACGACTTGTTCCGGTGTCCAGCCTTCGGCAAGGTAGCCGAGCACGAGCGACACCCAGATGCGGTGTCCGCGGATTGTTGGTTTACCGAAGCAGACCTCGGGATCGACGACGATGCGCTCGAGTAGTTCTACCGATGTCATAGCGCCATTCTGGTCTATGGGTCGACCGATAGGACAGCACGGGGTTGTCGATCTCCTTGGCGGCCATTGCGTCCCAGAATTGCCTTTTTCGATCCTAAGCACGGTAGACACGGTGCCCTGCCTAGCGAAGGATCGCGGATCCAGTCGAACGAAGTTGGGGGGGTTCGGTCGGGTGATCGTTCTTCTTTGGCGATCGCACCGAGGGAGCGTCGGCCAGGTGTCGAATGTCTTAACGAGGGCCGTCGCGAGTGGTCCTTCCGTGAAAATTCGGTTCGAGCAGGAGGAAGCGGGAAATTGAAGAAGCATCAATCTGGCAAAAGTTCCACATCCTTTTTGGAGAGATGCTCCTTCGCCTTCGTGTTGCCGGAGAAGGTAAGTCAGACGGCAAGCGCGAGTAGGAGCAAGGATTCCTCGTCCGAGCCACGAGCGGAACGACGGGCGGAATCGGTTCCTCCCAGTCGTCCTGCGCAGCGTGAACCCAAGCGGCTCAGCCGTCGTGACAACGGATTCGCTTCTATTCGCATCGACGTAGACCTGCCAGTGCAAGCACCACTGCTGATCGGACAGAAGACGGGACGAGGTATGGGCCTTCCACCGAAGTTCGGACCGCAAAGTCGCCAAGGTCGAGGTATCAAGCTGTCGCCGACCGAATCCGCCGCTGAAGGTCTCGCCGTGCGGCCAGCGCGAGCATGGTCGGTGGGGCGATCACACCGGTCGGAAGAACCGCAAGGAGCTGCCCACTGTCGAGTCTGCGTGTCGGCGGAGCGTCCGACTCCTCGATTGCACACCTTGCGGACATGTGCAGAACGGCGATCCCGCTTGTGGACCGTGGGTGGTAGGTGATGGAGTTGGCGAAGTCGAGGTCGAGTGTGACCAGGATGCGCTGCTCACCGGTGCAGATTCGCAGGACATGTTCGTCGGGAGCGCCGGCGAGGTTCTGTAGGTGAACGGTCGATGTGTCGTGTCCTGCGGTCTCGAATGAGCGGAGCGCGGTGGTGCCGAGGTCTTCGTCGAGTTTGAATTTCACGCCATGTCGTCAAGGTCGGCGAAGCCGACATCTGCAAGCCTTGCCGCGTACGCGACACAAGCGCGGACGTCATCAATTTCGATACCGGGGTACTCCTCGACGACCTGTTCTGGCGTCCAGCCTTCGGCAAGGTAGCCGAGCACGAGGGACACCCAGAGGCGATGTCCACGGATTGTTGGCTTACCGAAGCACACCTCCGGATCGACGACGATCCGCTCGAGTAGTTCTACCGATTTCATGGCACCACTCTGGCCTATGAGTCAATGATAGGAAAGCACCGGGTTGTTGAACTACCGGGGCGGCCGTTGCATGCCTCGCTCACCATTATTGATCCGTAAGCGCGGCTGGAAGAAGTCATTCCCGTGACCAGGGAAGTCGCCGCGCCGGATCGGCGGATTCAATCGGATGAAGGTGAATCAGCCAGTCCGCGTCGACGCGGAGATCGCCGCGGCCCTTCTGCTTAGCGGTCTGTCGGGCGTCGTCGCCCTGTGAGAGCGAAGCGGATAACCAGACCGGTTGCCGTCGACCGCTTCGTCGCGATCGCCACCAGCATCGTCGCCGGCCTGGGCCACCGGCTCAGTTCAGGCCGAGTCGGCCGGCGATCGTGGGGCCGACCCACGTGACGCCGTACTTGCGGCCGAGGTCGTTCATGATCGACGGATCGGGCGGGCCGCCCGAAGCGAACGCCTCACGGAAGTAGCCGTCGAAGCCACCCGGCGTCATCACGTTCACCGCCCGCACCGGTCCCTGGTCGGCCTTCGCGTTCGCGAAGGTATGGGCGATACCGGGTGGCACCGTGGCGAAGTCGCCCGGGCCGAGATCGATCAGCTCATCGCCGACCTGGATCGTGAGGATCCCTTCAAGGACGAAGAACGTGTCGTCCTGCTCGTCGTGAACATGCAGCGGTGGCCCGGCGAGGTACGGGTACGTGCTCACCAGAAAATCAAACCTCCCGTTGGTGTCGGCGCCACCGGCAACTATTGGCGACGGTCCACCGTCTCGAACGATGCGAACTTCTCCCATCACTTCCTCCTTGTGTCTGAGTCGTTGTGTCTGAGTCGTTGTGTCTGAGTGTCTGAACCCGGGGGTGACCTGCAGGTCAGTGTGCCACGTTGTGAGAAGGCATGCCCGGGCCGTGGGTGCACCCCGCAGCCAGGTGGGCGGCACGGACGCCGCGGTAGAGTCGTCGATGGCCTTCGTCGATTCCCTCAAGCCCGTCAACGACCAACTTGCCGACATCATCGTCCGTGCGTCGGATCCTTGGATCGAAACCGATCCGGGTCGGGCCTGGATGAAGGTGCTGTGGACCGGGGAGGAGTCGGGCCGTTGGGCCGCGTTATTTCGATGGACCCAGGGCTACGTCGCGCCGCCCCACAAGCATCTTTCGGCGGCTCACACCTACATCCTGAAGGGCAGGCTGCAGGTGCGGCACGGCGTCTTGGAGGCGGGTGACTACGACTATGAACCCAACGGTGTCCTGCATGGCGCGACCACCGCACTCGAGGACACCGAGTACCTCTTCATCTGTGACGGGCCGGTCATCTTCTACGACGACAACGGCATCACCAGCTACCTCGGATGGGAGCAGCTCCACCGCATGCGTGCGGCGTCGCAGAGATCCGGGGTGTGACTACCCCCATGCGGTCAGCTCGATCCCACCCGGCCCCCCGGCCCCCTCGGCCTTCCGACAGTCGCCGTCGCCGCCGTGCCGGGTCAGCCATGTCGGTAGCGCTCGTGCTTACCGCCACCCAGATAATAAGTGCACATAGCTCGGTCGCGCAGACGACCTCTATCGCTCCGACCTCGACGCCGGTCACGTCGGTCACGTCGGTCACGTCGGTCACGTCGGTCACGTCGGTCACGTCGGTCACGTCGGTCACGTCGGCACCGTCGCCAACGGGCGAAGTGCCACCGACCACGAAGGTCTTGCCGCCGCTGAAGCGGCTTGCGCTGCAGGCCGTGGTGACTGGTCTCGTTGAACCGGTCGATGTCGCTGCGCCGCTCGATGACGGACTGCTGTTCGTGCTGCAACGTGCGGGCACGGCTCGCGTCGTCGAGAACGGACGGCTGTTGAAGGAGCCCTTTCTCAACCTCAAGGGCTTCGTGAAGTCGAGCAGCATCGAGCAGGGGCTGCTGGGTATCGCGTTCCATCCGAAGTACCCGGTGGATCGTCGGGTGTTCGTGTTCCATACGCGGAAAGACAACGACAACCTGCTCGTGTCGTACACCGTTGCGCCCGACGGTCGCCATGTCGAGCCGGCGAGCCGCCTGCAACTTCTCCGCGTCGACAAGGCCCCCACCGCGGTCCGCCACAACGCCGGAGCTTTGCGGTTCGGTCCCGACGGGCTCCTCTACATTTCGCTCGGCGACGGTGCGCGGGCCAAGGACAACGGACAGAACCCGAAGACGCTGCCGGGTTCGATCCTGCGCATCGACATCGCGACCGCGCCCTATGCGATACCGGCCGGCAATCCTTTCGCTGACGGGAGGAACGGGCGTCCCGAAGTGTGGTGGTACGGGTTCCGCAATCCCTGGCGGTTCAGCATCGACGCCAAGTCCGGGCTCGCCTATATCGGCGATGTGGGCCAGGAGACGATCGAGGAGATCGATGTGGTGAAGCTCGATGTTCCAGGTTTGAACTTCGGTTGGCCGATCATGCAGGGCTCGAAACCGTACCTGAAGGGTACCCCTGCGTCACCGCTCGTGTCCCCGGTGGTCGAAGTCCGTCACGACGACATCGACAAGGGCTGCTCCATCGTCGGCGGCGAGGTCTACCGCGGCGCGGCGATCCCCGAACTCGACGGCCACTACTTCTACGCCGATTGGTGTTTTGGGTGGATCCGCAGCTTCCGCTACGACGGAACGGCCGCGGTCGACCGCAAGGACTGGAGCACCCAGCTCCCGGTGGAGATGCTCTCCGCTTTCGGGCACGACGCCAGGGGCGAGCTCCTCGTCGTCGACTACGAGGCCGGAGGAATCTTGCGGGTCGTCCCCGTGCGCTGATGTCAGGCCTGCTCGATCGTCCTCGGACGCAACGGTCAACGGTCCGGTGTTGGGCGTCACCGAACAGTTTCGTTTGGAAGCACAGCAAAAATGGGTGTGGCAGTGGTTTCCGGCTAGGTTGCACCGACTGGGTCCTGATGGCTGACGGCGTTGAAGTCGTGGCCGAACGGTTGCTGCAGGTCATCGACGAGGGCCGTCGCACGGCCACCTACAAACTTGCGTTGCTCGTTGCGCTGATGGACGCGTGCGCCGCCCAGGCTGATGCCGACGGTCATGCGCCGCTGGAGATGCACACCCGGGTCCTCGCACACCACGTGTTGCGGATCTACCTGCCACAGGCACGGGCATACCTGGCGGGTGAAGGTGGGCTGCAACGGTTTGAAGAGCGACTACCTTCCCGCATTTCGTCATGTGGATGGTTGGGCGCACAGGTTTGTGGCTCAGGCGGCCGACCTCGCGTCTGTCGCTGGGAAAGCACGGTGGGAAAGCGATCCGCACCGCACTCTCGGTCTCACCCGATCGTGTTTCGCCCATGTCCCCGTCGGCACTCCGTTGTGGGTTCAGGCCGATGAATTCGCGAAAAGACGATCCGACCTTGATCTCGGCCCGTCTTGCGGACCTACCTGGCAGGTAAGCGCGCGTACCGTTACGCGACGGCGGCGCGGTAGTTGGCGAAGGTATCACCCGGGAGGGGCTGGTGGAGACGCCAGGTGATCTGGATCGGTCGTTCGCTGCGGTGCTCGACGTACGACGCGGTGCCGGCGCAGAAGTACGGCATCGTGCGTCCGGAACTGTCGGTTTTGGCCAGCCTGATGAACAGGGCCACGTTCGTACCACGTGCCGCGTGGTTGATGTACCGCTGACCGATCTCGCCGGCAACGGTTTTGTCGGACTGCGATTCCCAGTGGAAGAGCGTGTCGCTGACCGCGTAGTCGAGATAGCGGGTGGTGGGGGAGTAGTCGCGGTCGGACTTCTGGAGTGTGATGAACAGGAGATCTGTCTGACTCGCCTGGTGCCAGTGCACCCCGGCCTGCAATGGCAGGGGCGAGGTTACGGTGCTCGCGTTGAACGCGGCAAGGATCTCCTCCCGGGTGTACGACGCATGGACCTGGAGCGGAATGGGCTGGGCGATCCCGATTGGAATGTGCAGGTGGGTGATCTGGTCGTCGAGCAGCGGCAGCAGTTCGAGGAGTTCATGACGGAGTGTTTCATGCCGCCACAGTTCGGCGGTTGCGTCGTCGAGGCTCGGGAACGTGCCCTTCTTCGGACTGAGCAGAGTAAGCAGAAGCCCTTCGAGGCTGCGGCGATCGTGTTCGTCGAGATCTGCTGCCGTGGGCGGCGTGCGACGCGACAGCAGCGCGAGATACCGGTCGAGGCGGCTCCGATCGTCGACGTGGAGAAGGCGTGCGATACCGCGGCCGACGGCGCCTTCTCCGTCGGCAGCTTTCGTACTCAGCAGTCCGGCGGCGCGGCGAAGTTCGGTCCACGTGTGGCCGCCCCGGTAGAGCTCTGCGCGTTCGAGACCGGTTTCGTGGAGATAGGTCGACAGCGAAACATCCCCGAGGGATTCGAGTTCCCGGATGCGCTGCGGCCAGCTCGACGGCAGGGCGGATCGCACGTTGCGAAGCACGATGTCGCGGGCGACGGGATCAAGCGAGATGCGACAGCCCGCAGGGAGAAACGGGAAGTCGCGGACGATGTCGTTTTCGAGTTCGCGGCGGGAGCGGCCGAGCAGGCGGCGGAAGCGCTGGTCGAACCGGAACTGCCGGTTCTGCAGGCCGACGAAGTCGAGAACGGTGAGTACGTCCTTACCGGCGCTGTGTCGGAGTCCGCGTCCGAGTTGCTGGAGGAAGATCGTGGCGCTCTCGGTCGGTCGGAGCATGAGCACGACGTCGATCGACGGTATGTCGATGCCCTCGTTGAACAGATCGACGGTGAAAAGGATCTGCACCTTGCCGTCACGGAGATCGTTGGTTGCTGTTTGACGGTCCGCGTCGGACGTGCGTGACGTGATGGCGCGGGCGGCGAGGCCGGCCCGGTTGAAGCGGTTGGCCATGAAGTTGGCGTGGTCGATCCCGACGCAGAAGCCGACTGCCCGCATCGACTGCGGGTCACCGACCTTGGTCGTCAGCGCCTCGAGGATCTTGCCGACCCAGACATCGGACCCGGTATAGAGGTTCGTGAGCTCCGCCGTGTCGTACCCGGTACCTCGCCGCCAGGTGATCCCGGTGAGGTCGGTGGCGTCATGGATGCCGAAGTAGTGGAATGGCGACAGCAGTCCCTGCTCCAGAGCGTCCCACAGCCGAAGTTCCACCGCCATGCGTCCGCCGAACCAGCGCAGGATGTCGAGGCCGTCGGAGCGTTCCGGCGTCGCGGTCAGGCCCAGAAGATGCCGGGGTTTGAGATGGTCGAGCAGGGTGGCGTAGGTGTCGGCGGCCGCGTGGTGGAACTCGTCGACGATCACTACGTCGAACTGACGGGGGTCGATCGCTGGGATGTCGTTGGCCGATATCGACTGGATCGACGCAAACACGTGCTCCCATTTTACAGGGCGGTCACCTCCCACCCAGAGTTCGCCGAACGAACCGTCTTTCAGAACATGGCGGAACATGTTTCGGCTTTGGCGAAGGATGCTGTCACGGTGAGCGACAAACAGCAGACGCGACCGTGGCAGTGTCGTTCGGAGTTGCCGGTAGTCGAGCGCTGCGATGATGGTCTTGCCGGTCCCGGTCGCGGCGACGATCAGCGTGTTCGGATGGTTCTTCTGCCGTTCGACCTGCAGACGTTCCAGGATCGCTTCCTGGAACGGACGCGGCGTGATGTCGAACGGGGTGAGGATGTCGTCGCCCGGTTTGCGGAGTGACTGCTCGATGAACCGTTCGCGGTCGAACGGTTCAAACTGGCGGTCCTCCCAGTACGTCGAGAACGTTCGCTCAAATGCTGCGACGAGTTCGGGATTGGCTCGCTCCGACGCTCGCACGTTCCATTCGAGGCCGGTGACCTGGGCCGAGAACGTGAGGTTCGACGAGCCGATGTAGACCGTCGAGAACCCGCTCAGTCGTTGGAACATCCATGCCTTCGCATGGAGCCGGGTCGAGGTGGTGTCGTAGGAGACCTTGACTTCAGCCCCGAGGCTCATGAGTTCATCGAGGGCCCGAAGCTCCGTGCTTCCGGTGTATGTCGTCGTGATGACGCGTAGACGCTTGCCGTCCTGGACGAATCGTCGGAGCGGATCGATCAGGTCGCGGATTCCGGTCCAGCGGATGAACGCAAGCACGACATCAATCCGGTCGGCCGATTCGATCTCCGCGGCGATCTCGTACCCCACCGACGGTTGGTTGCGGTTGTTCGTCATCAGGACTGTGTCACGCAATGGTGTCAGAGGCCGCCTGATCGGGATCGGCTCGTTCGTCGGAGCGAGCCGTTCGATCGCCACGAGACGCTCGATCGGATCGACGAGCATGTCGTTAGAGCTGAGCATCCCTGGCCGGGCTGCGCTGATGCTTCCGAGAACCGCGCGCACAATCCCGACCGCTTCGGAGGAGCGGTCCTCAGCCGGGATCGCCGCGAGCGCGAGCTTCGCCAAACGGCCGATCACTTCACCGACTCGGTCCGCGAGTTCCGCGGCGTCGACCTTCGCGAATGTGGCCCGCAGGGAGCGGGTATCGAGGCCGAGCAGCTCCGCTCGCAGCAGTTCGTCGACAAGACGGTCGTACAGCCCGGGGACCAGTTCCGCCATGAAGGCATCCTTGCAGAATCGGCACAAGCTCTGCGTCGAGCTCTCCAGAAACGAAACCGGTTCGCTTCGGCGAAGGTCGGCCGATCGGCGGAAGGATGTCCGGCGGGTGACAGGAGTGACGTCTGTCGAATTCGTTCCCCCTGGGATCGGTGGGCGGTGAGTTCCTGAGGGCCGACGCGTGCCCCTTTAGCCCTCGACGTCGTTCGACGGAGGCGTCTCCTTCACGCTCGTCGCAATATTGGATTCGCCAACTTCGACGCGCGCCTCTGAATAGCTCGGCAGTCCGGTTGCCATTTGCTGCGATTTTCTTGGGGGACAGTCTTCTTGGGGGACAAAATGGCAGACAACCCGGTCCTCTGGCTTGCTCAATACCGTTGAAGTCGCTCTGGCCTGGGCTCTTTCTGTAGGGCGGGTGGGGCTCGAACCCACGACCGAAGGATTATGAGAACGATTCCCATTATCTATTCAGTGTCCTCCAGTCCGCTGAGCTGCCCGTATTCCGGGTCTGGCGTCCGATGCATCCGGCGAGTCCACCTGGTTTCGTGAAGTTCGGGAGACAAAATGGGCGACAGTTGCTAAGCGCGCAAGGTATGTGAATCGTCTGGGACGGCTGCCCGGGTCGCCTTGATGGGTTGTCGAAATCGGACCCGGGACACCGGGGCGTTTGTAAAGATCGTCTTGGGATCAATAGTTTCTACGTGCCCCGGTCGTCCGTGGGTCAGGGAATAGGGGAACCCCTGATGAAGGGAGAGTGCCCTAGCGCTGACGATGTCCTCAGTGATAGTCAACAGACGGGGACGAGAATGATGCCGAACATACGGTCGTGTTGGATGCCGGGCCGAAAGGGGAAGGGAGAGAGCGCATCTTCCCGTAGTCGTCGACTGGCGGTCGTCTTGGGTCTCATTTTGATCGGATGCCAAGCGGTGCAGGTGGACCGTGCGGTGGAAGGCCGGGCGCAGGTCCGAGAACCTGCCGGCCCGAGACTTGATGTGGAGATCTGCGAGGACGGCGCTGAACTGCCGTGCGATCTCCAGAACAACGTGGTCACCATAGACTTGCCGGGTTCGTCGGAATCGATCACGTGGGCGAGCGCGAGAACCCAGCCGTCGCCGCTTGGTCTGGCGGGTTGGTCGTTGGAATCGGTCGACATGCTTGACGTTGCGTCCGGTGTTGTTGTTGACGGGTCGGGGCGTCGCCGCATTGTGCGCCCCGTTGCGGTGATTCTTGCGGATGGTCGTCCCGGTTGGCTGGTAGCTGCCGCAGATGGAACCACGGCGGCCGAGTTCGGAGTCGATGGGCGTCACCTTCGGACGCTCGACACCGCAACAGGGGTGGTGCTGGTCAGCAACGCCTGGGGTGCAAACGGGCTCGATGCGGTCACCTTCGCCGACGGTCGAAAGCTCAAGGTGTACAGGGGGCGCAAGACCGGCGTCCCGTATGCGATCCGCTCCGAAAACGGGCGCGTTTCGACCTTGAAGGTAAGCGGTGGTCGAATCGAAGCCATTGCAGCGCCGAGCGACATCCTGGCGTCCTTCGGGTACGACGGGGCCGGCCTTTTGGCCGAATCGATCAGCGGTCCGGTGAAAGAACGCTTTGCCTACGGCTCCGACGGTCGTATGACCCGACACCAACGCGGCGACGTTGTACAGACCTATGTACGAAGTGTCTCGGGGGACTCGGTCATAGTTGCGACTCTCCGGGAGAGTGGTGCCCCCACCGTTGACCAGGCCCAGGTTTCCAACGGGGTCCTTCGGCGGAGTCATGTTGATGAGACCGGTCTGCGTTTCGAGTCAGAGCGCGCCCGCGAGAAAGGAAACTTGCTGTTTCCCGACCGCACCCGCGTCGAGTCGACATGGACGGCTGATTCCCGGTTCGGTTGGAACAGTCCCGTACGATCCTCAACAACGACCGTTCTCCCGAATGGAGCGAAACGGACCGTCACGGAACAGCGCCGTTGGGCCGCTGACCACTCCGCCATGGGCACGCCTGTGGCGATGACCTTTACCCGTTCGGTTGGAACGAACTCCACCACGTTGGCGTTCGACACTTCGCTCCCCGGATTCATCACGATCGATTCGTCAGGCCGGAAGACAACTGAACGAATCGACGGCGCGGGACGAATTGTTGAGGCCGTATTGCCCGGTCACCTTTCGAGTGCGACTACCTATTCCGGCGACGGGGAATTGAGCGGATTCAGTGTTCGCGGACCGGACATCAACCGGCAGTGGAAGGTCGAAAACGGTCCAGGGTTTCGCAAGATCTCCGACCCCGCGGGTCGCGTATGGTCTGAACGCCTGGACCGCGACGGACGCGCCGCAGTTTTCGAAGGGCCGTTAGGGCGCCAGACAACGGCGAACCTCGACGGGGCCGGCAGGGTCACGAACCTGAAGACACCCGGAGGTGGTGTGCATTCCTTCCGGTACCGATCGGACGGGCAGATCGCCGCCGAATCGACACCGACGGTCAACGGAGTGACGAATCGGTCAACGTACGAATACGACCCGAATGGGAACCTTCTCGGCCGTCGACGTGGCGACGGTTTGTTCGAAGGCATCACATTTGAGAAGGGACGAGTCGAAACGTACCAGACGGGGGCTCGGCGCACGTCATTCACCTACGACAAAGCCGGAAAGGTAGTTGCCCTCACCGACGGAAGTGTTTCCACGACTTTCGAGTGGAATGGCCCGCAGCTCGTTAGCGAGAGACGCGCGGAGGGACCGGTCGTCCGCTACAGCTACGACGAGAACGGGCGCCTTCAAGGGGAGGACATCACCGGCGGACCGTCCATTGGTCTGGTCTATGCCCCCTCGGGCCAGGTGCGCTCGGTTGGACCGGTGGTGTTCGACTACGGAGATGTGACCGGCGCCCCGGCGGTCATCACCGCTGGTCGGCTGCAGCAGCGGATCACCTACGACAGTCTCGGGCAACGGAAGGGGTCGACCGCGGAGTTCAACGGCCGGGCGGTCTTCACCGAAACGCTTACTCGTGACGATATGGGCCTCGTGACGAATGCCAACGAGACGGTGCTTGGGCGGAGCCTTGTCGCCGAATACCAGTACGACGCGGCAGATCGCCTCATTTCGTCTCGGGGCACTGTTGAGCCTTCGGCGTCGTTTGCGTACGACACAAACGGGAATCTCCAAACCACCACGATGAATGGCGTCGTGACACGTTCCGGCGCAGATGCTGCCGATCGGCTGATCGAGCACGGCACCTCCACGTTCGCCTACGACAGCGATGGTCGACTGGCGTCGAAGTACTCCGACGCTGGGACGACGCGTTACTCCTACGATCCCTCCGGAGCGTTGTTGGGATTCGCATTGCCGACGAAATCCGTCGCGTACAGCGTCGACCACGCCGGTCGAAGAGTAACGAAGTCGGTGAACGGAGCAATCCGGGACCGGTGGATGTATGGGATCGCGGAACTCGGCCCGCTGGCGCACCTCAACCCCAAAGGCGATGTCGATCAGCGGTACATCTACGAGCCCGACGCCATAACCCCGGCTGCGGTTCAGACGCCTGACGGCCTCTACCGGTTGGTGACCGACCATCGAGGCAGCGTTCGCGTGGTGGTGGACACGTCGACCGGAGAAGTCATGCAGTCCCTGAACTACGACGCATGGGGCAACATCATCACCGACACCAATCCCGGCTTCCAGCCGTTCGGTTTCGGCGGCGGTCTGTACGACCCCGACACGGGCCTGGTCCGTTTCGGCGCCCGCGACTACGACCCGTCAATCCGCCGATGGACCGCCCGCGATCCGCTCGGCTTCGCTGCGGGCGACACCAATCACTATGCGTACGTAGCAAATGACCCTGTCGGTCTGAGAGACCCAACGGGGCTGGGATGGTTCTGCTACCTGGGCGTAAATGCCGAAGGATATTTCGGACCCGGAGGATCAGCAACGGGCGGGATTGTCTTCGGGTCGGAAGGTGTCCATCCGAGCGGTGCCGTACAGCCCGGAGTCGGTTACGGGGCTGGTGTAGGACTAAAAGTCACATGCGTATGGGAAACTGGTGCGGATGAGACCGGCAAAAAAGAGGACGGTATCGGCGACGTGCAGTCGCTTGAAGTTGGCCTTCCTGGCTTTGGTGGCGGGCCCGCATGGACAAGTTCCGGCGGTCGCGGCTTCACCGTAACTGGCGGCGTTGAATGGGTTGAAAGTCTGGGATTGCCCTTCCCCTTGAATGGCTCTCGAACGCCGCTTAGGGATGGTTCCTTGAACTATGGGCTTCCTTCGCTTTTTCCCGACGCGGAGCCGCTCGATCCTTCCGATGATCCTAACCAGCCGTGCGGTGATTGCCAGTCCAAGGAGCCACCGAACAAGAGCGATCCAGGCACGCCACCTGAACCGACATCGAAATGCCCGCCGATTCCGGCTCCGTGCGATCCGTCGGAACCCTCTGATCCGTCTGATCCGTCTGATCCGTCTGATCCGACCAAAGATCCGTCTGGTCCGACCAAAGATCCGAAGGACTCCAAGAAAAAGCAGGGGAAATCGCAGGGCGATCCGCACCTCACGACGTTCGACGGGCTTGGCTATGACTTTCAGGCTGTCGGTGAGTTTGTTGCCGCTCGTTCGGCGTCCGGGGATTTGGAGATCCAGGTCCGGCAAGCCCCGCTTCCGAACTCGCAAACGGTGTCGATCAACAGCGCGCTGGCAGTGAAAGTGGGGAGCGACCGCGTCGAGTTCCGGCCGGGTGTGGTGCTGATCAACGGCGTGTCGACGACGATCGTCGGGAGTGCGGAACTTCCATCGGGCGGAGTGGTCCGGGACCGCAATGGAGGGTTCTTCATTGGATGGCCCGACGGCTCCACGATGAGCATCACGCTGGCTCGCCGATCGATCAACTTTTCGATTGCCCTTCACCCGGCGCGGGGCGGACAGATGACGGGCCTGTTCGGTGAGTTCGGCGGCGCAACCCCGACCGATTTGATCGCCAAGGACGGGATAAAGTTCAAAGCCGCCGGGATCAGCTACGACTCGAAATACATCGAGTACGGACGATCGTGGTTGGTCACGGGGCCGACCTCGTTGTTCACCTATAGGCCCGGTGAGGGGCCGGAGACGTTCTGGGACCCGGATTTCCCCTCACGTACCAACCCGGTGATCACCCCAACGCAATTGAGTTCGGCGCGATCTACCTGTGAAGTCAAGGGCGTCGCGACCGACGATGTCGACGCTTGTGCGTTCGACGTTGCGGTGTCTGGAGACCCCGAGTTCGCCGAAACCGCAGCCCTCGACACGCAGAACGTCCCGGTTGCCATACAACGTGGTGGTTCGG
>JANMZO010000483.1:0-29290 GCA_031383405.1 Acidimicrobiia bacterium | reverse complement strand
CGGGGCAAATCGAACCTCTGCGTACACGACACCGTCGGCGGCCAGATCGGCGGCGGCTTCGGCGGCAACTTCGGCGGCGGCTTCGGCGGCAACTGGTGCGCGGCGCACCGATTCGACGGTCACGCGGATGGGCGTTCCGCAACGTTGGAGCTGGGCAGTTCACTGACCTTTGATTGCTGACGGTTGCGGCTCCGGTGTCAGGTTGCGGCTGGTGTGTCGCACTCCGGCCGCAACGTGGCGCCCCAGTGGCAATCGTGTCGGCGAAGCCGCGGGTGACGTCACGAGAAGGCGGGCCCACGGGGTTTGGGTGGTTTGCACCGCCTGGACGGCCCCCCGACCGAAGACGCTCGTGGCCGTGAGTTCGCCCGGATGGCCTCGTCGGGGAGGAGACCGGGCGGCACCTGGTAGAGGGTCATCAGAGGGGAATGCGGTTGCCGATGCCGATCCACCCGTCATCGCCAGGTCGATTAGTTGCCGTACGGCGGCTTCATGGTCACGGAGCGCGGTCTCGGGGCACGTCGAGTTGAAGCGCCGACGAAACCCCCCGTTCCGAGCTCCCCGATTCGCACATTCCATGTCCGGCAGTCTTCGCCATCTGCGATTGGCTGCTACGATTTTACGGCTCCTTCAGCATCCGGGGCGATTAGCTCAGTTGGTTAGAGCGCTTGCTCGACACGCAAGAGGTCGCAGGTTCGAATCCTGCATCGCCCACCACGAAACCACGGGGCAGGGGGGTGCGGCTGTCGGTCTCCTACGACCAGCCCGCCGTCACTCACTATGCCATCCGGGTCGCGATCAACGCCGGCTTCTCACACGTCGTGCTCGGACTGACGGCTGACGATCACCGGGACCAACTGGAACGCGTCCCCGCAACCGACGAAACACGTCGTGCACGAAGACCGCTCGATCGACGAGCCGATCCAGGCACGATCCGGCACACCCTGTCCGCACCATGAGAAAACCAACGGCATCGAAGCCGGCAGCGACGCTACGTTCGCTGTCTGGGCATCGCTCGATACGACGGGCATGCGCCGCATGCCTGGGTCCGTTCATCGATGCCCACCTCGCCATCGACCGCTTCGTTGGAAGCACCGTGGCCACGCCGACTGCACGATGTGCTGATCAACGGCGAAGCGTGCGGCGTGGAGGGGGCTGCGACGTGAGGTGGGCGCTCTGCGCGTGCGAGGGTGGCGCAACCATCGCGTGGATGGTAGTGACGGCGATCTGCAGGGGGTGAGATTACGGCGTCGGCGTGGTTGGGGTGTCGATGGTTTGGCGATGTTCACTCCTGCTTGCTGTATCAGGGTCGGTGGTCGAGTTACTGGTTGTTTTAGTGGTGTCGCAGTACGTGGGTGAACACGATGGTTGAACCGTCTGGTGACCATGCCGGGTAGAAGGCATCGGCGTGGTCGTCGGTGACAGTGGTGATCGAACCGCTGGCGACGTCGATGATGCAGATGACCAGGGCGCCACTGCCCGTCTGTGTGACGGCGGCGAGGCGTTGCCCGTCGGGCGACCAGCTGGGGTGGTTCGCGGCGTCGCGCGTGAGCGTTCTTCGGTTCGAGCCGTTGCTGTCGATGACCTCGATCGCATGCCCGGTGGTGAAGGCGATGGTCCGGCCGTCGGGAGAGAACGCCGGCAAAAGCTCAGGTGGTGGCCCGTCGGTGAGGCGTCGGGTCGTCAGGTCGGCGAGCCGCAGGGAGTAGAGGTCCTCGTCGCCGGCACGGTCGCTGGTGAACACGATGGATGCGCCGTCAGGGGAGAACGCCGGGAACCGATCGGCGCCAGGATCGCGGGTGAGGCGTCGCACGGTGCCGGACTTGAGCGTGAGCAGGTAGAGCTCCGGGTTGCCGTCGCGGGTGCTCATGAACACGATGGAGTCGCCGTCCGGTGACGACCGGGGCGTCTCGTCGTTCGCGGGGTTGTCTGTGAGCCTCCGCTCGGCGAGACCGTCGATGGTCAAGAGGTACAGGTCGGCTGCGCCCGTGGGCGCGTCGGCGGGGGCACGACCGAACAGCAGATGTTGACCGTCGGGCATCCAAGCCGGGGCGCCGTCGATCCCTGGATCGGTCGTGAGTCGGGTCGTGCGGCCGGAGGCAAGGTCGACGGCGTAGAGATCGCCGGGATCGACGAAGCCGGGCGATGTCGACTTTGGCGACGGTCGAGTCGACACGGCGGTGGCGCGGGCGGGTGAACGCTCGGTTCTGGTGATGGCCGTGTCGTCAGGAGCGGCGCCGTCGGTGTCGGGATCGTGCTCGCATGCGCTCGACGCGAAGAGCGACATCACAACTGCGAAACCGCGCAACACTCGCCGCGATCTACTTGTGCGGATTGCGGCGTCCATCGTTCACCGCGGTTTCGGTCGGCTGGTCTGACGGGGCTTAGTTCCTGCCGGCCTCGCCGGCTGGCTGACCCGAGACGCGTCGAGGAGCGCCCGCATCGCCCACCCCGACCGTTCCAACGCGTCATCGACGGTGAGCCCTTGGCGGTCGTGCAACTCGAGGAGAGCCAACGAGCCGCTCGTAAGCATGAGCAGTGAAATGAGCCGTTCCCCCGCTTCTGTTCTCGGGTCGATGCCCTGACCTTGGACGTAGCCGGCCAACAGTGCGCGACTGCGTTCGGTGCGCTCGGCCCGCATCTCGCGTCCCGCAGTGGATGCCACCTGGTGCCGCAGCAGCGGGAGGTTCGCCGCGAAGTCATTCCACATCGCCCGCTGGAACGCTGTCAGGTCGTCATCGTCAGCTCGCCGCTCCGGTGCTCGGCCTAGGGCCGAGCGCGATGGCTCCGCCGCGGCCGCACTCAGCAGTTCGTCGCGGGTCGGGAAGTACCGGTAGATCGTGGCCAGCGAGACCCCGCTGCGCTTGGACACCGCGGGCACCGACAAGTCGTCAAGCGATCCCTCGGCGAGTAGCTCCAGAACGGTCTCGAGCACCTTTCGCCGGGTGAGCGCCTGCTGCTCATCACGCAAACTCATGAGACGATCATCTCAAAATGAGATGATCATGTCAATTCGCCTTCGGTTGGTCAGTCTCCCGTCGGTCTTGGTTGACCGATCCGGCACGCGACCCGGGCAGGTGCCAAACTGAGGCATGGGATCGGATGAAGCGAGGTATCGGAGCGCAGAAGGACGGTTGTGGGACTCGTTCGGGTTGGAACCGTTCGAACATCGCGTCCATTTGGAGAAGTTGGACGTCACGGTGCGGGTACAGGAGATCGGCGAGGGACCGCCGGTCGTCTTGATTCACGGAGCTTCGGTGGCCGGTACCAGTTGGGCCAATCTGGTTCAGGGCCTGAGCGGGTTCCGGTGCATCATGCTCGACCGACCCGGTTGCGGGTTGAGCGATCCCATGCCAGGCGATGCAGGGAAGGCTGACATCGATGCGGTGAAGCGGGCCGCCGACCTGTTGATCCCCGATCTGCTCGATGCCCTTGCATTGGCTAAGGCCCATGTGTTGGGTACTTCGTTCGGTGGGTTCTTCGCGCTCCGGGCAGCGGCTGCTGCGCCTGAGCGCGTCGACCGGGTGGTCTTGTACAGCTGGTCGATGGGGGTTCCGATGGACCACACCCCACTGGTCATGAGGTTCGCTGGCATTCCGGGCGTCGGTCAGATAGCGGCGCGGATGCCGCCCAGCCGTGCGGGGGCGAAGATGATGCTTCGCCAGGTCGGGTTGAAGGGTGCCGTTGAATCGGGCAAGTTCACAGCCGAGATGCTTGACTGGTTCGTAGCGTTGTTGCGGTTCACGCCGACGTTGCTGAACGAGATCCGTTCAACGCCCAAGATGATCAGACCAATCGCGGGTCTCAACGAGGCGATGTTGTTCACGGACGACCTTCTGGCCCGCGTCACAAGCCCCACGTATTGCTTCTGGGGCGAGGACGATCCCAATGGCGGTGCCGAAACTGCGACGCAGTTCGCGGTTCGGCTACCGCAGTGCACCCTTGAACTGGTACCTCATGCCGGCCATGCGCCCTGGATCGACGAGCCAGAGCGGGCGACCGCTTCGACGCTGGCGTTTCTGAACGGTTGACGTTGGTCGCTGGCCAACGGAGCCGCCACAAGAGGCGCACCAGCAATCGGGTCGATCAGCTGGTCGTAGAAGCGGGTTCTGGTGCTCGTTGGAAGAGCGAGCGGCAGCCGAGCAGGATTCCAACGAGGAGAATCGGGACACCCGGGAACTGGATCACCCACGAGGCATTGTGCAGCATGGTGAGGGCCGCAATGCGAGAGTTGCCGCCGTCGTAGCCGAAGGCACCTATCGCCTCCAGTACGAATCCGGCGCTGATCATCACGAGGCCGATTGTTGCGGCTCTCCGTCCCCAGCGCGCTGAGCGGGTGTTCTTACGGCGTGGGCACCAGCGGGCGATCGACCACGCGAGCAGAAACGCGGGGATAGCAATCGCCAAGTGGCCCGTCGAATGGCTGACATTCGAGTCGGGGGGACTGACCGCATCGGCGATCAGGACAAGCACGACCGACAGCACGGTCGCCCCTATCACGCTGATGAGCAGCGCTTGCGTTCTCAGATGTCGCAAACGTCCCCCTCTCGGACTCCTGGCATGTGCTCCGAGCCATAAGAACAATGCCATAACCACAAACGCAGAGGAGGTTTGGACGACTCCCGCTCATCGCAGCAGGCACCACTCGGGTTGAGTCGGGTATGTCGCAACGCGTGCGGTGACCGGCTCGGGACTCCAGCCTCCTCACACAACCTTGTGAGTGGGGAGGCACCGGCGCCGGAGCGTGCCAGGCATCGGTCTACGACCGAGATATGCCATTTGGGGGATGTTCGGACCTGAAAGTGCGAGCACGATCATCGACATGAATCCGACAGCACCTCCGACGTCAGTGGCATACTCGCTCATGGGGACGACCGAGAAGCGTGGGCTGGCGGAGGATCTGACGGTCCCGCTGCCCTCGGGCGTGGTCACCCTCATGCTCACGGACGTCGAGGGTCCACGACGCTTTGGGAATCGGCCCCCGAATCGGCGGCGCTGTCGATCTCGCGCCACTACGAGCTTATGGATGCGGCGATCACCCTTCACGGCGGCAGGCGCCCCGTCGAACAAGGCGAGGGTGACAGCGTCGTCGCCGCGTTCGCCCGGGTTTCCGACGCCGTCGCAGCAGCGCTCGACGTGCAAAGAGCGTTCAACGAGGAACCTTGGCCCGAGGGTCACCCGGTCCGGGTCCGCATGGCGCTCCATACCGGGGAGATCGCTCTGCGCGACGCCGGCAACTACTTCGGTCCCACGATCATCCGGTGCGCCCGCATGCGCTCCACCGCCCACGGCGGGCAGATCGTCATGTCCGACGCCACGGTCGATCTCGTGGCCGATGCGCTGCCCGGTAGTGCATCCCTACGCGACCTGGGCTCCCATCGGTTGAAGGATCTCGGCCGACCCGAGCGGATCTGGCAGCTTCTCCACGGTGACCTGCCAGACGACTTCCCGCCACTGCGCTCCCTCGACTCTCCCGACGAACCTGCCGTTCCAGTTGTCCAGCTTCGTCGGTCGCGAGCATGAGCTTCTCCGGCTCGGTGACGCTCTCGCCGAACACCGCCTCATCACACTTACCGGAGCCGGTGGATGCGGCAAGACACGCCTCGCGTTGCAGGCCGCGGCAGACCGTCTCGAACACCATCCCGACGGCGTATGGTCGGTGGAGCTGGCGGCCATCAGCCGGGGTGAGGAGATCGGGCTGGCCCTCGCCCGGGTGTTCGGCCTGCGCGAGGAGTATGGCCGCCCGCTCATCGCAACCCTGACCGAGCAGCTTCACGGTCACTCTGCGCTCATCGTGCTCGACAACTGCGAGCAGGTCCTCGACGCGACCGCCGATCTCGTTTCGCAACTCCTCCGCGCCGTGCCGGGTTTGCGGGTGCTGGCGACCAGCCGGGAACCGCTCGGCGTCGAAGGCGAAATCACGTGGCGGGTTCCTTCGCTCGAGGAGCAGGCCGGCTGTGCGCTGTTCATCGACCGCGCTCGCCAGGTCCGGCCCGGATTCGCCCCCGACGGACGCGCACAGGCAGCGATCGCACAGATTGTCCAACGACTCGACGGCATTCCACTCGCGATCGAACTGGCCGCTGCCCGGATCCGGATGATGCAGCCAGCGCGGGTTCTCGATGCACTCGACGACCGCTTCCGACTCCTCACCGGCGGCAACCGCACAGTCATGCCACGGCAACAGACACTGGAGGCGTCGGTTGCCTGGAGCTACGACCTCCTTGCCAACGATGAGCGCATGCTCGCCCGCCGGCTGTCGGTGCTGCACGGCTTCGCGCTCGAGACAGCCGAGGCTGTCGGGAGCGACGATTCGATCGATCCATACGCCGTCCTCGACCTGCTCACCAGGCTCGTCGACAAGTCTCTCGTGCAGGTGACGGAAACCCACGGAGAGACCCGCTACCGGATGCTCGAGACGGTCCGCCAATTCCTCCACGGACGCCTCATCGAGGCGCGCGAAGCCGACGCCGTGAGGTCACGACACCTCCTTCACTTCCTCGATCTCGCTGAACGACTGGAGCCCCACCTCGCGCTCGCCAATGGACCGGTCCATCTCGGCCGGCTATCCAACGACCTCGACAACCTCGACGACGCGCTCGAATGGGCGGCATCAACAGGACAACACGACCAGCTCCTCCGTCTTGCTACTGCGCTCACCCTGTTCTGGGAGCTCCGGGGTCACCTCGCATCCGGCGCCCGCTGGTTCGCCCGAGCCTTTGCGTCCGAGGAGAACAGGATTGTTCCGACCCCTGTCCTTGCGCGAGCCCTCTGGGGCGCTGCGCATGTCGCCCTCTACTGCGGCGACTATGCCCTGGCAACCGCGCATTCGGCCGCCGCACTCGAGATGGCCGAATCGGTCGGCGACAACTGGGCCACCGCCCGTGCGTTGAACACCGTGGGTGCGATGACATCTCTGAGCGACCCCGAACCCGCCCGGGCCACCTTGGCCCGCAGCATCGACTACGGGGCTTCGATCGGTGACCTGTGGGCCGTTGCGGACGGCTGGAAAATGATGACTGTCACCGGGCTCATCGACCATGACGAGACGGTCGTGGCCGAATCGCTCGCGGAGCTCCGACGCACAGCTGAGCAACTCGGCAGCCGCTTCTTCCTTGCCTGGTACCACTATATGGTCGGCTATTTCGCCCATGGCCGCGGCGAGTTCCAGTTGGCCCGTGAATCGTTCGAGGAATCGCTTCGCTGCTGTGACGCCGTTGGCGACCCCTCGACGGGAGGCTTCTCGGAGGTCTGGCTCGGAATGCTCGAGGCCGACTCGGGCGAGTTCGAAGCCGGCGCCAACCGCATCAACCGCCTGCTGGCGAAGGCAGCGGCAGTCGGCAGCGAACTTGGAGCGGCGGACGGCATCTTCACGCTCGGCCGTGTCCTGGTCGGCCTCGGCGACAGCACGGCCGCTCGCGACATGGCCGAGGGATCACTCGAGCTCTTCCGCGGGGTCGGAGTACCTCTCTGGCTCGCCCACGTTCTCCTCGTGGTCGCCGAGGCGAGCCGCGTGGAAGGCGATCTCGTGGGCGCCGCGGCCGCCCTCACCGAAATCGCCACACTGGAACTCAGCGGTCAGAATCTGTTCGTACGCGCACGTATCGATTACGAGCGCGCGCTGTTGGCCCATGCCAGAGGCCAGACCGCAGAAGCGGAGCAGTTGCTGGTCGCCGCCCTGACCGCACACGTGAGCTGCGGTTACCGACCCGACGCTGCGCGAACCCTTGAGGCCCTCGGCGCGATAGCCCTGCATGCCGCAAGCCCATCAGAATCGCTGCGGTGCTTCTTCCGCCCAGGCCATTCGTACTGCATGTGGGATGAAGGACGGATCGACACGGTACATAAAGCCCCCAACCGCAGCCCTTTTGGCCGGATGGGCCCAGCCCCGTCCTCGCCACTCTCGCAGGGTGTTCCTCGAATGGCCCGTCGCCGACCGGCGCGGCCGTTTGCTCGGTCTCACAGCCACAATCGCTGGGTCTGTTCGCGTGTTCGGTAGTTGCGAAAGCCGCTGAGCGGAAAAGGCCCCGATCGTGACGGGTGGCGGGGTCCGTCCCCGTCCACCCGTGACGGCTCGGATCAGGGAGTTAGTTTGCTGATCCTGGTTGCCCAGTTCGCCAACGAGGTGCGAGTGGCTCCGCAGCTGCCGATGGCACCGGTCAGGTACTGAGTCAGCGTGCAGGTCTGGGCGATGTATTCCGACGCGATGTAGATGTCGGCCCCGTCCGTGACGGCGGCGCCGTAGTCACCCCACCGGGTGCGGGGTGGATCACCGACGAACGCCTTGTAGCTGGTGAACCCGTCGGACGGTCCCGCGCCGGCGGCGGCGATGTGCACCGGCCCGACGTTGCCGCTGGCGTCGATCGTGGCGTAGCCGGCGCTGGGGAAGTGGTCGTTGCCGACCACGGTGAAGGCGACCGCCCCCTTGCCGTTGCTGCCCATGGCGAGGGCCGGGTAGGCGAGGTTGTTGTTGCCGAGGGCCAGGTAACCCTGCTTCTTCACGTGACCCTCGACCTTGCCGGCGCCGTTGATCTTCGGCTCGACGGCGAACCAGGCGATGCCTGCCTTCAGCTGGCCGTTGACGTTCACCGCTGTGCCTGAGGCCCCCCACAGGACACCGTTGACGTACCACGTCTGCTGCATGCGGGTGTCACCGGAGTCGAGCTGGGACTGCACTTCGTTGTGGGCGGGTTCGCCGAAGAAGAACAGCTTCCAGCAACCGACGCCGAAGGGGGTCGCAAGGACGGTGTCGTTGATGCACTCGCGCAGGGGCGTGTTCCCCACCTTCTGCTCGGACTTCGGGGGGAACACGTAGGTCTGGCTGTTGATGAGCCGGCTCGTGATCCCGAGGGCGGGCGTTGCCGAATCGAGCGACTTGGTGTTCGTCAGTGCCCAGAGGCCGATGCGACGGGCCGTACCGGTGGGGTTGCCCGTCTCGGATCCGTCGCCGGCGATGGTGCTGAGGAGGTACTCCGTGCCGTTGCGCTCGTTCGAGTACTGCGCCGCCGGTGAGGAGGCGGGCCACACGGTGAAACCGGGTGATCCGTCGACATTCAGGTTCTCGACCAGTGTCACGTTGATCGAGGCCGGGTGGGCGGCCAACTGGGCCTTCGAGAAGGCGTAGATCTGAGCTGCGCTGTAGTTGGGCCCGAACAGGTCGTACTCGTTGGTCGTGATGTAGATCCCGTTCTGGTCCCCTCCGATGTGCGGGTAGTCCTGGAAGCACGGCCCGGGGGTGACGCCGTCGAGGGTGCATCCATGGTTCGGAGTACCCTCGGTGCCGTCATTCTGCGCCGGCACGCTGTACACGGTCCAGGCCCCCGTGGGGTCACCGGTGTTGCTCACGGCCAGGTCGATGGTGTTCCTGCCGCTGAACGAAGGCGTTGTACCGACCCGATGCAGGGTGGTGATGGCCACCATGAAGCGTTTGTTCTCGGGATCGTAGTGGCAGACCGGGTCGATGACGTCGGGCCCGAACGTACTAACGGGGCCGCGGATGATGGCAGCCGGGTAGCCGAAAAAGGGGTTGAGTGCCTGGACGCCGGTCAATGGGCTGCCGCTCGAGTCGAAGACCCGGAGCACGCTGTTCACACTCTCTACGGTGTACCCGTTGCCCACGCAGAGGGCCTGGTCGGGCGGTTCGACGGAGAACTGCTTTCCCCCGTTGGCCAGCCGCTGATCACGGTGGTTGAGGCCGGGACTGGACCAGTTCAGCTCCGGATTGGACGCGGCGACCGACGACGACGCGACCGTCGCGGCATCGAGGGGCTTCTTCGGAAACTTGCCGTTCTTGAAGCCCGGACGGGGTCGATTTGAACTCCCGGCCCCCTCCTCGGCATTCCCACCCGGTTGCAGTTCCGGCTGCGCGATCCCGTCGACGCCGGTAGCACCCGAACCGATGCTGGTCGTCCCACCGCTGGGAATGGACCGGGTCCCGCCGCCGACGGCCGACGCCGTCCGGGAGCCGAGGCCGATGGTGACCAGCAGACCCGACGTGATCATTCCCGCAGCGAGCAGGGGTCCGAAACGGCGGTTCACAGCGGCCGCCTTTTCGCCCCGGTAGGTTGGGCGGGAGCGTGCGATTGTGGCATCGATAGGCATCTCATAGGAACCCTTTCGCCGGAGGCCACCCGCGCTGAGCAGCCTACTTGCGAATAGTCGCTCGTTTCCCCGAATCTGTCAACCAGGGCCAGGACGTACCGGCCGGAGCGGACAGCCTCCGCTGCGGCACCCACGGTGCGGCCAACGTTCCCCGGATCGAACCGGTCGGCCGGCGAGACTGAGCTGGCGGTGATTGATGACCGTGGGCCCCGCCCCCAGGTCGTTTCGGCACCTACCCGTGTCTGATGACCGTGAAACCGGTCTCAGAGTGTCTAACCTACCCAAGTCACAATGTGCGCATGTGGCTACTTCGTTGAGGCGATGAGTTTCATGTCGCTGTCGACCATCATCCTGACGAGGTCTTCGAACGCAACCTCGGGCTTCCATCCGAGCTTTTCGGCGGCTTTGGCCGGGTTGCCGATGAGCAGTTCGACTTCAGCCGGGCGGATGAACCGGGGATCGATGACCACGTAGTCTTCCCACTTCAGGTCGACGTGGCCGAAAGCCACCTCGCAGAACCGCTGGACGGTTTCGGTGACGCCGGTGGCAAGCACGTAGTCGTCGGGAGTGTCCTGCTGGAGCATCAGGTGCATGCCGCGCACGTAGTCGCCGGCGAAGCCCCAGTCGCGTCGGGCATCGAGGTTTCCGAGGCGAAGTTCTGTCTGCAGACCAAGCTTGATGCGGGCGACGCTGTAGGTGATTTTCCGGGTCACGAACTCGATGCCCCGCCGCGGTGATTCGTGATTGAACAATATGCCCGAGCTCGCATGCATGTCGTAGGACTCGCGGTAGTTGACTGTGATCCAGTGGCCGTAGACCTTCGCAACACCGTACGGGCTGCGGGGATAGAACGGCGTGTCCTCGTCCTGGGGGACGGCCTGGACCTTGCCGAACATCTCGGAGGAACTGGCCTGGTAGAAGCGGATTTCCGGGTCGACGGCCCGGACGGCGTCTAGCATGCGGGTCACGCCGAGAGCGGTCGTCTCGCCGGTGAAAACGGGCTGCGTCCACGACGTCTGCACGAATGACTGGGCGGCGAGGTTATAGACCTCGGTCGGACGGTGCTCGCGGATGACACCCATCAGGGAGACCTCGTCGAGCAGATCTCCGGAGGCGAGTGTGAGCTGGTCCTGGATGTGGGCAATCCGCTCGAAGTTGACCGTGGAAGACCGCCGGACCATGCCGACGACGTCGTAGCCGAGGTCAAGCAGATATTCGGCCAGGTAGGAGCCGTCTTGGCCGG
This sequence comes from Acidimicrobiia bacterium, assembly GCA_031383405.1. Taxonomy (GTDB): domain Bacteria; phylum Actinomycetota; class Acidimicrobiia; order Acidimicrobiales; family JANYDT01; genus JANMZO01. The sequence goes on along the minus strand of JANMZO010000483.1, from coordinate 17,949 downwards.
TGATGCCGGTGATCAGTGCACGTTTCGCAGTCATGATTTACATTCTCGGACGTTTCTAGACAGAACTTCAGCCAATTGGGTTGGCAGCGCCAGGATTTTCTTCGTCGTAGGGTTTGCGTCCAATGGATCTCCGGACCCGCACACCCCTGCGCCCGCGGCGAAACCCGCGAACCGCCGCAAACCCGATCGGTGGCTACCCAACTGGTGTTGCTGGCTACCCGACTGGTGTTGCTGGGTCCCCAACTTACTGAATTCGCCGTACCAGGCGGCCCAACCCCGTCGTGTTGGGGACTTTCTGTCGCATGTTGGGTCTTGGGCGACGCCGGAGCAGGCGAACTGCCCGGGCCCCGCCGGGCCGGCCGACGTTCCGTCACGGGCGCGGGCTAGAGGTCTTTCGTCAGGCGGAGGGCGTCGTAGATCGCGGCGTGGATGTTGCGGTTGGCGACGGCGTCGCCGATGCGGAAGAGCTGGAATGCGCCGTGGTCGTTGCGGCGAAGCATCTGCGGTCGCCCCTGGAGGAGGGCGCCGTAGTCGACGGCTCCGAGATTCGAAGACTGTGCCTTCAGCTCGAAGTAGACCTCGGCCGTGGCCGCCGCCCCATGATCGACCACCACGTGGTCGACCTCCCGGGTTGTGGTGTGCGGGCTGTAATCGCTCCCCAATGTGACCTCCAGCGCACCGGCCGAACCAGCGCGTCGTACGGCAAGAACCCGCTGGTTGAGTGTTATGCGCACATTACATTCGTTGAAGGCGCGGGCGTAGGGGACGATGTTCATACCGCCGACGTCGATTCCGATCGAACGTTCCGGAGTGACGAGCTCCACGACCGCGCCGCTGCGGGCCACGACTTCCGTCGCCGACAGAGCCGAATGCGTGCCGTTGTCGTCGTACACCATTACGCGGCCCGCCACCGTGGCCTGCCCGCCGAGCACGTCCCAGGATGTGACGACGAGATCGTCGCCGGTCTCGAGGGTAGGAAGCTGCGCCTGCCCGCCGGTGGCGATGATCACCACGTCGGGATCACCGGCTAAGACGTCGGCACCGCCCACGTAGCTGGCGAGCCGTACTTCTGCGCCCAGCCGTTCCAGCTCCGACATACGCCACTCGATGATGCCAAGAAGGTCGCGTCGACGATGGTTGCGGGCGGCGAGGCGGATCTGGCCCCCGGCAAACGGCATGGCCTCGTGCACGAGGACACGGTGTCCGCGCTCGGCCGCGACCCGGGCGGCTTCGAGACCGGCCGGTCCGGCGCCGACCACGACAACCCGACGCGTCGACGAAGCCCGCGGAATGATGTGCGGCATGGTGGCCTCGCGTGACGTCGCTGCGTTGTGGATGCACAGTGCTTCCCCGGCCGCGTAGATTCGGTCGAGGCAGTACGTCGCTCCAACGCACGGACGGATCTCCGCCTCCCGCCGTTCTATGATTTTGCGGACCAGGTGGGGATCCGCGAGCTGGGCCCGGGTCATCCCGACCAGATCGAGCTTGCCTTCCCGGATCGCGTGGCGGGCGGTGGCGACGTCGTCGATCTTGGCTGCGTGGAGAACCGGCAAACCCGTACGAGCGCGTACTTCTCCGGAAAAGTCGAGGTGTGGCGCTGCGGCCATGCCGTGGATCGGGATGACCTCGGTGAGGGCGGCTTCGTCGGCGATGGAGCCGCGGATCACGTTGAGGAAGTTGATCAGCCCGGCGTTCGACCAGCGTTCGATCATGGCGATGCCGCGCTCGGTGTCGATGCCGCCGGGGAGCCGCTCGTCGACGGCCATGCGCACCCCGACGAGGAAGTCCGGTCCGACCCGGTCGCGGATCGCCTGAAGCACTTCAGTGCTGAAGCGCATGCCGAGTTCGCTGGCCGCGATCGCATAGTCATCTGTGCGCTTATTGGTTACCGGTGAGTAGAACTGGTCAAATAAGTGCCCATATGATTCGATCTCGATGCCGTCCATGCCCCCGGCTTTCATACGTTCGGCGGCGTCTGCGTATTTGCCGACGATGCGCTCGATGTCCCAGTCTTCGGCCTCTTTCGGAATGTTGCGGTGTGCCGGTTCACGTAGCGGAGAGGGGGCGACGATCGGCAGCCAGTCGTCCTGAGCCCACCCGGTGCGGCGACCGAGGTGGGTGAGTTGGATCATCGCCGCGGTGCCGTGCTCGTGGACCGCGTCGACGAGTTCCCGGATCCACGGGACGATCGCATCATCGTATGCGTGCAGATTACCGAAGGCGGGAGGCGAATCCTCCGCAACCACGGCCGAGCCGGCCGTCATCGTGAGAGCGACGCCACCTTTCGCCTTCTCGACGTGGTACAGCCGGTAGCGCTCCTTCGGTAGGCCACCCTCGGAGTACGCCGGTTCATGGGCCGACGAGAAGATGCGGTTGCGCAACTGCAGGTGACCGAGGGTGAAGGGTTGCAGCAGCGGATCGTCGGAGCTCCCGGCTGGGCCGCTCATGACCCGGCTCTGTTGGTGCGGGCTCCGTCGGTGCGGCCTTCGGTGCGGGTTTCGGCGCGGGTTTGGTTGGCCCGGGTTTCGGCCCGGGTTTGGTTGGCGCGGGTTTGGTTGGCGCGGGTTTCGGTGGCAATTAGTTTGTGCGCATAACGAACGGCATGGACGACCGAGTCGGTGAAGGCCTGACCGGTCCACGCGATGTCGAAGGCGGTGCCGTGGTCGACGGAGGTCCGAACGATCGGGAGTCCAAGGGTCACATTCACGCCGGTGTCGAAGGCGAGAAGTTTCATCGGCCCGTGACCCTGGTCGTGGTACATGCACACGATTGCGTCATAACGACGACGGTGCACGGCCTGGAAGAACACGGTGTCGGCCGGATGCGGACCCGACACGTCGAGCCCTTCGGCGACTGCGGCTTCAATGGCCGGTGTGATGCGGTCGATGTCTTCGTGGCCGAACAGGCCGTGTTCGCCGGCGTGGGGGTTGAGGCCGCATACGGCGATGCGCGGACGTTCGAGGAACCGACTGAGGACACCGTGCGTAAGGTGGATCACGTCGGTGACCCGTTGCGGTTGAACCCGCATGATCGCCTCGGTCAGGGAGCAGTGGGTGCTCACGTGTGTAACCGCCAACGACCCAGGGCCCTCCGGTCCGCCCAACTCCGCTGTCAGCATCATCGTCACCGATGACGCGCCGCAGAGTTGGGCGATGAACTCGGTATGGCCGACGAACGTTGGGTCGCTCAGTTGGGTGGCCTCTTTGTTCATGGGCATGGTGACGACTGCTCCGACGCGCCCAGCCAACGCATCGCGGGTGGCCCGTTCCACGTAGCTGCGGGCCGCGGCCCCCGAGGGGCCGTCGAGTTGGCCGGGTCGGTGATCGGCCGCGGTCAGCAGGCCGAGGTCGACGATCGAGAGCGCATCCCAGTCGACGGCTAGCCCGAGGAGCGAGGCTCCGTGCCGAAGAATCGCCTCGTCGCCGTACACCACGACCGCAGCCGGGTCGATTTCCCTATCAGTAAGCGCGCGTAGGAGTATTTCCGGACCGATGCCAGAGGAATCGCCCATCGTCACGGCCAGCGGCGTGTTCATGAATGCGCTCCGAACGTGCTGTACAGATCGAGGAGTGTCTGATCGTCGCCGAACCCGCCGGCTTTGGTGATGACCCACGGACCGGTGTCGTCGGCGGCCCGGCCGTAGGGGAGCCCGGGACCTGCGTGACCCCATATGGTCCACGGCTTGTCGCCGATGACGGCCGCAGCGGTGTCGCCGCCGATGATGAGCATGGTCGAGACCGGCTGGGCCGTCGTGTGGTCGACGGCTCGGACGGCCAACTCCCTCGCGGCCTGATGCGCTTCGTCGTGCCCGACAACAGACTTCTGCTCCATCTGGTCGGTGGCCACCACCGTCACGTGCGGGTAGCGCCGGGTCAGTGCATGGATCTGTCGACTGGCCATTGGATGCAGACTGCCACACACAATGAGCCAATGGTGACCGAAGACCGGTGGCTGAGGTTGATCGACCTGATAGCCGTCGCCCATGGCCCGTGCTGCGGCACCGATCGGACCTCCGGGTGCGGCCAGGAGAACGCGTGCGGCATGGTCGGCCCACCACCCGGTGATCGCGTCGACGTCGGCCCCGGTCGCGGCGTCGCACACGGCGAACGGGGAGGAGCCGGCCATCCAGGCGTCGAGTTCTCTGGCATCACGCACGGTCGTCAGGGCAGCCCGCACGGTCGTCCCGGTCGTCAGGGTCGCCCCGGTCGTCAGGGTCGCCCCGGTCGTCCCGGTCGTCCCGGTCGTCAGGGCAACAATGTCGCTCGCTCCGGCGGACCGGAGGTGGTCGGCCGGTCGACTGCTGCGCACCGGGCTCCGGGGGTCGTCGCCAGCCGGACCGTCGGCCACGGGAACTCCGTGCACCAGCACCACCCCGTCGATGCACACGCGGTGAAGGTCCGGCCACGCCGGAACGACGAGCACCCTCACGCCGGTCGTGCGGTGTCGGGCGACGAGTTCCGTCGCCCAGTTGCCCCGAAGTTGCGAATCGATCTTGTGCGCACTCCAGGTTCGGTTGGCGAAGGGGACTGCCCCAGCGATGGCCGCGGCCTGCTCCGGTGACATGTGCCGGGTTCCGAGGTCGACCACCACGCCATCGAGGTCCTCCAGGTCGGCTGGCAGCGTGCCTTCAGCCTCCACGCAGCGGATGGCGACCGGGCCGAGCACCGAGGCCAGTTCCCCGGCCGCGTCGAATGCGCCCGTGCGATCATCCGCGGCCACGAGCCAGCGGGCTGGCTTGATACGTCGACTATCCGAGGCGGGAGGCACACCAAATCATGGCTCACCCACGCGACGGGCGGCTGTGAGCGGCGAAGCTTTGGTGGCCGGGTCACGGCGACGTCCGCGGTGGCACCGGTGGTCGGGCCGGCTGGGAGATGTTTGTGGCTGGGGTGCCAAGTTGCGTGTGGGGTGCGGCACTGGGACGGCAACGTGGCACGGGAGCGGCAAGTGTCTGTTGGCGAGGGTCGCCCGGTGGGGGCTGGTGTGGCGGGTCACGGCGACGTCGGCGGGAGGTTCGCCGGGACGACAACGTCAGCCGGTGGTCGCGACCAGGCGGTCGTAGGGAGAGATGGTGATGGTCTGCACGACGGACGATGCGTCGCCCGTGCCGCAGGTGACCACGACGGTGCAGAACTCCTTGCGGACCGGGTCGTCGAGGTGAACCCACCATGAGTCCGGCTGGTTCCAGTGGTGTTTGGAGCCTTCGTTCATCGGCCCGAAGACCGTCTCGAGTTCCCGGATGCCGAACCCGGGCTCCGGGCTCAACCTCAGCACGATTTCTCGGACGGTGTCGCCGTCGTCGGACAGGGTGACCTCGGCCCTCGGCACGGATGTGTTGTCCGTATGGACCGCACTGAACGGAGGCGCATTTGAACCGTCGGTGATGGTGGGCTTCCACGACAGATCGCTGAAGAAACGTGCGACGTTGGTTCGCCGCGCACACGCGGTGCGTCGGACTCGATCAATCAGTGCGAGGGCGTGAGCGTGGGCGTTGGTGGTGGAGCTCATGGAAGCGATACCTTCGCCCTGTCTATCGCGGCCTTGATCTTCTTGGCCCGTTCCTGCTGGTCGACAGCATCGAACAACGTTTTGACCTGTGCATCGGAAGCGCCTTCGCCGGGGAGTTTGAACCGGGGCAGTTCCCCCGGCGCGGTCGGCGCGTGGTGACCGACCGCGTTGTCGGCGGCGGCTACGGCCTTGTCGGCCTTGCTCACGTTTGCATCCGCCCATGCGGAAGCTGCGGCTATTCGGTCCTTCGGCGGTGCCTTGAGGCCGACCCCGGCGACGTCGGGGCCCTGGGCGACCTGTGACAGTGACTTTCTCGACGCGGCGCTCAGTTCGGCCTGCTTGGCGACGTCGTTGGCGTAGGTGAGGCGGTATGCGTCGATCTGTTCGGTGGACCATCCTCCCGGCGGGAGCTTCAGCTCTTCGAAGCGGGCGACCGCTTCGGACAGGGCCATGTCGGCGTTCGTGATGCGTTCGGCCATCATCTTCGCCAGCGAACCACGGATCTGCTTGGCCATCTCGGGCCCGACTTTATAGGCATCGGCTTCGGTCTTCAGGCCGTAGTAGGCGTCCATCTTGGCCTTGGCCCCGTTCGGCCCGCCGGCGGCCCGCTCGACTTGGGCCCATCGCTGCTCTGCGAGATGCATTTCCGCGTTGGCGTGCGCGACGGCGGAAGGGTTCGGCGGGGTCAGCGCCATTGCTTCCTTCAATGCCGTTTGCGCGGCGGAGCGGCGTGACATTGCTTCGAGCACGGGGCGAACTTCGGAAAGAACCTTGTTCTGATTGGCCAGGCCGGCCGCGGAGTAGCGGGCTTCGAACATGTCTTTGCCGAACTGGTACTCGGCCGAGAGCTTGTCGAGTTTTCCGGAGTTCTTGATCCAGGTCGCCGTATCCATGTGCAGACCGTTCATGGCCGCCGACAGTTCGGCCGGCGAGGCGTTTGGATGCTCGGCCAGAAAGTACCGGGCGGCCGCGTAGGTCTGTTCACCGTGGCGGGCCTCATGGACGGTCATGTTCACGAGAGCGTCGAGCTTCGCCGGGTTGAGGTCGCCGCTGAGATAGTCGAGGCCGAGGGTGAGCTTCCAGGTCTTTTCGTCGAACCAACACACTCCGCCGGCGACCGTGTCGACGGTGCACTGACGGATTCCTGCGGTCGCGAACCGTTCGTTGACGATCGGGAGCGCAAGTTGGGCCCGTTCGAGGGGGGTGGAGGCGGCGGCCCACTTTCCGACCAGGCCGTCGGCGCTCTTCGCCATCTTGCCGACCGCGGATGTGTCGTCGAGAACGGTCGGGCCGAGCCCGGTCGTCTTCTGTTTCAGCTTCCGGAGGAAGTCTTCAGCCATCCCCGCCTGCTTGGCGTCTCCAGCGGCGTCACCGGACCCACCCGGAGGGTGCGGATCCTTGGCGCCGCCAGCGCCTGCTCCGCCCGGGGCCGGGTCGTGCGGCCCGCCTGTACCGGCAGGATCGTGGGGTGCGAGCGACTTTCCCTTCGAGACAGCCTCGACTTCGACGGCGAGGGCGACGGCCGACATCCCGAGGTTGATCGACTCCATGATCATGGCCTTCTGGGCTTCCTGCTGGTCCACGAGCGCGGTTGCCGGGTCGACTGCCGCTTTGCTGACCGACCACTGTTCAAGCGCGTTGTCGAAGGAGTTGACGGCTTGGGCCATCCCGATCGCGGCGCTGATGAACTGCCCGCCGGGAACGAAGAGCCCGGCGATTTGCACGGCGATCGTCCCGACTGTTTCGACGATCTTCTTGATCTCGTACTTCTTCAGGAGCTCGTCGAGCTTGGTCTTCAGTGCCGCATTCGCCGGAGCGACCTTTCCCATGTCGGCGATCGCGATCTGGCGCAGCGACGACAGGCCGAGCAGATATTCAAGGTCCCCTGACAGGACGTGGTGCTCGGTGAGGTTGATGGCTTTGCGGATGTCATCGAGCTTGGTGAGGAACTGCTGCCGGACGAGTTCGTCGGATTCGGCCGACGCACCTTTCGCCAGTTCGCTGTCTTTCAGCTCCGGCGGGTCCCCGTGATGCACGACGGCGCTCAGGATTCCGCCGCCGATCCGAGCAAGGGGATTGACCTTCTTGTAGGCCTCCCAGTAGTAGTCGATGGCATCCGGGGTTGGTTCGATGCGGGCCGTGTTGGCGAGCACCGGTGATTTCGACAGTGCGTCGGACTTGGCCGACTTCACGATGTCGAGCGTTTTTTGGAAGTCGTCGCGCCATTCGAAGCCGTAGCGGGTCGTGCCTTCGAGCGTGACTTTGTAGTCGCCGCGTCCGAGGCCTTTCCAGTAGGTCGACTCCAGTGCGCCGGTGAGCTTCATCTCGGTGGCCATGAGTTCCTGCATCTTCGGAACCATTTCGCGTGAGGAGTCGATCAGTTTCTTGGCCTCCGGTCCGACCTTGGAGCTGCCTCCGGGCGAGGGCTTGAACTGCTCCGACAGTTTGTCGGCCATCTCCCGGTTTTGGCCGAGGATCTCAATTGCCCGGGAGGACACGTAGGTTCGCAGGAAAGCTTCGGCGTTCTCGGCTTTGATGACGGTTCCGTCTTTTGCGCCGCCGACTTTGGGGTCGCGGGCCTTTTGCCCCGCTTCCGGAATGTTGAGCATTTCACGGAGCGACTTCGCGTCGGGCGGCTTCCCCTCTTCTTTGTTGACATCGCGAACCGTCGCGGCGTTGTCCCCGTCGATGGGCTTGTACGACGCGCCCGGCTTGAGGGCGACGCTGTTGGTGTCAAGCACGGCGACCACACCGGTGGTGACGGCGACTTCGTAGGTGTTCTTACGATCGAATGCCGTTCCGCTGATCGCGCCCTTTACGACGAAGAAATAGCCGCTGTCGTTGATCACCGCTGCTCCCGATCCGTAGGCGAGGGTGGATGCGAACGCGACTGCGGCGGACTGGTCGTCGAACGACGACCGCTTCTGGTTTTCGTTCTGCGGACGTGGAGCGACGCCGAGGTGCGTGAGTTTGGTGGTGGCCGGCGGTCCTTTGTAGCGACTGTCGCTTTGCACGTGCGACGGAGAAATCGGATCTTCGACCGTGATGGATGCCATTTGCGGACCGAACGCGTCGACCCGCTTCTGCGCGACCTTCTCCCGTTCGAGCATGTGGGCTTCGGCATCGGACCTGGCGTCGCGTTGCACGACCCGGGTGATCGGGTGGGGATGCGTGTCGGCCCGCGGCGTGAGGATCCGACCGGCAGCCCGGTTGCCGATCAGCGACTGCATGCCCTCGGCCAGGGCAACGCGATCCTGACGGGCCTCGGGGATCCGGGTCGGCCTGTCTGCTACGTCGGGAGGTCGGGCGTGTTCCACCGGAGCGTCGTCTGGTTCGTCAGCCCGAGGCGACGAATGCAATGGGTGAGGAGTCGGGCCTCGTCACGGCTCTCACGTGTTCCCCGCGGGATCGAAGGGGTCGGAGTGCGCGATTCACGCGGCCTACGATGCCGGGCCGCAACCGTCGTGTCGATGCCGAGCGCGCCGATGAGAGGGCATCACCTGATGCCCCTTGAGGCAGACCTAACCGCAACATTTATTCGTGGAAGGGACGTTTGCGGCTGGGGTGTCAGGTTGCGGCTGGGGTGCGGCACTGGGGCGGCAACGTGGCACTGGGGCGGCAATTGTCTTGAGGGGAGCGTTTTCGACAACGTGCCCGCGTCCCGCTCGGCAGAGGGCGTTTGCGTCGGCCGCCTCTGTCGAGCGCCGTTGCGGCTGGGGTGCCACGTTGCGGTTGGGGTGCGACGCTAGAGCGGCAACCTGGCACCGGGGGCGCAATTGTCTCGAGGGGAGGGCGTTTGCGGCAACTTGCCTCCGCGTCCTGCTTGGCAGAGGACGTTTGCGACAACTTGCCTCTCCGCGTCGCGCCTGGCTGAGTGTGTTTGCGGCTCCAGTGCCACAAAGTCGTTCTGGTACCGTCACGGCAGCGAGAAGGTGACACCCAGGCCACAAACGTGGACCGTCGCCGGCAGGGTAGGCGCCGTCGTCGGCCGCGTGTCGTGGGCGCCGTCGGCCCTGCGAGTAGCGCGCGGTTTCCTCCTTCCGGAATCCGTCTCCTCGGGCGAGCATGGCCGCATGAATCACGGTGTCATGACGCTTGACGAGGCGGTCGCTTCGGGAATCAGTCGGCGAAAAGTCTTCCGGCTCGTGGAGCAGGGGGAGTGGCAGAGGCTGCACGCAGGGGTGTACCTCACGCGGCGGGCGACCGAGCCAACGTCGGAAGCCGAGAGGCTCGCCGGTTGGAAAGCAACGTTGGCCGGGATGCTGCAGTTCGGGGGACCGGGAGCGATGGTCAGCCGCCGGTCGGCGGCCAGACTCCACCGGCTGGAGGGAATTGACGGCTTTCCAATCGACGTCATCATCCCAAGTGGAGCTGTACACCGCCCGCCCGGTGCGCATCGCTCGCGCATACCGGATCCCCGTGCGTTCCGGATCGACGGTCTACTGCCCACGTCGTTGGCCCGCACGCTCCGTGACCTCGCGACGGTCTGCGGTGCCGACGTCGTCGAACAGGCCGTGGAGTCAGCCCTGCGTGGCCCGGACCGCAGTCGACCCGACATCTGGAACACCCACCTGCTCGTCGAACTACGCGAACTCGTAAACGACGGTGCACGTTTGCCGGGAGTATTCGCACTTCGGACGGTCCTCAGCCGACGCTCCGATACCGATCGCCCAACCGGAAGTCTCCCCGAAACCCTTCTGTTCCAGGCCCTGCGCTCGTTGGGCATCAACGCGGCGCGCCAGGCGACGCTTCGCATCGTCGACCGGCACGGTTTCAGGCTCGATGTGTTCTTCCCCGATCTTTGTGTCCCCGAATGCCGGCTTCTGATCGAGGTCGACGGAAGCGAGGGACACTCCGGCGGACCCGCTCTGGCGCGGGATCTTCGCCGTCAGAACAAGCTGGTCAAGGCCTTCCGGATTCTTCGCTTCACCGCCGCCGAAGTGTTGTCGGACCCGGCCGGCGTCGCGGAACAGATCCGACGGTCGACCACGCACATGCCCCGATCAGGACCGGCGTGGCGGGTCGAGGACGTATCGGTCAGCTACAGCCCGAACAACTTCGAGGTCGTCGACCACAGCCGCGACGCAAAGGAAGAGGCCACCCGTCGTTCCCGGGCGAGCTGACGGATGCCGCCCGGGTGTCACGTTGCGGCTGTGGTGTCGCACTCCCGGCGCAACGTGACACTCCAGCGGCAACTCTGCGATGGGCCGGCGACCGGCGGACCGCGAGGCCACCCGGCAACCGGCCCGCGACCGGCGGACGTCGAGGCCACTCGGCGACCAGCGACGGGTTACGGCCCCTCGACCGCCCTTGCCGCCGCCCGATGTTTGAGCCCGAGGACCGTTTCCCGAACAATGCCCTCGTGGTCGTGGTCGTGGTCGGGGTCGCGCAATTCGGTGTGCGGATCGACCACCGCCTCGTGAAGACCGGTTGCTGCAAACAGTGCGCACGCGGCGAGCCATGGGCGGCGCCAGTGAAGGTGGGGATCGTGCGCGAGGTCGCGAACGGTCTGCTCCGGGGTTGCGTTGGGCAGCGGAAAGCTACGGACGAGAAGCCGCAAGCGTGCGTCAACAGACAGTCCTGGATCCAGCAGCGAAATCGCGGCGCGATCGCTGTCGATCAAGGTGACTTCGAGCCACTCGAGCGCGAGCGCGTGATCCCGTGAGCTGAGTTGGGTCAGCTGAAGTCGGACACGGTCCAGCGCTTCAACACCGTAACGAAGCGCGAGCCCGGCCAGCACCCTCCGCCTCAGAAGGTCGAGTTCGTCGGCCAGAGCGGCGCACAACGTAGCCGCCGACGGCGCCCCCGACAGCATGTGCATCGCTTGAACCACCCGGGTCGCATGCCGCAGATCCGACTCGACCAGTTCAGTACCCAACCGGGCATCTCCTTCGAAGGGGACCTGCGGTAGACATGAACCGAGCGCACCGATCACGGCGAGACCGACGTCGCGGTCGGGGTGGTCCGCATGACGTCGCAAAACGGCGGTTGCCTCGGGTCCGCCGATCAACCGGCACACGCGGGTCAGGAGAAGCTGCACATGCCTCGGTCCACCCGCACCGCCCGGTGATCCGGCTTCGCCCGGTGATCCGGCGTCGCCCGACAAGCCCGCTCCTGCCGGTCCACCCGCTCCGCCCGCTCCTTCCGACAAGCCCGCTCCTTCCGACAAGCCCGCGTCGACCCACGCGAGGGAGGCCTCGCCTCCCCGGACGAGTGCCTCGACCGCCGCCCCGGAACACGAACTCCGGGCAAGAAGCCCCACCACCACGCGAGCCAGGTCCCCGTCGACGGACCAGTCGACTGCGGCAAGCGCTGCGACCTGGACCTCGGGCTGGTGGTCGGCCAGCAACCGGCGGAGAGGGGAACGATCGACGTGCGGACCCGGTCCGTAGGCACCGATCATCCGGGCCGCCAGCTCGCGTCGGCTGCGTGACGGGGAACTGCTCAGCTGCCCTATCCGCTTCGACAGACCGTTCAGGAGTGGCGCGGTCGCGAGCCGACCCACAGCAGCGGCCGCAGCGACAACCACGTCATCGTCCTCGTCAGTCAACGCCTTGGCCAGCAGGGCGCCGTCGGAAGGGTCACCCACGACAGCCAGCACGGATACGCCGGCCGCACGGACGGTCGGGTCGGGATGGGTGACGCGGCCCCGGGCGACTTGGGCGGCCCGGCCGGGATCGACACGCGTGAGCGCCTCGAGCACCTCCGCGTGTGCGGCGGGGCGACCGCTTGTGACCATCCGTTCGAGACGGCCTGCGAGATCATCGGGCTGGGCTGACACGATCGCGGACAACCCGAGACGCACATCGCGTGGGTCGTCGCTGTCCAGCAGACGATCGACGACGGCCATGGTATTCGGCCCGTCGAGCGGTAGCTCAGCCGGATCGAGCACACGTTGGCGAAGATTCGCGAGGAGGTTTACCCGGTAGCCGCGGTAGACCGCGATCGCAACGACGAACCATATGGCGACGACGAGGCTGGTCAGCACCGGCAGAGCGAGGCCATTGGTGCCAACCGTCGCCCGGAGCACGATCAGCACAAGCCCGCTGAACCCGATAGCAAGTGGGACGCCAAGCCCCTCCACGTTGGCCTGTGCCGCCTGACGTTCCGCTGCGGGAAGGGCCTGGTACGCCGCGCTGAGGGAGTTGCGGGCCGCGCCGTCGCTCATCACGAGGTCACTCACCCGGGCACCGACCACGAGGAAGAAGACCACGGTCGCGCCGGAACCCCGCAACACCGAGCCGCTGATGATTGCCACAACGATCGCGAGGACGACCCCGGGGTTGGCCGTGAGCCCGAGGCGGAGGCCGAAGCGACTCATCAGCAGACCGGCAACGAAGAGCAGAACGAGAATGTCGGCACCGTAGGAGATCGCGAGAAACCGGCTGATGAAGGTGGCCAGGTCCTGATTGTCGGGATAGCGCTGACCGGCGCGGTCGTACACCAGATAGTCCAACCACTGGCTCTCGACGGCCGACAGCATCTGGAATCCCATGATCAGCACCACGAAACGGTTCGAGAGCAACGACCGGAGCGTCACTGCGGGCTCGTCGTCGGCGTTGGATTCCAACCCCAGCAATTCCGCCGGGTAACGGTGCCTCGTTATGGCCACGAGCACGAGAAATGCGAGAGCAGCTACCGCGGCGGCGATCAGCAGATGCTCGGCATCGCCGAAGGCCGTGAGCATCGGCGGGGCGGCGAGACCTCCAACGGTGAATCCCAGAGCGAACCCGGCGATGACCCGCGGATAGAGCGCTTTCATGACCCGGACGTCGAGAAGCATGCCCGCCTGGCCGACGATGAACATGAACCCGACCGGAACCGTGATGGGGAGCAGCACGAGCAAAGCGAACGAAACCGGTGCCTCGTGATAAGCGGCGATCAGCAGCCACGAGGCGACCAGTGCCGCAACGACGAGCGCAAGAAGCCGCACCGCCACCGACGCAAGAGGCCGCCGGCGAACCGCCCGGGCCAACATTATCGTCGAAATGGCCCCGGCTGCCGCAGCGCCGATGTACGTCACCGGTAGCAGCGCCGACCCGTATCTCCGAAGGAAGATGGCGCTGGCGGGAATGGTGACCCAGGCGACCGTGAGTCCGAGGGCAAAGCCCTGCGCCGCCAGCAGGAACACGCGTGCCGCGATTCCCGGCCGTGGGCCGGTCATCACGTCCGTTCCACGGCCGCGAATGCTTCGGCGTTGGCCTGCAGGCGTTGAGCGAGCGCGAAGATAAGCGCGCGTGCTATCTCGGGCCGGTCTTCGAGCAGTTCCTCGAACGGGCCTCGTCGTAGGCGAAGCAGCAACGTCGGCTCAAGAGCCGTCACCGACGCAGCTCGGGCCGCCGGCGCGAGAACCGCAAGTTCACCGACCACGTCGCCCGGGCCCGCCTCGACGAGGGTCAGATCACCGACGTGGGCCCGCACGCGCCCATCGGCGACAATGAACAGCCAGTCCTCTAGTTCGCCCCGTCCGATGATCGTTGCGCCGACCGCCACGCGGACCTCTTCGAGGAGACGCGCTACGGCCACCAGGGTGTGGCCCGGCACGCTGCTGAACAGCCCGGCCCGTTGCAGCACGGCGACACGTTCGATGGTCAGAAGTTCCACGGATGCGCTCACGAACGCTCCTGAAACACAGCAGTGCGATGAGTCGAAACACCCGTGAAACACTTCGTTGATCCGGAGGCGGGAGCAAGTGCGATGTGGCGCCGGGGATGATAGGACTCGACCGGGTGCTGCAGCATCGGGACTCCGGAAACGGGAAAAAGCCAAGGTACCGCACTTCGTCGGACCCGTGGTTATTTCGGCCGGTGGGAACCAGAAGGACGGGCCCCGACCGTGGTGCGAGCGGGGTGGCGCTGCCATCGGGACCCGGACCGTCGCGGGAGTGGGGTCACGCAGCCATCGGGACCCGGCGGCGAACCCGGACCTTGCCAGTCCAGGCGGTACGCGCAAGGGGCAGGCCATCGGAGGCGACAGCCAGCGGACTTCGCCGGATGGTGTTACGGCCGCGGCCAGCCGATTTCGCTGAGGTTGTCGACGTCGGCAAGCATTTAGAGGAAGGCGATTTCCAGGTGGTTGAGGGTGAAGCGGTGAGGGTTGGATCGGTTGACGAATCGGGACGTTGCGGAGTCCTCCTGGGGCGCGTCCGACGACCATCACAACGGATTGACGGGGACTTGGGTCGAGAGTCCGAGCGCGTTTGCGGTGGACGGTCAGCGAAACCAGTGAGTCGAGAGATGCCCGGTCTGGCGCTGAACTCCGGCTTCGGACGACTTGCTGTTGATTTACAGCGCCAGCGGCAATATTGTCGCGACTTTTTGTGGGTCTGTCCGCCACACGTCGGAGGTGTCCACGTAGAGCTCGATGGTGTTCCCGTCCGGATCGGCGAAGTAGATGCTCTGGGACACCGTGTGATCTGTGGTGGCTGCGATCGCCACTCCCGCCGCTTCGAGGTGCTCCTTGGCTTCGCGTAGCTCGTCGGTGGAGTTCCCAACCTTGAAGGCGGCATGGAAAAGACCGGGGCTGTCGGCAGCAGCGTTCGGACCAAGGGCTCCAACCTCGATGATGGCAAGGTCGTGATGATTGCCGAGCGTGAAGAACGTCATGGGAGGCTCGTCCATACGGGCGGCGACTTGTAGACCCAGCACTCCTTCGTAGAAGTCTTCCGCCTTCTTCCTCTCCCGAACCTTCAACACCACATGACCGAGCTTCTCGACCTTGATCACTTGTCGCTCCTGACATCTTGACGGCCGGTGCCGCGCGCCCAGTATGCACGAACTTTGGCGAAAAGGCCCGGCGCAAGTGCGGCAGCACCAGCAGGAAATTAGGCCGAAATCCGTGATCGCTCGGCGTGCCCAGGGCTCGGCACGGGGTACGTCGCGAACCAGGAATCGACGTTCGCGTTCAATTTCAGATATGCGAGTAGGTCGCCACGAAGAGTCTGCGCGCGCAAGCCCACGCCGAAAACAGGGGAACCGTTGTTGCCGGCGGGCTTCACATGCATGGCCTACGACATTCAAGGTTGACGTTCGTAGCGCATACCGGGGTCACCACCAAAGAACTCATGGCCCGCGGTGGGCACCTTTCGCCGACGGCAGCGCTTCGGTACCAGCACGCGGCGGTAGACCGCGATCGGGAGATTGCCGACAGGCTCGGCGTCAAATTTGAGGCTCCACGGAAACAGCCGACGAAGGTGTCTCGGATTCGCCCGCGCAGTCAGCGGGCGATGGATGCTGACGGAGCCAATCGTTCTGCCAATCGAGGCGGTGGCAGCTCTTCAGAGCGCACTCGATGACCTCGCCGCCGGTATCTTGGTCGAGGGCCCAGCCGACGAGATCGTAAGTGCACTTCGCAGCGTCGAAAGCGAAGCGTAAGAGCAGGGGATCGCGCACCCCACTGGACGCCTGCCGCTTCATGGGCAGTCACGATTGTCCGACGCAGTCACGCAGCGCCCAACGAACTCCCACCAGGATTCAACACTTCACTAAACAGATCCCGGTTCCTCTGGTCTGCGAGCCATCATCGCCGTCACTGCCACGATGACGAAGCAGTCGAGAGTTCTCGTAGTCGCCGTACGGTTCGTCATGCCGCGCACCCGCGTGGCTGGAGATGGTTCATGGTTGGTCTCGTTCTTTCGGTTCTAGTGGTGTGGATAGGTGGTGTGGGTAGTGGGGCGGGCGGGTGTTGTGGGTTCGGGGTGCCGGTTCTCGTCGACGCCGTGCACGGCTCCGCCGGAAAGCTCGGCTTCGTCGGTCCATCGCTCGACGTGGTCCGAACTCGGGGCGTCGATGACCCAGATCTCGGCGTCGGCGTCGCGCAGGGCGAAGCGGTGCGTGACGGAGAGTTCCGGATAGCGCCGCGTTGCGAGCTCGATCGCGAACTTCACGCGGTGCTCGTGGATCCGTTGGCAGTGAAACAGGAATGACGGCATGCGTGCAGCATTGGCCGGTGGGTGTCAGCCGAACATCACCCGAACGTCAGCGGACGCTGACCCGGTATCGGCGCGGCACGAGCGGCGAGACCGTCGATCTTGCGCCAGAAGCGCAGCGCGTGAACCTCCGACGACGTGCGGATCATCCACGAACCGCGCCTTCAGGTAGACAGCGAACGGGGCCATTCCGCTGAACAACTACGCGATGAGCTGATCAAGACATTCGAACAGGTCCCGGTCCACGTGCGCCGTTCGCTGACCTGGGACCAGGGAATGGAAATGAGTCGACACCACGAGATCTCCGACGCGCTATCGATGCCCGTCTTCTCCTGCGAGCCGCACTCCCCTTGGCAACGGGGAACGAACGAGAACACTAACGGCCTGCTTGGTGAGTACTTTCCCAAAGGCACCGAGCTCGCCGGCCACTCCAGAGAAGACCTTGAGCGAGTTGTCGCTGAATTCAACGATCGCCCACGCAAAACACTTCAATCCGAAACGCCAGCAGCCGGCCGACCCAGGGTTCAAAGCGCTAAACGTGTGGCGTCGGGTTGGACCTCGGCCGCGCTATGCATGTCGGCTTCGCCCACACCCCGAGGATCGGCGTCGCCCGCAGTCCAGGCGACGATGGCGACCACAAAACAACCGGCAACGAGGAAGTAGTAATTGTGGAACGCCTGTTTCGAAAACAGAATCGTCATCAACAGCGCGAGTCCGAGCGACCCGGCAAATCCAGATGGATTGCGTGGCGCACGAACCGCGAGCGCGATCGCGGTGATTCCACCCGCCGCCAGCGGGAGGAGACCATAGGTATTCGGCGATGGACGACCGAACTTCCGGACTGACCAGACCAGGACCGAGGTCGAGTCCGCCCGGAACGGCTGCAGCATCTGAAGCTCGACCAAGCTGTGCCAGAAGGCAGCAGGGTTCCAGAGCACAAACGGCAAGGTGAAAAGGGCGCCCGCAAGAAGGACTCTCCCCATAAAGCGCGCAGTCCTGGCAACCGGCAGGAGCCAAAACAGAGGCAATGCAACGACCATGTACTGCTTCGTGACGAACAGGGCCCCCAACGCGTACGGGACGACCCTGCGGTACGAGTTGAAGCTGACGACAACCAGCACGAGGAGACAAACGAGCGCTGGCTCCGTCCATGAGTTCAAAAGCAGCGTCGGGGTCGTCGGCAGGAGCAGCGGGAGTATTGCCAGGCGACGACCCTTCGAATCGCCGGCCGCTGATCGCAACAGCAGAGCTGCCAGCGACAACGCCATGAGATTTGAGAGACGCACATCTCCCAGTAGGTAACCGGGAAGAGCCGCGAACAAGGAGACCGGCGGGTACGGGAATCCGAAAAGAAGGCGGTCACCTTTCACGAGTTCCGGCGCATAGAAGTTTTTCGTCGACTGCGCGTCGGCACTGTACACATTGTGAAACGTGAGATTCCAAGGGTTGCTGCCATGAAGGAATGCCGACACAGATCTCCTTTGGAACTCGATGACATCGATCACAACCTCGGC
>JANMZO010000479.1:0-19536 GCA_031383405.1 Acidimicrobiia bacterium | reverse complement strand
ATATTAGTGTGACGATTCAGTTGGGTAAGCCGATTGCTATGGATGAGGGACTCAAGTTTGCTATTCGTGAGGGTGGTCGCACGGTTGGTGCTGGCCGCGTCGTCAAGATCCTCAAGTAAGCTCTACGGCTTCTCTCCCCAGTCTTCTCTCCCTAGTCTTCTCTCTTTAGTTAGGTATCAGTCATGGCCAAGAACGACAAGCGCATCGCCATCACCTTGGCGTGTGAACAGTGCAAGCGTCGCAACTACATAACGATGAAGAACAAGGTCAACGACCGCGAGCGCATCGAGATGAAGAAGTACTGCAAGTGGGACCGGGTTCACACGAACCACAAGGAAACCCGCTAAGCGGTTCGACCACAAGATGAGAAGTGAGCCCTGGCGAAGGCCGGGGCTCATTCGCGTCTGGCGACGCGGCCTCGGCCACGCTCGAAGGACGACTGACGTGAGATGTGAATGGCTCCGACTTCACATTTTCAACACGAGCGGCTGTCCTTGGCCATCGGAGCTAAGGGGGGAGCCGCGGCGCGCTAGGGTTGGGCCCGATGGTGGACTTGGCTGAGACCGTGAGCGCCGCGCAAGACGGATGTCCCGAAGCGTTCTCCACGCTGTTTCGCGAAACCTACGAGGACACGTACCTGCTGGCGTTACGACTGGTCGGCAATGCCGAAGACGCCAACGACGTGGTGCAAGACACGTACCTTCGGGCCTTTGGCGCGATCCGCCGGTTCCGGGGCGACGCCCAGATCGGCACGTGGCTGTACCGAATTACGTCCAACGCGGCGAACACGCTGTTGCAACGACGCCGGAACTCGGCACACGCTGAACTCGCCGGCGACGCCGGTGTGGCTGACCTTTCTCGGGAGCGCAATCCCGAGGAGCGGGCGGAGAATGCTGATATGCGCACGCAGCTGCTTGTCGCTCTTTCGACCCTTCCAACCAAACTGCGGTCGGTCATCGTGCTGCGAGACATCTATGACCTCTCCCACGATGCGATAGCCGAGCAACTGGGGATTTCTGAATCCGCTGCGAAAGTTCGGCTTTTCCGGGCTCGGCAGAAACTTCGAGAGCAGCTGTTCGACGACACTGAGAAAGACAGTGAGAAAGACAAGGCGAAAGACAAGTCGAAAGACAAGGCGAAAGACAAGGCGAAAGACAGTTTCGACGACACCCATAAAGACAACGAGCCAGCGGTCGATGCAGGTTCGGAAACGGTGAAGCGCCCCGGGGGACGGTCCGTCCGTAGCATGATCGGTCCGGCGGTTGAGGTTCAACGACATCCGGATCCCGCCACACTTGTCGACGGTGCAGACAGGCCTTGCGGAAACGTGCGAGTAGCTGGGGTCGCGTGATTTCCGAGGCCGTTCGCCGTCGACAGCAGTGTCGCCTCGTTCGATTGTCCCTGCCGTTGGCCGTCGACGGCGGCCCGGTTGACCTTCGCCTTCGCCGCCACCTCCGAGACTGTCCGGCGTGTCGTCGTCGCCTCGATGACCAAAAGCGCCTGGCGGGCATGCTTCGCCACCTTGGATCGGCCGTGCCGATCCCTCCTCGGGTGAACCGTCGCGCCAGGGCAGCCAAGAGGATCGCCTCCGGTGCCGGCGGTATCGGAATCGCATCGGTTGCCGCATTGGTCGTGCGCCAGGCCCGCAAACGCTGAGTCCGAACCCTCGACGAATCGTTCCGGTCTACCGATCGCGGAAGCCGCCCGGGTAGGAAATGCTACGATCGTTCGTCTTATGCGTGCCTTGGCGCGCCAAGATCCGGTTTCGACCGGAACCTAGGGTCGTAGCTCAATTGGCAGAGCACTGGTCTCCAAAACCAGGGGTTGGGGGTTCAAGTCCCTCCGGCCCTGCGGAAGTCCCGCAGGGAATTTGCATCTGACGGGAATGACGACCGTGGTCCCTGTGGCCACGGGTGAAAGAGGCTGTTGTGAACCGAGAAACCAAACGCATGCTGCAAAAGCAAGGATCCGTCAATGCCGACGGAACTCCGGTTCGCGCCCCCCGTCAGGCTCCCGCGGCCCCGGCCGAGCGGGTTTCGCCCAGCCGATACTTCGTCGAAGTACGTAGTGAGATGAAGAAAGTGGCCTGGCCTACCAGGGCCCAGGTGAAGAACTACACGGCTGTGGTCGTCGCAACCCTGGCCATCATGACCCTTCTTACATTTGGCTACGACGCCGTGTTCGCCAAAGTTGTGCTGTTCCTGCTCGGCCAGTAGCCGACAGCAGCGGATTATCCCCTTCAACGCCTTACACGCGTCTAACCAAAGACTGTCGAGAAAGTACCCATGACCAGCGAAGAATTGGCGGCCGAAGCTACAGATGCGGCCGGCGCCGCCGACGCCCCGGTCCGCGTCGAGAGTCCTTACGATCGGCCCGGAAAATGGTTCGTGCTTCACAGCTACGCGGGCTACGAGAACAAGGTCAAGACCAATCTGGAGAGCCGTATCGCCTCGATGAACATGGAGGACCGCATCTATGAAGTGGTCATTCCGCTCGAAGACGTCATCGAGTTCAAGAACGGCAAGAAGGTGGTCGTTCAGAAGAAGGTGTTCCCGGGCTATCTCCTTGCCCGACTCGACCTCGACGATGACAGTTGGTATGTCGTGCGTAATACACCGGGTGTCACCGGGTTCGTTGGTTCTGGCGCGAAACCGACACCGCTCTCTCGTAAAGAGGTCGACAACATTCTCCAGGTGAAGGTCGACGAAACGGGTGCGCCGACGGGTCGAAAGTCCAAGCCGCGCCTTGAGTATGAAGTTGGCGAGAGCGTTCGGGTGAAGGAAGGGCCGTTTGCCGACTTCACCGGCACCATTGCTGAAATCAACGACATTCAGCTGAAGCTCAAGGTCTTGGTCAACATTTTCGGCCGAGAGACCCCCGTCGAGCTTGATTTCGCGCAGGTCGCGAAGCTGTAGGCTTTCCCGCTCGTCAAAACTCCGTTTCCTCGGAAGTCCGTTGGCGATCCCCGAATCACATAAGAGAGAACTGTCGTGGCCAAGAAGCAAGTCGTTACCATCGTGAAAATCCAAATCCCGGCTGGTAAGGCCACACCGGCACCGCCGGTGGGTACGGCTCTCGGTCCGCATGGCCTGAACATCATGGAATTCGTGAAGGCGTACAACGCTGCCACCGAGTCCCAGGTCGGCACCATCATCCCCGTCGAGATCACGGTTTTCAACGACCGTACCTTCACGTTCAAGCTCAAGACGCCCCCGGCGCCGGTCCTGATCCGCAAGGCGGCCGGCGTGGAAAAAGGCGCAAGCAAGGTCGGTCAGGAGATCGTGGGCCAACTGAGCATGGCCCAGGTCACCACAATTGCCGAGCAGAAGATGCCCGACCTCAACGCCAATGACCTCGAAGCCGCCAAGCTCCAGATCATGGGCACAGCTCGCTCGATGGGCATCAAAATCGTCGACTGATCGTCGACTGATCGTCAATCGGTTGCGGATCAAAGTCGTACGACCGAAAACCAACTGAACGTCGACTCATCATCGATCCCAACTGATCATCGATACCAACCGTGCGGTTCCATTTCGGGAATCGCCCACAACTCCGTCCGGATGACCTCGCCGGGCGGAAACGAAAGGATGAGGGAGCCTTATGGCGACAAAAGGAAAGAGATTCACAGACGCAGCCAAGCGCTACGACCGTGAGCAGTTGCACACCCCAATCGAAGCCGTCGACGTTGTGAAGAACCTGTCGGCGGCCAAGTTCGACGAATCGGTTGAAGTAGCGGTCCGTCTCGGCGTTGACCCCCGCAAGGCCGATCAGATTGTCCGTGGCACCGTGTCCCTGCCGGCCGGTACGGGCAAGACGATTCGAGTTGCCGTGTTCGCGTCGGGTGATGCCGCGCAGGCTGCCCGCGACGCCGGGGCCGACATCGTCGGAGCCGACGATCTTGTGGAGAAGGTAAGTGGTGGCTTCCTCGATTTCGACCTGGCCATTGCCACACCGGACCTGATGGGTATGGTCGGTCGTCTTGGCCGTCAACTCGGTCCTCGCGGGCTCATGCCAAACCCGAAAACCGGAACCGTGACCACCGATGTGGCGAAGGCGGTAGCAGAATTCAAAGGTGGTCGTGTCGAGTACCGAACCGACAAGTTCGGCAATATCCACGTCCCGATCGGCAAAGTCTCCTTCGCGAAAGAATCGCTCGCTCAGAACTTCACCGCCGTGATCGACGAACTCAACCGGGCCAAGCCCGCTGCCGCCAAAGGCCGCTACATGAAGGGGATCACGGTTTCTTCGACGATGGGCCCCGGCGTGAAAGTCGACACCAGCCGCCTCAAGCCCGAAGAGTGATAACCTAACGGGCCTGCTGATTCCAGCTGTTTTTGTAACAGTTCTTTTCCGCACCAGTTTTATTTGCACCAGTTCATACATTCTCAGTACCGCTGAAGACATCCGGTTCGAGCGGCCCGAAAGGGCGGGGCTCGAAGAACAGTTCCCCCTGACGGAACTGGCCCGACGAGGCGAATTCTTTCCCCTCGGGGTAAGGCGTTCGTTGCGTCGCAAGATGCTCGAACGCCTTTCGTTTTTTTTTTTGATCGCTTTTCTTGCAGCCGTTTCTTCGCACGTTTCAGCGAATCGCCTGCCATAACCGTTTCGTGACCAACAAGTCCCTCGAGAGGAGGAAATATGGAAAACCCCAATGCAGACAAAGTTGAAGTTGTCTCCGAGATCAAAGAGCTTCTGGCAAACTCTGATGCAGCGATCCTGACCGAGTACCGCGGCATGACGGTCAGCAACCTGAGCGACCTTCGTCGCTCGCTTCGTGGCGCGGGTGGCGACTTCCGCGTGTTCAAGAACACGC
This sequence comes from Acidimicrobiia bacterium, assembly GCA_031383405.1. Lineage (GTDB taxonomy): Bacteria > Actinomycetota > Acidimicrobiia > Acidimicrobiales > JANYDT01 > JANMZO01. The sequence goes on along the minus strand of JANMZO010000479.1, from coordinate 14,723 downwards.
TTGTCCGTATCGCGGCCGAACAGTCGGGAATCGAGAACCTCGAACCCCTGCTGCACGGCCCGACCGCTATCGCATTCGTCAAAGGCGACGCAGTCGAAGCCGCCAAGGCTCTGAAGGACTTCGCCAAGACCAATCAGAAACTGATCGTGAAGGGTGGACTCCTTGGCAACAAGGTGCTCAACGCTTCGCAGACCTCGGCCCTGGCCGACATGCCGCCGAAGAAGCAGGTTCTGGCCGAATTGGCCGGACTCTTCGCTGCACCGCTTTCGCAGTTCGCAAGTCTCCTTGCAGCACCGCCACGCGACGTCGTCTACGCCCTTTCAGCGTTGATCGACAAGCACGGTGGCGAACCCGAAGCCGCCTAAGCCGTAGCTTCTCGTTTTTCCACACCGAACTTTGCACGGCGCTAGGAGCGCCGGACCGCCTATCGGCGGCGCAGTATCCATCGCAACATCCCATTCGCTATCGCTACCCGACTCAGGGTGGCTGCACAGAAAGACAGGCACATGGCAAACGTGCAAGAAATCCTCGACAGCATCGCCGGCATGACCGTCATTGAACTCGTCGAATTGAAGAAGGCATTCGAAGAGCGCTTCGATGTCACCGCCTCGGCTCCGGCCATGATGATGGCCGCTGCCCCTGCGGCCGACGCCGCCCCGGCCGTTGAAGAGCAGGACGAATTCGACGTCATGTTGAACGAAGCCGGAGCTCAGAAGATCGGTGTCATCAAGGTCGTCCGCGAGCTTACCAAGCTCGGTTTGAAGGAAGCCAAGGATGTCGTCGACGCCGCGCCCTCGAAGGTTTTGGAGAAGGTCTCGAAGGCAGACGGCCTAAAGGCTGTCACCGCGCTTACCGACGCCGGCGCCAAGGCTGAGCTGAAGTAGTCGGCTGAAGTAGTCGGCTGAAGTACGTGCTCCCACCGATCCGACTTCGGCCGGGGATTGATTTTTGAGGCGACCGGGCCCGAAAGGCCCGGTCGCCGCATTCTTAGCGGAGGGCCGGTCGTGGCCGACTTTGTGCAAGAGGAGTGGGTCGCACAATTCTTTCGGCCCGCAAAGCTTGACCAGGAGCGTCGTTTGGGCGTACCCTCTCCACCACGAAGTCCGGTTCGGGCTTGGAATTGCGCGCAGTTGTTTGTGAGCCGCTCCATACGGTGATAGATTTTTCCTACCGTGCGCGCTCTGTCCCCCTCTACATTGCTGTCCTTCGACGCAATGTCTTCGGTCCCTCCGCGCAAGGTGATGTATTCCCGAGTTCGCCCCCAGGGGTCACAAGTGCCGTGTTTGCACGGTTCTGCCGCCCCGACCTATCACGAGGAGTGAGGACACGTTGTCCACAACGCCGTCCCGTGACCGTTTTTCCTTCGCCGATCTCGACGAAGTCCTGCCGCTTCCTGACCTGATCTCAGTTCAGAAGGCATCGTTTCAGGGCTTCCTCGATCAAGGCCTCAAGGAAACTTTCGGCGACATTAGCCCTATCGAAGATTTCACCGGCACGTTGCGGCTGGAATTGGAGTTCGATCCCGACGACATCGATCTTCGGCCACCTCCCAAGTTCAGCGTTGAGGAGTGCAAGGAGAAGGACATGACCTTCTCGGCACCTATCTTCGTGCGCGCCCGCTTCATGAACGCCGCCACCGGTGAAATCAAAGAGCAGACCGTGTTCATGGGCGACTTCCCGATGATGACCGACAAAGGCACCTTCATCATCAACGGCACCGAGCGCGTGGTTGTCTCGCAACTCGTCCGCTCCCCGGGCGTGATTTTCGCGCCGGGTCGCGATCTCAAGACGCTCGTGACCGGAACGGTTCACCCCTACCGTGGGGAGTGGATCGAGTTTGACGTTGAGCAGAAGCCGGGCAAAGACGTTACCGCCGGCGCCCGAGTGGCCCGCAAGCGTCGCCTTTCGATGTTCGTGATCCTTCGTGCTCTCGGCTACACCGAGGAGAACCACCCCGGATTCCTCGACCGGTTCGTTCGCCACTTCAGCTTCCTCGAAGCCCAGTGGGAAAAAGAGCAGGGGCTCTTCACGACCCGTGAGGAAAGCCTTATCGAAATCTACAAGAAGGCCCGCCCGGGTGAGCCGCCGTCGATCGAATCGGCCAGGGCATACTTTGAGAACGCGTTCTTCAATCCGAAACGGTACGACCTCACCAAGGTTGGCCGCTACAAGCTGAACCGCAAACTGGGCTCCGAGATCGAAAAAATCAGCTCGGTGTTGAGCATCGACCTTGAAGTCCCAGCCATCGGTCATGAAGTGCTCACCCCAGCCGAGCTTCTTGCTACGTGCACCTATCTACTGCACCTCGCCGACTCCACCGAGGGTTACCGTCTCGACGATCAGGACCACTTCGCCAATCGCCGTATCCGCAGTGTTGGAGAGCTGATCCAGAACCAGGTCCGCGTCGGACTCAGCCGTATGGAGCGGGTCGTGCGTGAGCGCATGACCACCCAAGACGTCGAGGCGATCACGCCGCAGACGCTTATCAATATCCGTCCGGTCGTCGCAGCCATCAAGGAGTTCTTCGGGACTTCACAGCTGTCGCAGTTCATGGATCAGGTCAACCCCCTGTCGGGACTCACCCACAAGCGTCGCCTATCGGCGCTAGGTCCGGGTGGTCTGTCGCGTGAGCGCGCCGGGTTCGAAGTCCGCGACGTTCACTCCAGCCACTACGGTCGTATGTGCCCGATCGAAACTCCCGAAGGCCCGAACATCGGGCTTATCGGCAACCTGGCGTCGTATGCCCGGGTCAACGATTACGGGTTCATCGAAACGCCCTACCGCAAGGTCGTCGATGGACGCGTTACCGACGAGATCTCCTACCTTTCGGCCGACGCCGAGGAGGAGTTCATTATCGCTCAGGCCAACGCCGGTCTGGACGCCGAAGGTAACTTCACCGATGAGAAGGTCCTTGTGCGGCGGGCCCCGCAGGGTGCCAGCTTCCGTGTCGGTGCCGGCGGCAAAACGTACAGTTCCACGAACGAGGTCGACTACGTGCGACCGTCGGAAGTCGACCTCATGGACGTTTCGCCGAAGCAGATCGTTTCGGTCGCCACGGCGCTCATTCCGTTCCTTGAGCACGACGACGCCAACCGCGCGCTCATGGGTGCGAACATGCAGCGGCAGGCTGTGCCGCTCCTTCGGGCCGAAGCCCCCTACGTGGGGACCGGCGTTGAGGCCCGCGCTGCTCGTGACGCGGGCGACGTGGTCCTCGCCGAGGGCGACGGCGTCGTGTCGGAAGTCAGCGGCGACTATGTCACCGTCCAATACGACGATCCGAAACTCGGTCGCAAGATCTACCGCCTGGCGAAGTTCCGTCGTTCGAATCAGAACACGTGCATGAACCAGCGCATCAAGGTGAACGAAGGTGACCGGGTCCAGGGCAACCAGGACGGCGCGTTCCAGGCGACCGTCCTCGCCGACGGTCCTTCGACCGACATGGGCGAACTCGCGCTCGGCAAGAACCTCCTCGTGGCGTTCATGCCCTGGGAGGGCTACAACTTCGAAGATGCGATCATTCTCAACGAGCGCATCGTCAAAGACGACGTGCTTACATCGATCCACATCGAGGAGCATGAGGTCGATGCTCGCGATACCAAGCTCGGTGCCGAGGAAATTACGCGTGACATACCGAACCTTTCGGAAGAAATTCTGAAAGACCTCGACGAGCGCGGCATCATCCGAATTGGTGCCGAGGTCGGCCCGGGTGATGTGCTCGTCGGAAAAGTCACCCCGAAGGGCGAGACCGAACTGACTCCCGAGGAGCGCCTCCTTCGCGCCATCTTCGGTGAGAAGGCCCGCGAGGTCCGCGACACGTCACTCAAGGTTCCGCACGGCGAGTCCGGCAAGGTCATCGACGTCCGCGTGTTCACCCGGGAAGACGGCCATGAACTTGCCCCCGGCGTGAACCAGTTGGTGCGGGTCTACGTGGCTCAAAAGCGCAAGATCCAAGAGGGCGACAAGCTCGCCGGACGCCACGGAAACAAGGGCGTCATCTCGAAGGTACTTCCGATCGAAGACATGCCCCACATGGCTGACGGCACGCCCGTCGACGTGATTTTGAACCCGCTCGGCGTGCCTTCGCGCATGAACGTCGGTCAGGTTCTCGAGGCCCACCTCGGCTACGCCGCCCGTTGGGGATGGCCCGCCAATGAGAAGGCCGATGCTCCGATCCGCGGCACCGAGACCAAGACCCGTCCGTCGACCAAACCGGCCACGTGGGTTGCCACTCCGGTCTTCGACGGCGCGAACTGGGACGAGGAGGGATCACGCCACGGAACGATTCAGCACGCGTTCCAGACGCTCAACCCCGAGTCCGTCGATGGCGTCCGGATGATGCAGGACGACGGCAAGATCCAGTTGTTCAATGGTCGAACCGGCCTGGCCTACGACACTCCGGTAACGGTCGGTTACATGTACATCCTGAAACTCGCCCACCTGGTCGACGACAAGATCCATGCCCGCTCCACCGGTCCGTACTCGATGATCACCCAGCAGCCGTTGGGTGGTAAGGCGCAGTTCGGCGGTCAGCGATTCGGCGAAATGGAAGTATGGGCCCTTGAGGCCTACGGTGCGGCATACTGCCTGCAGGAGTTGCTCACCATCAAGTCCGACGACGTTCTCGGCCGCGTGAAGGTCTACGAGGCCATCGTCAAGGGTGAGAACATTCCGGAACCGGGCATTCCCGAGTCCTTCAAGGTGCTTATCAAGGAGATGCAGTCGCTTTGTCTCAACGTCAAGGTCGAATCCGCCCTTGGCCACGAGATTGAGATGCGCGAGCTCGACGAAGACGTCTTCCGCACAGCCGAAGAGCTTGGTATCGATCTGTCCCGACCTGAGCGGGGCTCCGACGAAGAAGACGCCCGCCGCGCCGCCGAGCGCGCCGAGCGCAACGCTTTCTAACTCCCGCATGGGTACCGTCGCCCCGGCGGCGGTACCGACTCTGTGCTTGACCCAACTGTCACGAAACTCCCGCCACGAAACTAGGTGTGCATAGCAATGCTTGATGTGAACGATTTCGACCGCATCACTATCGGACTCGCAACCGCCGATTCCATCCGTGCCTGGTCGCACGGCGAAGTAAAGAAGCCCGAAACCATCAACTACCGGACACTTCGACCGGAAAAAGACGGACTGTTCTGCGAGAAGATCTTCGGTCCGCAGAAGGATTGGGAGTGCTACTGCGGTAAATACAAGCGCGTCCGCTTCCGCGGCATCGTTTGTGAGCGGTGTGGTGTTGAAGTCACGCGCTCAAAGGTGCGTCGCGAGCGCATGGGTCACGTGGAACTCGCAGCTCCGGTCGTTCACATCTGGTACCTCCGCGGCACCCGTTCGTGGTTGGCCTATCTCCTCATGGGCACCGAGGCCAAGGAGGAGTTGAAGGCCAAGCAGCTTGAGAAGGTGATCTACTTCGCTGCGAACCTGGTGACGTTTGTCGATATCGAGAAGCGTCAAGCGGATCTCCCGAACCTTGAAGCCGAAATGCTTGAGGAACTCCAGGCTGTCGAACGCGAGCGCGATCTCGATCTCGACCGTCGGTTCAAGCAGATGGAGGGCGATCTCGAGCAATTGGAGAAGGACAACGCCAAGGACTCCGAGATCAACGCCAAACGGCGCCTCGGCGAGAAGGAAATCTCCGGCATCCGGGATCGGGGCAACGCCGAGTACGAGCTTGTCAAGCGCGCATTCGACGAGTTCAAGAACCTGTTTTCCCGCAAGATCATTGAAGATGAACTCCTGTGGCGGGAGCTTAAGGACCGCTACAGCGACTACTTCCGCGGTGGTATGGGCGCCGAAGCTATCCAGCAGCTCATCAGCGAACTCGACTTCGACGTCGAAGAAGTAAAGCTCCGCGAAGCCATCGAGAACACCGGCCTTGAGGGTAAGCGCCCGCTCAGCACGCAGCGTAAGCAGAAGGCGATCAAGCGTCTGAAGATCGTTGCAGCATTCAACAAGCGCGACGAACACGGCAAGCGTATGAACGATCCGAAGGCCATGATCCTGGCCGCGGTGCCCGTCATTCCCCCGGACCTCCGCCCGATGGTTCAGCTCGACGGTGGCCGGTTCGCGACCTCCGACCTCAACGATCTGTATCGCCGTGTAATCAACCGTAACAACCGTCTGAAGCGTCTCCTCGACCTCGGTGCTCCCGAGATCATCGTGAACAACGAGAAGCGCATGTTGCAGGAGTCCGTCGACGCCCTGTTCGACAACGGCCGCCGAGGTCGTCCGGTTACCGGCCCGGGTAACCGGCCGCTCAAGTCGCTGTCCGACATGTTGAAGGGCAAGCAGGGTCGGTTCCGTCAGAACCTTCTCGGTAAGCGTGTCGACTACTCGGGCCGTTCGGTCATCGTGGTTGGCCCGACCCTGAAGCTGCACCAGTGCGGTCTGCCGAAGCTGATGGCCCTCGAGTTGTTCAAGCCGTTCGTCATGAAGCGTCTTGTCGATCAGGAACTTGCGCAGAACATCAAGTCAGCCAAGCGCATGGTCGAGCGTCGACGCGCGCAGGTCTGGGACGTGCTCGAAGAAGTCATCAAGGAACACCCGGTTCTGCTGAACCGCGCTCCGACCCTTCACCGCCTCGGTATCCAGGCGTTCGAGCCCATCCTCGTTGAGGGTAAAGCCATCCAGCTCCATCCGCTCGTTTGCACGGCGTTCAACGCCGACTTCGACGGTGACCAGATGGCAGTGCACCTTCCGCTCAGCGCCGAGGCTCAGGCCGAAGCCCGGGTCCTCATGCTGTCGACCAACAACATCTTGTCGCCGGCTCACGGCCGACCGATCGCGGTTCCGTCGCAGGACATGATCATTGGCGCGTACTACCTGACCCTTCAGCGCGACGGTGTACAGGGTGAGGGGCGTGCGTTCCGTCACCTGTGGGAGGTTGAACTTGCCTACGGCCAGGGCGATCTCGACCTTCACGCGAAGATCACGTTCCGCAACAACGAGCAGAAGTACGGGGGCAAAGACGGTGAGCCGGGCTCCATCGAAACGACCGCCGGTCGTCTCTTCATCAATACCGCCATGCCGGCCGACTTCCGTTTCATCAACGAACTCATCCGCAAGCGTGAAGTCACGACGATCGTCGAAGAGTTGGCGGTCGGTTACCCGAAGGCGATTGTCGCGGAATCCCTCGACGCGTTAAAGAACCTCGGGTTCCGCTACGCCGCCCAGTCGGGTATTTCCATGTCGATCGACGACGTGAAGACCCCGGAGGCCAAACGGGAGATCCTCGACCGGCACGAGAAGGAAGCCGAAAAGATCGAGGCCCAGTTCAAGCGCGGGATCATCACCGACGACGAGCGTCGCCAGAAGGAAGTTGAGATCTGGACCGAGGCCACAGCCGAGATCCAGCGTGCGATGCAAGCGCAACTCGACAAAGAGCCCATGAACCCGATCAACATGATGGTTGGTTCGGGCGCCCGTGGTAACGCTCTCCAGGTGCGTCAGATCGCCGGTATGCGCGGTCTCGTGGCCAACCCCCGTGGCGACATCATTCCCCGTCCGATCAAGAACAACTTCCGGGAAGGCCTGTCCGTCCTCGAGTACTTCATCTCGACGCACGGCGCCCGTAAGGGCCTCGCCGACACGGCCCTTCGTACCGCCGACTCGGGGTATCTGACCCGCCGTCTGCACGACGTCGCGCAGGAACTCATTGTTCGCGAAGACGACTGCGGATCCACCCGTGGGCGTTGGCTCGAGTATGTCGGGCCGGACTCTGAAGGCAAGCGCGCGTACCTTGAAACGTCCCTCCTGGGTCGTTTGTTGGCCGAACCGGTCACGATGGGCGACGGCACGGTGTATCCGCGCAATGCCGACGTCAATCAGGAAGTCATGGAGAAACTCCGTGACGATCCGACTGTCGAGCGTGTCCGGGTCCGTACCGTTCTCGCCTGCGATGCCGAGTATGGCGTCTGTGCGAACTGCTATGGCCGTTCGCTCGCCACCGGACTCCGGATCGAACTCGGCGAGTCGGTCGGCGTTATCGCCGCACAGTCCATCGGCGAGCCGGGTACCCAACTCACGATGCGTACGTTCCATACCGGTGGTGTTGCTGCAGGTAAGGGCGAGTCAAGCGACATCACCGCCGGGTTGCCCCGCGTCGTCGAACTCTTCGAAGCCCGTACGCCGAAGGGTAAGGCCGTCCTCGTCGCCAATTCCGGCACGGTTCGGATGGGTGAGGAAGACTCCAAGACCCGGGAGATCGTGGTCATCGGCGACGATGGCACCGAAATCCCGTACACGGTCGGCATCAACGCCAAGCTCCACTCCAACGTGCACGAAGGTGGTCACGTGGGCGCTGGTGACCCGCTGAACGAAGGCCCCCTCGACCCGAAGGAAATCCTCGACATCAAGGGCATCCGCGACACGCAGACCTATCTGGTCGACGAAGTGCAGAAGGTGTACCGCGACCAGGGCGTGTCGATCCACGACAAGCACATCGAGCTGATCGTCCGTCAGATGCTGAAGCGGGTGGCCGTGCAGGAATCAGGCGAGTCGACGTTCCTGCCGGGAGAGAAGGTGGAGTCCCGTTACTTCGCCATCGCCAACCGTCAACTGCGCGACGAAGGCAAGATTCCCGCTGAAGCGCGTCCGGAACTCATGGGTATTACGAAAGCTTCGCTCGCAACCGAGTCGTGGTTGTCGGCGGCTTCGTTCCAGGAGACCACCCGCGTACTCACCGAAGCGGCCATCGAAGGCAAGTCCGACGGCCTGATCGGCCTCAAGGAGAACATCATCATCGGTAAGCTGATCCCCTCGGGGACCGGCATGGAGCGTTACCGCGAGGTGTCGATCAACGTGGTCGGTGCCGAGCCGATGCTTCCCGCAGCGGCTGGCGACACGCCTGCCGATCTCGCGGCCTGGCTCGCCGGCATCAACTCGGAGATCCGTCTGCCCGAAGGTGATCCGTTTATCGCCGTGCTCGGTGAGGAAGCCGCTGCTGAGGCTCGTCGAGCCGACGCTCTGCGGGCTCTCGGAGTAGAGAACCTCTAAGCGCACGTACTTTGTTGAAAAAGGCCCCGCTCCGGCGGGGCCTTTTCGCGTTCGATTGGATTGGTTGCGCCCCGTCTTCGGAGATACGGAACCCATCCCAATCAGGGTCACTGCGCCCGGGAATCCTGGACGTTGCGTATGCGCCCGATGGATCCATGATCGCTACGGCCGACCTTGATGGGGTGACGACCCTGTGGCGGACATCTGACTGGACGAGTTTCAAGACGTTGAAGTTCGATGCCCGGGGAATTGTCAGTGTCCGCTTCAGCCCCGACGGTCTCCTCGTCGCGACCGCGAACCTGGCCGGGGTGGCGCGAATCTGGGACATCCGAAACGGAACGGTTCGAACCGAACTTGCGGGTCACACGATGGCGCTCACCCGAGTTGCCTTTGGCCCCGACGGAGGGCGCATCGCAACCAGTTCCATGGACGGGACGGCACGACTGTGGGACGTCACGAACGGCCGCGAGCTCGTGCAGTTGAAAGCCGCCGACCGCCTTGCGGGTGTGGCTTTCAGCCCGAACGGTCGAACGTTGGCGACCGCCGGCTTCGACGGCCGAGCCCCGAGTACCTATCCGATTCCGAACCTCTCTGTTGCTGTCTCTCCCGACTCGCGTCGAATCGTGGTCGGAACCGCTTATGGAGGGGTTCGTATGATCGACGCCGCTACAAGCAACGTTTGTTTACGGTGGACGAGCGGGGGGATTCCGCTCGGGTCACCTTCGCCCCTGACGGCCGGTCGTTCGCCGTGGCCCACGAACACGCCACGTCGATCCGGTCGACGAGCGATGGAAGCCTTCTGGTCTCGATGAGGCTCCCTGATGGCGTGTTTTCCGAACAACTCGCGTTTCGACCGGGCGGTGAGGCGATTGCAACCGCCGACGTTGACGGCAAGGTACGCCTGTGGGAAACGTCGTCCGGCGCTCTTATCCGTGAAATAGCGGCTGGTATCGGTGAAGCCACCGCCCTGGCATTTTCGCCCGATGGAATGTCTGTTGCGACAGGTACATCGGGAGGCGACATCAGGATTGTCGAGACCGAGACGGGAAACCTCCGTTTTGCGGTCGGGAGTGGCAAGTCGCTTGTCGATGACCTGCGTTTCGCCCCCGACGGTCGACAATTGCTGGTCGCCACCGATGATGCCAACGTACGCGCTTGGGATCTCGCCCGAAAAGCCTACGTGACGGTCTTTCGCGGGCACACCGCACCTGCCATGCAAACCGCGGTTTCCCCTGACGTCTCCACGTTGTTGACAGGATCTCAAGATCATCGTGCTCGGATTTTCGACCTTGCCTCCGGTCGTTTGATCCGGGAACTCCAAGGTCACAACGACTGGGTGAGTTCGGTCGCCATCGTCCCCGCCACCGGAACGTTCGTGACAGCCTCCATGGACGGGCGTGTCGCGTCGTGGGACTCCTGCTCGTGGTGTGATTCTGATACCGAACTCGCGCAACGGCTCAAGCGCGCAACCGTGCGTTGTTTCACCGCGGACGAACGCCGAACCCTTCTGGGTGACGCCAACGCAGTCGACGACGGGCTGTGCGCGGCGTAGTTCGGGGCATCGCTGATGAGTTGAACCCGCCGAGTCGGGAAACGTGTCCACCGTTTGACAAGTCCTGCGACGCTTGGCGTGCAGGTCCTGCAAAGTGCACTATGAGACTGCAAGCCAGTCAAGTGCGATGGTGAATCGTTCGGGCTTGTTGTTGCCGATCAGCAGACCGATCGACCGCAAGGGTTGACCGGCATAGGGCGGGCTGTCGAGTGCGTCACCGAAGCGCCCACGGGGCCGCAGGTTGGCGTATGGGATGGGAACGGTCGTCCATTTGCCCGCCGGCGGTGTGATGGTGGCCCAGAACCACGTGCTCCCGGTGTCGAAGGTGAGTTGATAGGTCTTGCCGTCGCCTCGGACCCTCACGGAAACAGTCCTGGCCGAAGCGAGAGTGGCGCTGTCCATCTTGGTGGCGCTCGTTGAGCGCGCACTCGCGAACCCGCCATTGTTCTCCAACCGAACCCTCCCGGAGAACGTCATCACGCCCTTCACAGTCTTTACGCCACTCGACGAGACCCCACCCATCACACCGTCGTTCACCACAACCCACTCCGACTCGGCCGCAGTGAACTCGAGCAGTCGGTTCGATGCGGCGCGTGCGAAACCCGGAAACCGCGTCGACAGCGAAAAAACGGTGACCAAGATCAAGAAATACCCGGACCGGCGCATAGATTTCATCCGTTCTGCCCCCGCCTGGGAGCGGTTAGTCTGCACAACGTAGTTTGTCGCGAATTTCCCGCGCTTCGGCGCGTTTTTGAGGGTGCGCGCGTCCGCTATCATCTTCCGGTCTGTGCGCCGGTTGTTTCTGACCGCCCGCGCACGTATCGCTTCCGCAGCAGTTCCACCGAGAGGTTCGTTGTGCCCACAATTCAGCAGTTGGTTCGTAAGGGCCGTGAGTCAAAGATCGACAAGAGCAAGACACCCGCATTGAAGGGTGCTCCTCAACGTCGTGGCGTGTGCACCCGTGTGTACACAACGACCCCCAAGAAGCCGAACTCGGCGCTCCGCAAGGTGGCCCGTGTTCGTCTGACCAGTGGTGTGGAAATCACCGCGTACATCCCGGGTGAAGGCCACAACCTTCAAGAACACAGCATCGTGCTTGTACGCGGTGGTCGTGTGAAGGACCTTCCCGGGGTGCGGTACAAGATCATCCGCGGAACCCTCGACGCCGCCGGCGTGAAGAACCGCAAGCAGGCCCGAAGCCGCTACGGCGCCAAGAAGAAGTAAGAACAGGAAAGCTGCCATGCCACGCAAAGGTCCCGCTCCGCGTCGAGAGATCCTTCCCGATCCGGTGTACAACTCGGTTCTCGTCTCCAACGTCATCAACAAGGTTCTGCTCGACGGCAAGCGATCCGTTGCCGAGAGCATCGTGTACGACGCGATGTCGGCTGCGGGCGAAAAGGCTCAGGCTGAGCCGTTGGTTATGCTGAAACGGGCAATCGACAATATCCGGCCGGCGCTCGAAGTGAAGAGTCGTCGCGTCGGTGGTGCCACCTATCAGGTGCCGATTGAAGTGAAGCCGCGTCGGGCTAACACGTTGGCCATCCGTTGGCTGGTGGAAAACAGCCGCAAGCGTCGTGAAAAGACCATGGCCGAGCGCCTTTCCGCCGAACTCGTCGATGCCAACAATGGCGTCGGCTCGTCGGTCAAGAAGCGTGACGACGTGCAGAAGACCGCCGAAGGCAACAAGGCCTTCGCCCATTACCGCTGGTAAACCGACAATTGCAGTGCCCGGGGCTCCGGCCCCGGTTTGATCCTTGGCAACTACCACGATTCCGAAGGGCTCCGACCCAGCGGCGCAGTGAATACACAGACGAATCCCGCAAGCAACGCCTTCCCCCACGTCGCCCCCCGACACACGAACTGAGCACGAAATGGCACGCGAGTTTCCCCTCGAACGCACCCGTAACATCGGCATCATCGCCCACATCGACGCGGGCAAAACCACTACGACCGAGCGCATCCTCTACTACACGGGTAAGAGCTACAAGATCGGCGAAGTGCACGACGGCGCGGCCACCATGGACCATATGGTTCAGGAGCAGGAGCGCGGCATCACAATCACCTCGGCGGCCACGACCTGCGTTTGGAACAACCATCGGATCAATATCATCGACACACCGGGCCACGTCGACTTCACCATCGAAGTTGAGCGGTCGCTGCGCGTGCTCGACGGCGCCGTTGTCGTATTCGACTCCGTTGCCGGAGTTGAACCCCAGACCGAAACGGTGTGGCGGCAGGCCAACAAGCACAAGGTTCCCCGCATGTGCTTCGTCAACAAGATGGACCGCATCGGGGCCGACTTCTACCGCACCGTGGAAATGGTCAAAGATCGCCTCGAAGGCGTCGTTGCGGTCGTGCAACTCCCGATCGGCTCCGGCGGTGCCGAGAGCCCCAAGCCGTTTATCGGCCTCATCGACCTTGTGAAGATGAAGGCGCTTATCTGGCACGACGAAGAACTTGGCGCCAAATGGGACGAAGTCGAGATCCCGGCTGACATGGCTGATCAGGCCGCCGAATACCGTGAGTTGCTCCTCGACACGATTGCCACCTCTGACGACGAGTTGATGGAGAAGTATCTCGGGGGCGAAGAGGTCTCGACCGAAGACATCATGCGCGCCTTGCGCAAGGGTTGCCTGGCGTTTGACTTTGTTCCGGTCCTGTGCGGCTCGGCGTTCAAGAACAAAGGTGTTCAGCCCATGCTCGACGCCGTGGTCGATTTTCTTCCGTCGCCCCTCGATATTCCCGACACGGCAGGTATCAGCCCCCGTGACGAGGAAAAGGTCCTGTACCGCAAGACAAGTGAGGATGAACCCTTCTCGGCCCTCGCATTCAAGATTGTCGCAAACCAGTTCGGCAAGCTGACCTACTTCCGGGTCTATTCCGGCAAGATCGACAAGAACTCCGAAGTGTTCAACTCGACCAAGGACAAGAAGGAGCGCCTCGGCCGTATTCTCTTGATGCACGCGAACACGCACGAAGATCTCGAGGTGGCGCGCGCCGGTGACATCGTGGCCGGGCTTGGCTTCAAGAACACGACCACCGGCGACACTCTGTGTGAGAAGGACTCTGCGATCATTCTTGAGCGGATGATCTTCCCCGAGCCTGTCATCCACGTTGCCATCGAGCCGAAGTCAAAAGCCGACCAGGACAAACTCGGAAAGGCGCTCTATTCGCTTTCCGATGAGGACCCTACATTTCGGGTTCGCACCGACGAGGAGACCAACCAGACGATCATCTCCGGAATGGGCGAGTTGCACCTCGAGGTGCTCGTCGACCGGATGATGCGTGAATTCGGTGTCGATGCAAACGTCGGTAAACCGCAGGTGGCCTTCCGCGAAACGATCCGTGGATCGGTGACCGGCCACGTCGAGCGTTACTCCAAGCAAACGGGCGGCAAAGGCCAGTTCGCCCACGTGGTGATCGACGTCGAACCGAACCCGGGCGGAGGGTACGTGTTCGAAGACAAGATCACCGGTGGAGCGATTCCTCGCGAATTCATTCCGTCGGTCAACGCCGGTATCCAGGGCGCCCTCACGAACGGTGTTCTCGCGGGTTACCCGATGGAAGACATCAAGGTCCGCCTCGTTCATGGCAGCTACCACGACGTCGACTCCTCGGAAATGGCCTTCAAGATCTGTGGGTCCATGGCATTCAAGGAAGCCGCCCGCAAGTGCAAGCCGGTTCTGATGGAGCCGATCATGAGCATCGAGGTCGTCACCCCCGACGACTACATGGGCGACGTCATCGGCGATATCAACAGCCGGCGTGGGCAGATGGAAGGCATGGAGGCCCGTGGCGGCACCCAGGTCATCCGGGCCAAGGTTCCGCTGTCGAACATGTTCGGGTACGTCAACGACCTCCGTTCACGCACCCAGGGCCGCGCTCAGTACACAATGCAGTTCGACTCCTACCAGGAAGTTCCCGAAGGCGTGGCGAAGGAAATCGTTGCCCGCGTTCGTGGTGAATAGTCCAGCAGCACCCGCTACCCCAACGATTCCACCCGCACCCTTTTCACCCGCCCGCAAGCACACAACACGAAGGATTTCCTCTAATGGCTAAGCAGAAGTTTGAGCGGAATAAGCCGCACTTGAATATCGGTACGATGGGTCATATTGATCATGGTAAGACGACGTTGACTGCTGCTATTACGAAGACGTTGCATGATCATAATCCGGCG
>JANMZO010000457.1:0-9484 GCA_031383405.1 Acidimicrobiia bacterium | reverse complement strand
GGCAAGTAGAACAAATCAGGGGTGTCCCACGGCGAACCACGTTCCACAGTCGCGTCACCACACTTCGAAGGGCCGGGTGAGGGGTTCGAAACGACGGCTTGCCGCACTACGCTCCCCGGGATGACCGGCTTCCCGCCTCCCGCCCTCACCGTGACCGGTACGGCGTTCCACACGCCGTACTCGGGCGTGCTCGAGATCCTGCGCGAGGTGACGATCGTGGTGGATTCCCATGGCACGATCATTGGTCTGCATTCGTCGGCCTCGCCCGCCGCCGAGCTAGCGACCAGCACGGCCCTCCGGGCTGAGCGCCTCGCGTCAAACCAGCGGCTGCTACCGGGCCTCGTTGATCTCCACATCCACGCCCCTCAATGGCCGCAGCTTGGAACCGGGCTGGATCTGCCGCTGGAGCGCTGGCTCTTCGACCACACGTTCCCACTCGAATCGCGTTACGCCGATGCGTCATTCGCCGAGAAGGTATGGGCACATATGGTCCCCACATTTCTCGCTCATGGGACGACGACGGCCGTGTATTTCTCCTCCCTGCATGAGACCGCGACGCGCCTTCTGGCCGAGAGTTGCCTCCAGCACGGACAGCGGGCCTTCGTCGGTCGGGTCGCCATGGACCATCCGGAAGGCACACCCGAGTGGTACCGCGACCCCTCGGCGTCCGACGGGATCGAAGCATCGCGTCGATCCGTCGAAACCATACGGAGCCTCGACCCCGGCCATGGTCTCGTGCAGCCGATTCTCACCCCGCGGTTCATTCCTGCCTGCTCCGATGATCTCCTGCGAGGAATCGGCCAACTGGCCGAGCACACGGGAGCCCTGGTGCAGACCCACTGTTCGGAGTCGGATTGGGAGCACGGCGCGGTGCTTCAGCGCTACGGCCGCAGCGACACGACCGCGCTTCACGGGTTCGGGCTCGTGCGGCGGGGAACGGTCCTCGCCCACTGCGACCACCTCGGCGATGCCGACCTCGATCTGATCCGGGACTCCCACGCCGGAGTGGCGCACTGCCCGCTTTCGAATTCGTACTTTGCCAATGCGGTCTTCCCGGTCCGCCGGGCGCTCGAACGGGGAGTGAAGGTCGGCCTCGGCACCGACGTTGCGGGCGGTGCGCACCCCGGGTTGCTGGCTCAGTGTGCCATGGCCGTAACATCGTCGAGAATGCTCGAAGACGGTGTCGATCACCGCATAGGTTCGAGCGATCGGGGCGTGCCGTCCTCGCGGATTGACACCGCGACGGCCTTCCATCTCGCAACCGCTGGAGGGGCCGATGTCCTCGGAATCCCAGTCGGACGCTTTGCCGTCGGTCAGCGATTCGATGCTTTCGTGGTCGATACCGAGGCGGCGCGCTCGGGGCTCCACCGTTGGGACGAGGTCGACACGGAGGAGCGCTTGTTCGAAAAGATCGTGCGCCTCGCCGGACCCGCCGACATCACGAGTGTCTGGGTTAACGGCCGGGTAGTGAACGACTGAACGCTCAACGTCTGAACGCTCAACGTCTGAACGTTCAACGTCTGAACGCTCAAGAACCCCGCTCCATGGCGAGTAGCAGGTGCTTGGCTTCAACGCCCCCCAGGTACTTTCCAATGCTCCCGTCACTGCGGACGATGCGGTGACACGGAACGATCACGGGTAGCGGGTTGTGCGAGCAGGCGCTGGCCGCCGCCCTCACCGCCGCTGCGTTTCCGGAGAGCCGCGCCAACTCGGCATACGAGACCGTCTGGCCGTAAGGGATATCGACAAGGTGGCCGAGAACAGTGCGGCGGAAGCCCTTCACGAGTTGAAGGTCGAGCTGAACCTCGAACCGGTTGCGTCGTCGTTGGAAGTACTCATCGATCTGCCGGCAGACGTCATCGAAACGAGCGGATGCCAACATGATACGTGGGCTTATGGTTTCCGCCAGCGAAGCGAGAACATCGTCATGGTCTTCGCACGCAAAGGCCACCCGGACCAGCCCGGTGGGCGTGGCGGCGAGAAGGAGTCGGCCGACCGGCGAGTCGACGGTTCGGTAGCTGACGTCCAGGAGGCCGGTCTTTTCAGCAGCCGAAGTCAACCCGACCCGGAGTCGGGCCAGGTCGGCCTTCATGTCGTGGGAGAACGTCTGTCGCAACGCGCCGATCACACCGTGGTCGGCGAGGGAATTCGTGTTCATTGCTCGTTTCCTTTCGTGTACATCTTTCGGAGATTCGCAAGTCCGTCGGCCACGCTTCGGCGGGCGGCATCCTGCGAGCAATCAAGCAATCCGGCGATCTCGACGTAGGTGAGATCGCCGAGATGGCGGTAGACAACGGCACGGCGTTGGCGATCGGTCAACCGGATTAGGGCTCCCCGTAGTTCGTCATCCATCGGATCGACGATCTCACCGGTCGGCATATCGGGAATCGTGGCCACCAGAACGGCATGCCGCCCCCGGCGCCGGATATGGTCCAGAGACTTGCGATGGGCAATCGTGACGAGCCAACCGCGAACGTTGCTCCCGTCTTGAAGTTTCGGGTACGCCGCCAACGCCGACAGGAACGTTTCCGACCAGGCATCGTCGGCGTCAGCTCCGCGAAGCAGGGCCCGACACACGCGAAGCACGACCGGTCCATGATCGGCCACCACCGCGTCAAAGGGTTGCATCGTCACATCTTGTCAACGAATGGAACACCGCGTCTGTGAGGTCGTCGCGCAAGAATTTCCGAACCCCACCGCGAGCGACGGGGGCAGCATGAAGCATGCGTCTTCCGGCCTCGACCATCACGGCAGGGTGATGAGACCTGATAGCGCCCGAGGCGTCAGGGGAAGTAGATCTGGCGTATCTCCGCGATCTGTTTCTTCGCCTCGTCGACGACAATGTCGAACGGTGTCGACTTCTCAAACGACCATCCTTGATCCTTACCCTTGCGGCCGTCGACCAACTGCAGGAGCGATGCGTTGAAGTACTCGGAGGAGTTCTTCATCAGGAAGACCCTCGTCTTGGGCGTCGTCGTGAACGTCCGTATCAACGGGTTGTTGTTCACGATCTCAAAATCGTCGTCGCAATCACAGCTGCGAATCTCAACGTAGTCGAGCTTGATTCGTGCAGTCGCTCCGGTTCGAAGGATCTCGGTGATGATGGCCTGTCGTTTGACAGTGGCCGCAGCAACCGAACCGGGAACAGTGACCTGACCAGCGATCATCAGGCCGATGATCAGAACCAGAACCCGTATCCGTCGCATGCCGTCGATGGTACATGTGGGCAACCGCTTCGCCTGACTCCCGCGACGTTTGGATACTTACAACCGCTCAGCGGGCACTAACATCCAAACGTCGCGGAACCGGAGGCCTCAACCGGTGCGTGCACCGTTGGTTTCGGACCGGACGACACGATGCGGGAGCGCGATGATCGTGACCGTAGCCGTCAAGGGCGCGCTCCCTCGGTGGCGGACAGCAGCGAATGGCCGTAGCGGTCGTAGACGATGTTCGACGCGACGTGGTGCTGGACCGAGCCGTGCGCGTCGCGGAAGCAACGCTGCAGAATGCTGGAGTTGAATAGGGCGCCCGCTCCCGCGAAGTGGAAAAGATGGCTCACCGTGTTGGCCGCCGTCTCGGTGCAGTACGCCATCATCGCCACGATCGACTGTTGCTCCCCGGCTGACAGACCGTCGTTGGCTCGGCATGAGGCATCGGCGTCGCCAAGCGCTTGAAGCGCGTACGAACGGGCGGCGTTGATCGCTAGTTGCCCCTTGCCCAACTCATAGTGGAACGCACCCCGATCGGCCAGCCGACCATCGGAGCCCCGGGCTTTTCCGCAGGCATAACTCGCCAACTCATGCATGAAACGCTGACAAACGCCGAGTGTGAATCCGAGGTTCTCGCCCGCCACGTATGCCTGGTAGCCAACGCCATACATCGGACCACCCCGGAGCGGGCCAACGGCCGGGTCGATGGCCAAGGCATCGGGCACGAAGAGGTTGGCAACTGTGATGTTGACACTGCCCGTTCCCTTCAACGCCATGACGTTCCAGTCGCCGTCGATCAACGCATCCCGTGTGCGCACGACCACTAGGCGGGCACCGCGGGAGTCTCCGGCTCCAAGAGCGGTGAGCATGGCCCAATCAGCGTGCCGAACCCCGCTTGCGTACCTCCAGGTCCCGCTCACCACCACTCCCCCGTCGACCTGGGCGAAGGTGCCCGAGGGCGCCGAGACCGCAGCCATGAAGGGAACCGGGTCCGTACCGAAGAGCAATTCAAGGCCGGTATCGCTCAGCCGTGCTCCAGCCATTCCGGTCGCACCGGCATGGTTGAATCCGGCCCACGCGGCAGTTGGATTCGAGTAACTCAGGCGGGAGAAGTAGCGGAACTGATCAGCCAGGTGGAGATGGTCGCCGCCAACTTCGACCGGCGCCTTGATCATAGGCACGCGTAGTTTCCGCATGGTGTCCACCAGAGCAACCGGAGCGGTCCCGATGGTGTCGGCTTCACCGGAAGTTGCGTCGAGCTCAGCGTGGGCTGCTTCGATTCCGGCCAAAAGCTCGTCGATCGAACGGGGCGGGGTGTCGGTTCGAGACATTCAGAACACTCCTTCGTAGCTGCCGCCGTCGAGTTGCAGGTTCTGGCCGCTCAGGTAGCCGGCCTGGGCCGAGCAGAGGAAGGCGAACGCGTCGCCGAACTCTTCCGGGCGACCGAGTCGACCGGCCCTGATCGTCGCGACCTGTTCGGCGCGCGCTTCCTCATAGGTGACGCCCCGAAGCTTCATGGCTATCTGGGCCATCTGCTGTTGCCGACCGGTATCGAACCGTTCGGGCAGCAGTTGGTTGATCGTCACGTTGTGCTTTGCCGTGTCCTTCGAAAGGCCTTTCAGCACACCCGTCAATCCAAGTCGGGGTCCGTGCGAAAGGCTCATTAAGGGATTCGGCGACTTCACCATCGCGGAGCTGACGGCGACTATGCGACCGAAGCGACGTTGCGACATTCCAGGGAGTATGCGTTGGATGAACATAAGCGGTCCTATAAGTGACTGCTGGAGCGACGCCTGCAGCTTGGCTTCGTCAATCTTCGCAAAGGGCGTGGGAAGCGGGCCCTCGCCATTCAGCAACACGATGTCGGGTTCCGGGCAGGCGTCGATCAGCGCGTCGTGAACCTCGCCCGTCGAAGAGTCGCCGACCACGCCCCGAACATCGACACCATATGCACGCTTAATTTGCTCGACCGCCGTATCGACGTCGGCATGGGTGCGCCCGTTGATGACGACGTTGGCACCCTCACGAGCGATGCTCTCCGCGCACGCCCGGCCGAGCCCGCGGCTCGATGCCAGGAGGATGGCGGAGCGTCCGGCAATTCCGAGATCCACGTCCGACTCAGCTCAGTCCGAGGGCTTCGCGGGCCGCACCGATGGCTCCGAGATCAGCCGGATTGAAGAACGACGGCGGCGGCTCCTTCGGCCCCCATACCGAAAACCCGGCCGGGCCGTCTGCCCCTTCCCAGTCGCGTCGACCGTGGTCACGGTCCCACGCGTGGTCGTCGACGATCTGGTCCATATCGCTGTAGAACTCGAACATCGTGCCCGACGGGTCGGTGAGATACCAGAAGACGTTGGAGCCGAGATTGTGACGACCCACACCGATCACGCTCGCATCGGGTCGCTCGGCCAGAACGGCGGTGCCGGCCTTGCCTACGGCATCGATGTCGTCTACCTCCATCGCGTAGTGGTTTATGTAACTCGTTGGCCCGGGCTGGATGAGCAGGTTGTGGTGGTCCTGTTCGCAGCGGGCAAACGTGGCAACGCCCTTCAGAATCTGATCCGAAATGCGATAGCCCAGACCATCAACGAAGAACGCGACAGCCTTCTTGAAGTGGGGCGTTCCGAGCACGACGTGGCCGAGCCGCCGAGGAGCGCGCGGACCGGACTCCAATACTGCATCGGCCCGGGTATTCACCCGCACCTTCTCGCCGGGTCCGTTGAACGCGCGTTGTTGCGCGGCAGACAGTGGATGGGCCGCTCCGACATCGACGACTACGCGGTGGGCGAAGATCGGATCGGTGCATCGCAGCGTCGTACCGTGGATGGTCGACTCGACCCCGAGAACCCCGATCCGTTCGGCGATGTCTACGAGGTCCCTCTCCGTTTCGCAGCTGAGGTGAAGCTCCGACAGGTGCCGGTATGTACCGTCGACGACCCGCAGCTGCACATCGCGGTCCGCCGTTCCCAGCACTCCCTCTTCATTGCGACGAAGACCGCGACGCTCCCAGAATCCTGCCAACTCGGACGGATCCGGAACACTCATTTCGATGTCGAGCAATCCGTTGAGGCCCATCAGTTACCCGCCCTCTTGTAGTCACTGACGCGAACGCAGCGGTTGGTCATGGTGCCGATGCCTTCGATGGTTGTGACGATCACGTCGCCGTCACGGAGAAATTTGCGCTGCGAGGCCCCTACGCCGTCAGGCGTGCCGGTGAAGATCACGTCCCCGGTGACCAACGTGGTGATCCTCGACAGGTAGCTGACGAGGGTCGGCACATCGAAGATCAGTTCGGCCGTGCTGGCATTTTGCCGGACCTCGTCGTTGACCGAGGTCGTGAGGCGGAGATTGGTGTGGTCGGGCACCTCATCCAGCGAAACCAGCACGGGACCGATCGGGCCGAACGTGTCAAACGACTTTCCAAGATCAAAGTGCGGCGGCTTGGCCGAGAACTGCGCAGGTCGGTCGGAGATGTCCTGACCGATCGTGAGACCGACGACATGATTCCACGCATCGGCCGGCTCGATGTCTTTTCCACCCGGACCGATTACGACGACGAGCTCGCCCTCGTAATCGACGCCGTCGCTTCGCATCTCGACGTTGGCCGTCGGACCGACGATGCATGACGGAAACTTCGTGA
Organism: Acidimicrobiia bacterium; assembly: GCA_031383405.1. GTDB lineage: Bacteria > Actinomycetota > Acidimicrobiia > Acidimicrobiales > JANYDT01 > JANMZO01. The sequence goes on along the minus strand of JANMZO010000457.1, from coordinate 2,635 downwards.
ACACCAGTGGATTGTCGGGGAGTTCCATTGCGGATTCCGCAGCGTGGCTTTTGTAATTGAGGCCGATCCCGAACGACTTCTGAGGACGCGGGACCGGAGGGCCGAGAACGACCTCGGCGAGCGCGCCCGTCGGTGTCGCCCGACCGAGGGTCGCGGAGAGCGAGGTCAAGCTCCCGGAGTGACCGAGTGCCGACATTGGATCGGAGCTCAACTCGCCACCGCTCAACGTTTCGAGATCAAAATAGTGTTCGCCCGTGACAAGCGCTGCTCGACCATGGACGTTGGCCAGACGAAATCCCATTGTTACGACCTTTCGGTTGTGAGTTAGTTACAATGTACATCATATAGAATCGATGATGTCTAATGAATCCGAAGAAACGTGCGATACTCGCGTCCATGCACCACGCCAAGGTTGATTACATGCTCCCGGCGACTCGCGCCGAGTGGGCGGATCAAAAGCTCCGTACCTCGATTCTCCGGGGTGAGTACGCTCCCGGCGAGGCCCTCGTCATCTCAACCCTGGCCGAGCAACTCGGTCTCTCGGCGACACCCTTACGTGAAGCCCTTCGCCGCCTGGCCTCCGAGGGACTCGTCGAACTGCAAGCTCACGGATCGGCTCGTGTCGCGACCGTCGATATCCGCGAAGCAACTGAAATCTACGAACTTCGTCAACTCCTCGAACCCTTGGCACTCGAACGTTCCGTGGCCCGAGGCGACGACGCGTACCGGCAGCGCGTGACAAAGACCTGGAAGGCCCTGGGGAAAGATCGGATCGCCCGACCGAGCGACCACGCAGCATTCCACCGGGCATTGCTTTCCGCCTGCGATTCGCACTGGCACCTGCGCCTTTCCACGATGCTGGCCGACCGCGCCGGGCTCATGATCGCCGTGAGCATCCCCGGCCGGCCGAATGATTACAACACCTCGAACGCACACCGCAAACTGATGGAGTTGGCCGTCGCTGGAGAATCGAGCGCAGCCGCCGACGAGTTGAACCGCCATCTCGATCGCACGGTCACGGCCCTACGTGCGGTTCTGGCGGGGTCGATCGACGCCTGAGTGTGGCTCCGCTTTCGTCGTTGATTCAGACCTCGTCAGACACAGTCAGACACAGCCCGGACCGAGTCAGACAAGACCCGGATCGATCAGGCCGGCACGTGACGCGACAAGGACCGCGTGGGTAAGGCTGCGGGTTCCGAGTCGTTGGTACGCAGCACTCAGATGATTGTTCACCGTCTTCGGGGCTATTCCAAGAAGGACTCCCGCCTCGTCCGTCGAGGCTCCACGGGCGATCATCTGCAGGATTTCCAGGTGCCGGGCGGTTAGGCCATAGCCGACCTTCAGCACCAGGCCCGACAGATGGGTCAGTTCCCGGCTCAGGCAAGGGATCGACGTGGATCCAGGCAGAACCCGGGTTCGTGCGTCCTCGCACTGGCTCGCGTCTTCCTTCACCGCGATCAGCACGAGACCTACGGCGGGAAACACACGGCGCAACGTGGTCATCACGGTCTCGGTGCGGGCGCCACCTACCTGACCGGACATGTTTTCCGTGACGACAATGACGTCGTTCGGCGCAACGGAACTGCCGGCCAAAGCACTGGGCGATCCCAGCGATCCCCCGATCGCCCACCCCGCACTCCGGAGAGCCCGAGCGATCGCTACCGCCGCTATCTGCGGCGACGCCACCACAAACACTTTGGTCTCAACCTGATCCATACACCACTCCTCCTGTTGGGCCAACCCCAACCCCAACGCACCCGGTATCCAATTCCCGCACCGACGCCTTCGACTCCGGCAGTTGACGATTTCGACGATTCCGGTCGCCGGCTCTTGCGGGCGACGGTGATTTCCAAAACCGTTCCGACGTGGATCATTCCGGGGAGTCATCCAACACCGTGGCTCAGCAGGTTGCAGCTCTGCCGAACGGCTACCAACCGAACGACTACGACCAACCGAATACCAACCGAGCGGCAGGCGTGTAACACCCGGCACCATCAATACGTCCAAGACCTCCCTGGCTTCTCAATCTACCAAAGGGCCCTGGGCGTGAAATGGGCCGAATGACCAATCCTTCATCAGATCAGGTCCGTCACACCCACTGTCGCTAGCGTGACGGAGCGGGTCGTTCCGGAGGAACGCCCGGCGAGGCAATTCGGCGGGTACCCATCGGGGAAATACTTTTGCGCGTCGGCATCCGGCCGGGGTTTGGCGACGAACTACCGCCATGTTCAGAGCGCGATCTTCCGTCACGACAACAACATCGGCGCAGGGGATTGGCCCTTTCTCCGTCTCATCGCGCTCCCCCCGACGGGTAGTGAGCCGAACGACCATTGTGGGTTCGGTGCTCGCTCTCAGCACCGCACTGACGGCCTGTGGTCGGACGGAATCGGCAACATCGGCCCGGCCGGCCGGTCAATCGACCACCGGTCGGTCGTCGACCTCAGCCTCCGGTCCATCCGGCAGCGAACAGCCCAAGGCTTCCAAAGGTCTCGTTGTCGGCCGCCATTCGACATCGCTGGATTTCGCGGTCGCCCCGCACGGGACGAACGCGACATCAACGAAAGACTCGGGCGCTACACGATCTCCGAGCGGCGACGTGTACGGCGCAGCGAGTGCGTCGAAAGCAGTCGACGGA
>JANMZO010000439.1:0-28582 GCA_031383405.1 Acidimicrobiia bacterium | reverse complement strand
CAACTCGTGCGAGCCGCGGCGGCCGCAGAGCCGGGTCCGACGTTCTTCGTGTCGTCGGCCCACCCGAGGATGGTCGATGGCAAGCCGTCGAAGAACCCGCGCTATCTCCAGATCCGACCCGATGTGGTCGATGCCCGGGGGGTCCACCTGGCCCGGATGGCGACCCGGTTGCACCGGCGCATTCCGGCCGACGCACCGCTGTCTACCCCGGTCGGTGCCATCGTGCCCGGTCGTCGGAACAACCCGCCCGAACCCAAGGACAACATACGCTCGCTCGCGGTGTACAACCCGGTCCACTACATGGAACTTCCCGAGCTCTTCATGGAGTTCATCAGTTCCATGACCGGCAAGTCCCCGTCGACGACCGGCGCGGGCTCCGAAGGGGCACTCACGAAAGGCCCGTTCAACGCGCTGCCGGCAATCATCGACCTCAACGCGTCGCTCGTCGGGCACATACTCACGGGGCAGCCGTCGTTTCTTTCGGCCGCCGGCCACGTCGGGCCGAACGTCCGCTTCGATCACGACGTCAGCCTGCTGGTTCCCGAAGTGTGGAGCCGGATGACCTCGGAGGAGCGTGAGCCGTCGTTCCTCGTGCAGCATGGGTATCTGGAGAAGTGCGAGGACTTCGAGTGGGACGGGCGCACCGTGGAGGCGAGCCGCCTCGGCTATCGCATAACCGCGAAGTTCGGTCGGGTGTTCTTCGGCCGTGTCTTCACCCATCCGCACTCGATCTTCACCGACGAGATGCTCCGCCCCGAGATCCAGGACATGGCGGTGTTCGCCGACGGCATGGACAACGTGTGCGCCACGCACCAGCGTGTCGCCCAGAGCTACTTCGACGACGGCACCATCGAGTTGGCGTGCCCACCTCTGCGGGCGTTGTTGGGTGTCATGGCAAACGGTGAGTACGAAGGGATGCGACGCGAGGCACCGGAACTGCGTTCACTGTTCACCCGGGAACACCTGCTTGCGAGCGACTGGTATGCAGACCGGCTGCGCTCGAAGCAGGCCATGGACATGACCATGTGGGCACAACACGTGCGCACACTCGCCGCGTTTATCGCCGATCCCGACAACGCGACCGCCGTATCGGAACTTGGACTCGTGGATCGGTTGGCGGCCGCTGAAGCGGAAGCGACCCGGGTCTGCGGCCCGGACTACCTGACCTCGCTCATCGGGACGCTGGGTCGCCAGCCGTTGGAGTAGCGGCGGCTGGGCGGGAACCCTCCGGGTCATACACGCGGGTGGCGGTCGCGGAACATCTCGTGGTCGCGAAGCTCTCCCGGATAGCGGTTGCCGCAGGTCTGGCAGTCGACGAATGTCGCCAGAATGTCGCCGGAGTTCGGCAGGAGATGATCGAAGAAGCCCCGCACCTCCCGCATGGCGATCAGCGTGTACTCGCGGTCGGTCCGGCAGTGCGGGCAGGGGAACTCGCCGGTTTCGTCGATCTTCTGTGCTCTGCTTTTGATCTTGGTCCGGAATCGGTCGAACATGGCTGCACCGTAGTCGGGTCAGGCGGATTCCCCCGCCGAAGGGCTCGCAATGACCTCGCAATGACCTCGCCCACGGGCTCGCAACGAGGTCACGGCGAGATGCCGTAGAGCGCGGCGCAGTTGTCCCACAGGATCTTCCGCTTGGTATCGACGTCGAGATCGCCCCGTTCGAGGAACTCGTCGACGGCATGTGGAAATGGACCGTCCTGGTGGGGATAGTCAGTAGACATAACAATTCGGTCCGGGCCCACCCGGTCGACAACGAGACCGAGGAGTTCCTCGTCGACGTCGGTTCCGATCCAGCACTGCCGGTTGAAGTACTCGCTCGGCCGCGCGTCGAGCTTCACCGATTCCCCGGCACCGTATTTCTTCCACTGGTCGTCAAGTCGGTCGAGCCACCAGGGCAGCCATCCGCAGTTGCCCTCTAGCAGAGCCACCTTCAACGTCGGAAACCGCATCAGCACGCCGCCGACGGCGAGCGCGCCGAATGCCAGCAGCAGTTCCAGACCGAAGGCTGCGGCGTGGTTCAGCGTCCGGAAGTTCGGCATGCCGACAAAGCGGTTCGACACGTAGTCCTTCGACGCCGCACCGCTTGTGCCGTGCAGGCAGAGGGGCACACCGAGTCGCGCAAGCTCGGCCCACAACACGTCGCATTCGGGCGCGTGCAGGTTGCGTCCGGCGACGGGCGTCGGAAGAAGGACCACGGCGATGGCACCTCGACCGACCGCCCGTCGGGCTTCCGCCGCGGCCAACTCGGGGTCGTGGAGGCTCACGATCGCGCTCGCCCGAAGTCGAATCGGGTCCACCGCGCAGTAGTCGATCAGCCAATCATTGAAGGCCCGAGAAACCGCTTCCGCGTGAGCCGCCTCGAGGTCGTCGATCGAGAGCACCATCGACGCGAACGTGCGAAACATGACCGACGAATCAATTCCCTCCACGTCCATGGCCCGGAGCGTTGAGGCGGGGTCGTAACCGCTTCGCTTCGCGTCGGCGTACACATCGTCGTTGCGGCTGTGCAGTGCCAACTGCGCCGTAGCCACCGACGCCGACTCGGCCCATGGGGGAATCGACACGCCGTTGAGCTTCCACCACGGAAAGTCGGTTGGCCCCCATCCCTGGTAGACCGGCCCTCGTTCGCGCCACTTCTCGTCGAGGTAGGTGTCGAAGACCGCAGCGTTCTCAATCACATGGAGGTCGGAGTCCATTACGCGAAACCCGTCGTGCATACGGGCAATCATATGGTGACGCAGCGCCGAACGTCGTCGGTGATGCCTTCGGAGCTCACGGCGTCGGGTTCCGGCGGACTCCGCTGACCATCGGAGCAGTGGTCGCACGAGGCGCCTCCGGTCCGGGGCCGGTCGACGCGAACCGACCCGACGCCGCGGTGTGGCGCCTGCGTGAACAATCCGCTGGTCATCCTCCGCTTACATGAGTTTCGATGTGTCGAGGTCCGGGTAATCGACCTGCAATGGCGCCGTTCGCCATCCGCGTGAAAACATGGGGCATGGAACTTGGTGCTGTCTATCCGCAGATCGAACTGAAGGGCGACCCCGAGGCCGTCCGGTCCATCGGACGCGGAATCGAAGGTATGGGTTTCGATTACCTGCTCGCTTACGATCATGTGCTCGGTGCTGTGCATGAAGGCCGCACGCCACCGTTGACCGGTCCCTATACCGAGCGCGACCCCTTTCACGATCCGCTTGTGATGTTCGCGTACCTGGCCGGGCTGACCACCCGTCTCCGGTTCGCCTCCGGAGTCATCATTCTCCCGCAACGCCAGACCGCGCTCGTGGCCCGGCAATGTGCCGATCTCGATCTGCTGAGCGGTGGACGCTTCCGGCTCGGAGTCGGGGTGGGCTGGAACCATGTCGAGTACGACTCTCTCGGGCAGGACTTTCGTACCCGGGGTGTCCGGGAAGAGGAACAGATCGAACTGTTACGACGCCTCTGGACGGAACCGCTGATCGACTTCACCGGAAGGTTCGACCGGATCGAACGTGCAGGCACGCTGCCGCTCCCGACCCGCCCGATTCCCATCTGGTTGGGAGGCTTCGGTGAAGTCGCGTTTGCGCGCGCCGCCCGTCTTGGTGACGGTTTCATCTTCGCCGGTCGTGCCGCCGACGTTGCGCCTATCTGGAAGACGATGCGCGAGCGGGCCGAGGCCCACGGCCGCGACGCTTCGGGTTTTGGCGGGGAGCTTCTCGCCGGCGGCAAGAGCCCGAACGACGCTGCCGATCGTCTGAAACAGTGGCGCGAAGCCGGCGGGACGCACGGCGGTGTGGTCACGATGAACAACGGTTTCGACACGCCCGATGCCCATCTCGACTTCCTCGGTCAGGTCTTCGAAGCTCTCCGCTAGCCTCAACGGCCGCCAACGGGTCCGGGGGTCGCTACTGTTGGCGTCATGGAGAACGCACAGAAGTTTTATATCAACGGCCAGTGGGTCGAACCGTCGACTGACCAACGGCTCGACGTCATCAACCCGGCGACCGAGGAAGTTATCGGAACGATCGCGATGGGAGCCAAGGCCGACGTCGACGCTGCGGTTGCTGCGGCCCGGGCCGCATTTGATTCCTTTTCCCAGACGACGCGTGAGGAACGGCTCGAACTGTTCGGTCGGATCCTGACGGAGTACAAAGCGCGTGTTGGTGACATCGCGCAAGCGGTGAGCATGGAAATGGGCGCGCCCACGATGCTTGCCCAGCGTGCTCAGGCCCCGTCCGGGATCGGACACTTCATGGCCACGCAGAAAGCGCTTGAGTCCTTCGAGTTCAGCGAAGACATCGGCACGAGCCGGATCGAATACGAAGGCATCGGGGTCTGTGCCTTCATTACGCCCTGGAACTGGCCGCTCAACCAGATCGCCGCGAAGGTTGCGCCCGCGCTGGCCGCCGGCTGCACCATGGTGCTCAAGCCCTCTGAAGTGGCGCCGCTGAACGCGATTCTGTTTGCCGAGGTCATGCACGCAGCGGGTGTTCCGGCTGGCGTCTTCAACCTCGTCAACGGCGACGGCCCGACCGTCGGAGCCGCGCTCTCGTCCCATCCCGACGTCGACATGGTGTCGTTCACCGGCTCGACCCGCGCCGGTATCGAAGTTGCCCGCAACGCGGCCCCGACCGTGAAGCGCGTCGCGCAGGAACTCGGGGGCAAGTCCGCGAACATCATCCTCGACGACGCCGACTTCGAAGCCGTTGTCGCACGCGACGTCTCCCGCATGTGTGTGAACTCGGGTCAGTCGTGCAACGCCGGTACGCGCATGCTGGTGCCTGCCACACGGATGAGGGAGGCGGCGACCATCGCTGCGAACGCCGCGAACAAGATCGTCGTCGGCGACCCAACGGCTGAGGGAACGGTCATTGGCCCGGTGGTCTCGGAGTTGCAGTTCAACAAGATCCAGGGCCTGATCCAAAAGGGTATCGATGAAGGGGCCACGCTCGTTGCCGGTGGCACCGGTCGGCCCGATGGTCTCGATCGTGGCTACTTCGTGAGGCCGACCGTATTCGCCGACGTCACGAACGATATGACGATCGCCCGGGAGGAGATCTTCGGCCCGGTCCTGTCGATCATTGGATACGAAGACGAAGATGACGCCGTGCGTATCGCGAACGACACCGTTTACGGACTTGCCGGATACGTGTCATCGAACGATATCGAGCGTGGTCGTGCAGTGGCCCGACGGATCCGTTCCGGCAACGTTCATCTCAACGGTGCCGGAACCGACAACAACGCCATTTTCGGCGGGTATAAGCAATCGGGCAACGGACGGGAATTCGGTAAGCACGGGATAATGGAGTTCCTCGAGTCCAAGGCGATCCTCGGTTATCACGCCAAAGTCTGATTGTCGTACCAGGTCCAAGAACGGTTTGGATGCACTGATGACGACCGCGTATCCGGCTCCCGGTGAGCTGTTCAGTCTGCGCGGCCGGATCGCCGTCGTGACGGGGGCCGGACGCGGTATCGGCGAAGGTATTGCGCGGGCCCTCGCCGGTGCCGGGGCGAAGGTCGTTCTCGCGGCCCGCCGCACGGGCGAGATCGAAGGGGTCGCAGCTCAGATCCGGGCAGACGGAGGCGAAGCGTTGGCCGTGACCACCGATGTCACCGACGATGCAGCCGTCGATGCGCTCGCCCGGACGGCGATCGCTCATTTCGGTTCGCTGTCGATCTGGGTCAACAACGCCGGTGGCTCACCTGCTCGGATGCCCATGGCCCAACTCAGCCGCCAGGCCTGGGACGAGTGCATCGCGCTCAACCAGACGGCCGTGTGGATCGGGATCGTGACGGCAGCAAGGTACATGGAGACGGGTTCGATCATCAACATTTCGTCGGGTGCGGGCTCGGGCCCCGTGCCGGGGAGTGGTCACTACGGTGCGGCCAAAGCGGCGACGAACTCACTTACCCAGACGGCATCTGCCGAGTTGGCTCCCCGAATTCGGGTCAACGGAATTGCCCCCGGCGCGGTGCCCACCGAGATTTTCAAAAAGGCCATGGGAATCGAAACGGCTGAAGAGCTCGACGCCGCCGAGCAAGCCTGGAACATCCCGATGGGCCGCTTCGGCACGCCACTCGATATGGGAGCATGTGCCGTGTTCCTGTGCTCCGACGCGGCCAGTTGGATCACCGGCGAAACCATCCGGGTAGGTGGCGGAGCCAAACCGCGGTAGCCGGACCCGATCCCGGCTCAGGTCCAACACCACGTCGACGTCCCAATTCACGTCCGGTCCGGGAGTTGGGTCCGGCGCGTCAGGGCGACGGTTCCGTCCACCCGTTCAACGACAGAAACCGTGGAGTCCAGTGGTAGTGGTCGAGCAGACCGTGGGTTGACCGCCCGAGGATGCGATGGGCTGCGTAGAGTGCCTCGATCGTCGCCAGGCCACCATCGGGGAGTGTTCCAACAGAAGCCCCGCGTGGGTAGGCCGTCTGTACGCCCCGGATCGAACGGGTCTCCAAATGGCCGAACGGCATCGCGAGTTCCCCTACCCAGCGCCAGGTTCCATCGAGTAGCAACAGCCCCCGATCAGCATCGTCGCCGGTCAACGGCGGCGCGTCGACATCCAGGCGAACATAGCCATCGAGCGGCCCGGTCGCCCGTGCTGTCGTCGACCGCGCGAAGTGGAGGCCGGGTGTTCCCCGCAGCGGAAGGATCGTGCACTTGGAGCGTCGTTCCTTCGGGTGGACGACGATCACCGTAGGGGGTGGTGAAACGCTCACGTCCCAAGCGTAGAGCCGATCAACCGGCATGACGCTCAGGTCCGGCTACGTCCCCCGCTACTTCAGCGAAACCGCCCCGGACCTTGAACAGGGGTTGAAGTCAAAGGGACTTCGCGCTTCGGCCCGGCCTATAGCATCAGGTCATGACAACGTCGGCTTCATATCGACGTGTTCTCGATCACATTGAAGCCAAATGGGATTCACTCATCCGGTCGAATCCCACCGAGCGCGGCACGCTGATAGGCCTTCCTTTCCGCTATGTCGTACCAAGCGACGGTGCCATGTTCCAGGAGATGTACTACTGGGACAGCTTCTTCACCTCGCTCGGCCTTGTGAATACGGGGCGGGAAGACCTGGTCGTTGAGATGGCCGACAACCTCGCGTACATGCTCGAACGGTTCGGCCTCATCCCGAATGGATCGAGGTACTACTTCCTCTCGCGCAGCCAGCCTCCGTTCTTCACGCAGCAGATGATGTTGGCGTGGGACGTGAAGGTCCGCCGAAAGGACCCGAAGCGCAAGAAGTGGTTGAAGCGCATGGTGGACCTTGCTGAGCTGGAACACGAGGCGGTTTGGCTGGGAACGCGGCAGCCCCACGACCGACAACTTCACCGTGGTCTGTCCCGGTATTTCGATGTCAACTACCTCGATGTCCTGGCGAGTTGCGAGAGTGGATGGGACCACTCGAACCGGTGTGATGATCGCTGGCTCGAACACCTCCCGATAGACCTCAATTGCCTGCTCGCCGTACGTGAGGCGGATATAGCACGCGCGCATAGCATGTTGGGGAATGAATCTGTCGCCACCGAATGGCTCGCCCGGCGGGAAGCGCGCGTCCGTACGATTCGGTCGCTGATGTGGAATACCGAGACCGACTGCTTTCTCGATTACGACGTAGCGAAGCGGCAAACCAATCCGACGGCATCGGCGGCGATGTTCTCGGCTCTGTGGGCCGGCGTGGCGACGTCCGCGCAGGCGAAGAAGATGGTTGCCACGTGGCTCCCGAGGTTTCTGAAACGTGGCGGGGTCGTGACGAGCCTGAAGGCCAGGGCCGGCCGACAGTGGGCCTACCCGAACGGCTGGGCCCCGCTTCAGTGGATCGCGGTGGAAGGCCTTATTGCGTACGGATTTGAACGCGAAGGTTTCGACGTCATGCGCCGCTGGTGCGATATGACTGCGAAGGTGTTCGCGGACACCGGCGAAATGTGGGAGAAGTTGAATGTCGTGACCGCTGAAGAACGAACCGAAGAGGGACTCTACGGAGCCATCACCGGCTTCGGTTGGAGCAATGCGATCTTCGTCGACTTCGCCCGCCGTCTCGAAACCGGCCTCTGATTGTCCTGATCCCGACGGCGATCCTGCGAATCTCTCCTGACCGGACTACAGCGGGAGTCGGCGGAACTCCGGTGGGCGCTTCTGCATGAACGACTGAACCCCTTCGGCAAAGTCAGGTCGGTTGAAACTTTCCTTCATGAGCCGTTCGGCGTCAGCATCGGCGGCTCCGAGACCGCGGTGCATGTGCTCGTACACCTGGCGCTTCATGATGGCCATGGATGCGGGCGAACAGGACGTGGCCAGGTTGACGATGTAGTTGCGACAGAAGTCGAGCAGTTCGTCGCCGGGTACCAGGTAGTTCGCCAGACCGAGCCGGTAGGCCTCCTCGCCACGCACCTTGCGCGAGGACAGAAGCAGGTCCATCGCGACGGCAGGGCCGACCAGACGCGGCAGCAGCCAGCTCAGACCCCACTCGGCGATGAGCCCCCGTTGGGCGAACGCGGTCAGGAAGACGGCGTCGGGGGTTACGACCCGAATATCGCAGCAGAGCGAGAACGGATACGCCATTCCGGCGACCGCACCGTTCACCGCGGCGATGATCGGTTTCTCCACCCGCATCATGTACGGGAAGCGGCCGCTGAAATCGTCGGCGGCGCTCGTTCGGGTTGCATCAGCCGGCTCGGCTTCCGACCCGCCGGTCACAGGATCGGCGTTAGCTTCGCCACCGCTCGACAGGCGGTTGAGCGCGTTCATGTCAGCGCCGGCACAAAAGGCCCGGCCGGCTCCGGTGACGACTATCCCGACAACCGAACGGTCGGCCGCGGCCCGGGCGAGGGCGTCACGAATCTCGCGGTCCATGGTCGGGGTCCAGGCGTTCAGCGCCGCCGGCCGGTTCAGCGTGATGACGGCAACCGGGTCGTTCACGTCATAGAGGATGTGCTCGTACATGCCCCTTACCATGACATAGGGAAGCGCTCCATGGACAGTCGACCGTCGGCGATGACATAGGGAAGCGCTCCATGGACAGTCGACCGTCGGCGATCGGTGGATTTTGAGAACCGCCGTGGCTGGAGGTCAGCGCGACAATTGCAGCAGGATCAACCCGGCGAACGTGACCAGATTGATCCGCGCGGTTTCGTTGGTAACTTTCCAGTTGTTTGACTGCCAGCTGGCGAACCACTCGTTGCCGATAACTTCGAACATGATCAACCATATGAAGATGGCCAGACACAGAGCGACCACGGCCCAGTATTTGGCCTCGTGCCACCGGTCCGCCGAGGAGTGCAGGTTCGTCATCAAACTGACCACTCCAATCCAGCCGATAGCGGTTACCAGGGCCTCGCAGATCACGATGAACGCGAACGAGAGGCGTTGGACTAAGCGGGACCGGATCGCCCGCCACATGAGACGCGGTGACTGGTAGGTGGTGTCCATCGACATGATGCGCTCGATGAACTTCAGGTTGGAACCCGGATCGGTGACGTTGCCGATTACGACGATCGTCGACATGAGTGTTGTGCCGGTGACGAGGAGAAGGGGCACAACTCGAAGGGCAACGGTGGTTCGGTCAATCATGTTGGTCGGTCAGGTTTCGTCGCACGATCCATGATGGCATGTGGTCCAGACAGGACGCGAAGTCGTTGGTGCGCCGCCGAACGGCGCGTCCGGTCGCGGACATTCGGCCCGGCAGAACGGGACCAACGGCACGGGGTTTGGGGTGGACCGCGAAGGCCCACGGGTGAAAGCTGGGGCAACACTCTCTGGAGGTCCACCATGGCCATGAACTGCAAGCCGATCAGCACCGTTGACGCACGCATCAACGATATTCGTATGCGTACTGCGGATATCGTCAACAACGAGATCCTGCCCAACGAAAGCCGACTGTGGGCCGAGCGCCGAGCTGACGAGTCGTTCCATGACCGGGCCGCGGTCCTTGAGCTGCGGGCCGATATCAAGGAAAAGGTGAAGAAGGCCGGGTTGTGGGCACCGCATCTTCCGACGGAATACGGCGGTATGGGACTCGACTTTCTGGCTCACGCGTACATGAATGAAGTGCTTGCTTATGCGATCGGCGCGGCATCGCTGTTCGGCGTCGTGGCCCCGAACTCGGGTAACCAGTCGATCCTCGTCAAGTACGGGACACCTGAGCAGAAAGAGAAGTGGCTGATGCCACTGATTGAGGGGACCATGGAATCGGGGTTCTCAATGACCGAGCCGCACAATCCGGGGTCGGATCCGCGTTCGCTCGACACCTCAGCGGTTCGCGATGGCGATAGCTGGGTCATCAACGGCCACAAATGGTTCACGTCGAATGGGATCGACGCCGACTTCTTCATCGTCATGTGCCGGGTGTCGGAACGCGGTGGCGATCCCAAGATCGGGCCGATGGTGCAGGTGATCGTGCCGGCCGCGACAAAGGGTGTGAACATCGTGCGTGGCATCGGCGTGTGGGGCCGATCCGAAAGCGACCACTGTGAAGTCAAGTACGAGAACGTCCGGGTACCGGTCGAGAACGCGTTGGGTCGGGTCGGTGAGGGACACCAGGCGGCGCAGGACCGCCTGGGAGCTGGTCGCATTTTTCATTGCATGAACTCGGTCGGGCAGATGTGGCGAGCCTTTGACCTCATGGTGGAGCGGGCGGGTAACCGCCAGGTGCACGGCGGACTGCTTCAGGAGAAGCAGTTCGTGCAGGGCTTCATCGCCGACAGCTACATCGACATTCAGGCGGCGCGACTCATGACGATCCACGCCGCCGAGAAGATCGACCAGGGCCTGCAGGCCGCGCGGACCGACATATCGGCCATCAAGGTCTTCGTGCCGGCGGCCTACACAAGGGTGGTCGACCGCGCCATCCAGGTCTGGGGCGCCGCAGGCATTTCCAACGACCTTCCCCTCGCCGGAATGTACATGGGCGCGAGAACCCTTCGTATCGCCGACGGGCCCGATGAGGTGCACAAGATTCTCATCGCGAAGAACGTGCTCGGTCAGTACGCACAGGGCGAGGGTTGGGACTTCGGTAACTGACATCTCGTCGCCGCCGAAAACGCGCCGGCGACACCCGACCGCGTACGTTTGGATACATGTACCCGCTGAGCGGCGCCAGGCATCCAAACGTCGACGGGGTTGCGGGGTTGCGGGTTGCAGTCGACAGCGACGTCGATCACTGCAACACTGCTGTCCCGTGACCGGACAACCACCTGACGAATCATCGCTGACCCGGGAACGCGAATGACTCCACTTGCCGGTCTTCGGGTCGTTGATCTCACCGATGACAGCGGACGTTTCGCGACGAAGGTACTGGTCGAGATGGGTGCGTCGGTTGTTCGCGTTCATGATGGAATCGGCGTGACCCACGGCCCGCCGATGGGGGATCCGACAGCAGCGTCGCGAGGTCACCTCCTCGACTGGTGGTTCGACGCCGGGAAACAGTCGGTAGCCCTCGCCCTTGGTACACCCGAAGGAGCGGATGCGTATAAGAGCCTCGTGGCGCGGGCCGATCTCGTGATCGAAACCACACGGCCCGGCCGACTGGCCGACCTCGGCCTCGACCACTCGGACCTCGCGGTGGCCAACCCGCGCCTCGTGCAGGTGAGTCTTACGCCTTTCGGGCGAACCGGACCGAGGTCCGGTTGGGTTGCGACCGATCTCGTGGCGGCGGCGATGGGCGGCGTTCTCTCGGTGTGCGGAACCCCGGACGGGGCCGTCGTTCCCTGGGGTCGTCAGAGTTTCGCAGCGGGGTCCTCGATTGCGGCGCTGGCCGGACTGGCCGCAGTGCGCGCTGCTCGCATGACGGGTCACGGCCAGCACGTCGACGTGTCGCTGCAGGAAGCAGTGACCTCGAGTCTCGAACAGATCTGGTTTCAGTACCACTACGACGACTCGCTCCCCTACGACAAGGTCGCCCCGCGGCAGGGGAGCGTTCACTGGTCGAGGTCATACGTGGTGCTCCCGTGTCGGGCCGGTTGGTGCATGATCACCGCGACTCCCGCACCCCTTGCGTTGCTGGCCTGGCTGATCGAGGACGAGGTTCCCGGAGCGGCGGAGTTCCTCAAGCCGGGGGAATCCATCACCGCGTTCCACGGCCCCGGGCTTGTTGCGCTTGCGGCGAAGATGGCGTTGAAGTACGACGCGGAAACGCTGTTCTGGGAGGCGCAGTCGCGGCACCTGGCGTGGGGCGAGGTGCAGACCACGGCCGATCTTGTGGCCAACGAGCAACTGTCGTTTCGAGGAGCGTTTGTTCCGACCCCGGATCTTCCCGCCGTCAGGCGACCCCGCTTCCCGGTCGTGTTCACCTCAACGCCCACGGTCGCCCCGGCGATGCCAAGAGAATCGTCGGTTGAAGAGGCGTTGGCCGACTGGCCTCCACGGAACCCCGAATCGAACCCACCCTCCGGAATGGCAGCGGATACGGTGGGAGGGCGACCGCTCGAAGGCATCAGGGTGCTCGACATGAGCTGGGTTCTCGCCGGACCGTTCGGCTGCCGGTTGCTCGGCGACCTCGGAGCCGACGTTCTGAAAATGCAGACGGCCGTCCGGGCCACGTCGGTCAACGATCCCGAACACGGCTTCTACCCGGTGTTCAACCGTTCGAAGCGGTCGCTGGCCGTCGACATGAAAGCGGCCGGGTCTATCGATATCGTGCGAAGCGTTGTCGAGCGTTCCGATGTGCTGATCGAGAACTACGCCGCGGGAGTCCTCGCCCGATGGGGGCTCGACTGGCCGACGCTGCGTTCGTGGAACCCCCGCCTGATCTACGTCACGATGTCGGGCTGTGGCCACGAGGGGCCGTGGAATTCCGTCGTCTCTTTCGGTCCGACGATTCACGCACTGTCCGGTCTGACAGCGCTGTCGAATCCACCGGGGCGCGGGGACGTGGGCGTCGGGTACGCGTTGAACGACATGGCCGTTGGATCAATGGCGGCGGTTGCGGTGTTGGCGGCCCTCGAAGCGAGGGACCGAACAGGAGAAGGCCAACTCGTCGACATCGCCCAACTGGAAGTCGGCTCGTACATGGTGGGCAGCGCAGTGCTGGATCTACTGGCGAACGGCCGGGCGGCGGTCGCGTCGGGCAACCCGGATCCCTACGCGGGGTACCTGTTCGACGACGTTCTCCGTACAGCGGATGGGGAGGTGGCCGTGACGATCCGTGATGATGCAGATGCGGCCGCGCTGAGCAGCGTCACCGGCGGCGGGATCCACTCCCTGACGCAGTGGTGTGCAACCCGGACCGGTGCCGAGATCCAGGAACGGCTTCAATCGGTGGGCGTGCCGGCCGGACGCGTTCAGAACGCACATCAACTCTTCACCGACGATGCTCAGCTTGCCGCGCGCTCCTTCTTCGGCACCATCGATTCACCGGTGTTCGGCGACCGACCGTTCGAACGGTTTCCGGCGCTCTGGACCGGGTCGGTGTTGGAACCGTACCGACGCGCTCCGGCATACGTCGGCGAGCACAACTTTGAGATCCTTGCGGAAACGGCGGGCATGTCGGAAGACGAAGTTGCCCTGGCGATGGCCGACGGCCGCCTGGCCTGAGTGCGCGTCGCCGTGTGTTGTGGAATGATTTTGGCGCTCTGGGAGCGCCAAAATCACTCCGGAGACCTCTCGCCGATTGCGATCGGCCCGGGTCAGCTGACCCGCTTTGTCAGGACGGCGGCAATGCGGTCGGTGCCCAACTCTCCGGCCGGAACGAAGCAGACCTGACCGTCCATGTGCTGGACCATCTCGATGATCTCATCGACGGCGTCGTCGATGACCTCGGGGTTCTCGATCGTGAACGCCCTGACCAACCGGCGGCCGCCAAGCGTGGTCCAGGCCGGGTAACGGTAGGTTTCGTCAATCAGGAGAGTCTCAATTGAGTTCTGTTGAGCGGCCGTCCAGACATGGTTGATCCCGGTGGCCGACCGTCGGATACCCCTCGCGTGCGCAAGGCGGCCTAGAGCGGTCTCGCGAACGGCGGCCAGGTGGGCATCGATCGACGGACGGGCAATTTCAATGAGTCGACCTCGAGGAGAGCGCTCATAACTACCGGTTACGGTCCCGACGGGATTGATCGCCGCAGTGTCGCGTAGAGCATTTCCCATGGATGTGGACACGACGGCGATCAACGGCAGGTCGGCCGATTCCGGAAATGATCCGAGCCCCGCTGCGACGCGACGCACGAACACCGTGTCCGCGTGCCGGCCCTTCCTCAGCCGTTCGACCTCGATGCTTCGATTCCCCCGATCGAGGAGTTCGAATCGCTGCATGGGAAAGCCGGCGTCGCTGACTTCCTGGAGGCGGCGGGCCGAGCCGATGAACACGCGGGCCATATCGCGTCCAAGCACCAGCAGGCGGTATCTCGGGTTCAGGGCCAACGAGCGAGCGAGATCCCGGGTGGCGAAGGTGGGGTCGATAACCACCCGATCTTCGACGCGAGACGCCACGCGAAATGCCGTAAGGCCCTTCGAGGAGCCGAAAATCGCCAACCCGTGGCCGCTTCGCTGGCCGATCAGGGACCCGGCGAACTGTTCGAGCGGGGCGATGCGGTCGGCTGCTTCTTTTGGGTCCATTTCCGACGCGAGGCGGGTTTCGGCCAGACGAAGCAATGCGTTCACCCTCCTGATGACGGCGCTGTCGATCTCCAGATCAGGAGCGGTCGACGCCAGGATCGAGATCATCGGGTACCCGGTTTCGTGCTGAAGGGCTCGGAGCCTTTCAGGCGTCGGGTCGTTCAACCCGGCATGGGAATTGACCCTTCTCACCCGCTTGGGCACGAGCGTCAGAGCTCGTTGGGTGTCGTTCCCTGGAGTGAAAACGGGAACGGGGGGAGTGGCGGGCGTGAACAATTCGGGCCTCCAATGGCTCCGAAGGTCTCTCCGGCCCGCCGATGCGGGCCGCACAACCGGACCCCGATGCGGAGTCGTGCTGACGATTGTACGACGAGGGATACTCCCCTTCTAATGAAGTGAGAATAGGGAAAAATACTTCAGGTGTCAAGCGGTGGTTGTTCGCCTACGGTTGATGCGTGCGTGCCCAGGTGTTCTCTGACCTACATCTCGAGTTCGCGTCTGACTTCTTTCCCGAGCCTTCGCCTTCGGCCGACATCGCGGTTGTTCCCGGGGATCTCGGTCATTCCCCGGCGGTTCTTCGGCGATTCGCCGGCTGGCCCGTACCGCTTCTCTATGTGCCGGGCAATCACGAATATGACCGCGCCGACTACGAGGAAACGCGTAAGCAGATTGCCGTCGAATGTCGATCCGCGGGCATCACGCTCCTCGACCGGTCCACGGAGATCCTGACCGACGGAAGCGGAAGGCGGATCCGCTTCGTCGGCGTAACCCGGTGGTCGGACTTCGATCTGCTCGGCCGCAACGAACGGCAGCGCTGTGCTGACGCGGCGGAGCGTTACCTTCGCCATATGCGGTCAACGCGGCGCGACCGCCCGCTCGATGCTGCCGCAGTCCGCGACCTTGGTGTGTACGAACGGGAGTGGTTGGAGGAGGAGCTTCGCTCGCCGTTCAACGGCCCTACTGTCGCAGTAACACACTTCGCGCCGTCAGGCCGCAGTGCTGACCCGCGCTACGGCCTGGTACCCGGAACGGCCAGCTTCTGCAACGCCGACGATGATCTGTTCAAGTATGTCGACGTGTGGATTCACGGCCACCTCCACTCCCCCCATGACTACATCGTCGAGGGGCAACGCCAGACGCGCGTGGTGTGCAATCCCCGTGGCTACGAACATCTCGGTGAACCGGTCGGGTACCTCTCGGACTTCGTGATCGAGATCTGATTCGCGTGATCGAGAAGCGGTCGTGTCGAATCGTTGTCCTACCTGTGCATAAGACTGTGTCAAACAAGTGGATAACCATCCGCGAAAGGTGGATATCGGAGAAATCCGGAGGATAACCTGGGGATCTGGTTCATCCCCCTTGACCTGGGGAAACAGATAGTTCACTCTATCGTCATCCGCTCGACCACGACGGCAAACGCATCGCAGTAGCAACGGAGCCTCGGCTTCTGAGCGAAACGGTGAAGACGTCGAAACGGGTAGTTCGGAGAGGTGAAGGGCCGCAACACAAACGCTGTCGAAAGGCCGCGGTTGTGCGTACGGAGCGGAGGCTTTCGGGCCGAGGCTACGAACGAGTCGAGGCGCGCTGGAGCAATCCGTGCGAGCTGATGACAAAGCAACGTGCCCGCCAGGTCGCAAGACCGGACGGGCACGAATGGAATCGGTGCAGAGGTTAACCCCTCAGCGAACGATCTCCGCGGATCCTAAGCCGAACGAAGGCCCCGAAGCCCAGACGACTTGTCGTCAGGCAACGGGGCCTTCACCCTTTCCGGGGTTCGGTCCGACCAGCAGCGCTTCCGGACTTACTCCGATGGCCAAGGACAGCCGCTCGTGTTGAAACGTGAAATCGGAGCGTTTCGGATCAGCCCGACCGACCGAAGTAGTAGTGCGCTTCCGGTGTCGTGCGGGCGCGCTCACCGGTTAATGATCGACCCGCGGGCGTTGTTCTATCGACTCATCCCGGCACGGCCTGTGCCGGTCGGTGGCACCGGTGGTTTCCAAATCTGAATGGGTCCGTGGGATACTGACGGCAGGTCAACGGGTCTGATATCAGCGATGTTTGGGGAACGGAACATGACAAAATCAGTTGAGTCAACGGTAGGCGCGGCCAAGCCTGAGCGCACCGTACGCGTTGAACACCCGCCGGAGTATTACGACGAGGTCAAACGGAAGTTTGCCGAGGCCCGTGACCTGCGTCTGTCGTACCGCCCAGAGGGCACCGCACAGTACCTAACGGATCTTTCCGGTGAGTTGGAGAAGTACGAGACCGATCCCTACGGCGGCGAGATCGTTGACCGGGAGCCGATCAACGACACCGTCGAGGTGCTGTTCATCGGCGGCGGGTTCTCGGCACTCCTGACGTCGGCCCGGTTGCGCGAAGTTGGCGTTGAGTCGATCCGCATCGTTGAGCGTGGAGCCGATGTTGGAGGGACCTGGTACTGGAACCGCTACCCCGGCGTCGCCTGCGACGTGGTCGCGTACGACTATCTCCCTCTGCTCGACGAGATGAACTACGTACCGACGCGTCACTACGCGCGGGGCGATGAGATCTTCGCCCACTGCAGAGCCATCGCGACGAAGTACAACCTCTACGAGTTGGCCGTCTTTCAGACGACTGTGACCTCGACCATCTGGCACCAGGGTGAGCAGATGTGGCACGTCACGACCGATCGGGGCGATTGTATGCGCGCGAAGTTTGTCGTATGTGCGAACGGCACGCTCACCAAGCCCAAGCTTGCCCGAATCAAGGGAATGGAGTCGTTCACCGGTCACTCGTTCCATACGTCGCGCTGGGACTTCGACTACACGGGGTCCTACCTGACGAATCTGTCTGACAAGGTGGTCGGGATTATCGGAACGGGGGCTACGGCGGTCCAAGCGGTCCCCCACCTCGGGGCGAACGCCAAGGAACTGTTCGTGTTCCAACGCACACCGTCGTCGATCGACGTGCGCGAAGACTGGGAGACAGACCCGGACTGGGCCGCAACTCTGAAACCTGGGTGGCAGGCCAAGCGCCGGGCCAAGGCCCTTACGAATCCGCCGCTGTCAGCGGTGCAGATCGAAAAGCGGGCCAACATGACGCCGGAGGAGAAGGTCCGGCGCCAGGAGGAGGCGAACATCGACTACATGATGCGGATCCATAAGCGGGTCGACGAAATTGTTCAGGACAAAGCCACCGCGGATGCGTTGAAACCCTGGTACATGTTCATGTGTAAGCGGCCGTGCTTCCACAACGACTACCTACCCACGTTCAATCGTCCGAGTGTGCATCTCATCGACACGAACGGTGAGGGCATCACCGAGATCGGTCCGACCGGCCCGATATTCGACGGCAGGGAGTACAGACTTGACCTCCTGATCTATGCCACCGGGTTCGAAGTGCAGAAGACCGGTACCTACAACCGGATCATCGGCGAGGGGGATGTCGATCTGCGTGACAAGTACGAAGACGGTGTGCGAACCGTGCTCGGAATCCATACCCACGGCTACCCGAACATGTTCATCATGGGCGGCTACCAGGCGTCGTTCAACTTCAATCTCACGAACGTGTTGCAAGCTCAAGGTGACCATATCGCTGCATGCATCGATTACGTGCGGGCCAACGGACACAACACCATCGACTGCACCGCGGATTCCGAGGAGTGGTGGGTGCAGGAGGTCATTGACCACCGGGGCAAGACATCCCGTAACCAGGAGTGCACACCCGGCTACTACAACTTCGAAGGCGAGTTCAACCGTCGTCAGGACGGTAACTACAACGGCGGCTTTCCGAAATACGGGGCGCACATGGCCGATGTACGCGCGCATATGGATCGCCATTTCACCTTCTCGTAGAAGGTTGCCTGTCACCCCGACTCTTGCCTTTGTCTGAGCAGCGCTGAACGTTCAGTCCGTCGTCGGCGCCGCAAGGTGCTGTTGCTCGCCCTGCTAAAGAAAAAGGGAAGGGTCTGAGTGCCCCGGAGGCGGTTCGGAGTGTCAGCGGTCGGTCAGCATGGCGCCTGTGGACGCTCGGTCTTGGGCCTCGGCCGACGAAATCGCCAGCCAATCCATAAGCACCCCTACGTTGTCTTCGCCTCGGTGACGCGGTGGGCCAGCGACGCCCGACTCGAGCTGTGAAAAACGGTAGGGCGACTGGAACACCGGTCGCTCCCCGCCTGCCCGGTCGTCGACGTTGACCAGGGAGCCTCGGGCCTGAATGGTCGGCGACGCGAATATCCCGGCGCGGTTGCGTACATCGCCCCATGCGAGGTTGGCTTTGTCCAAGGCGGCGATCAGCGTCGGTCGATCCGGTTGGTTGAGAAAGAAGTTGCGGGTGGCCTCGCGGCGAAGCTCGATCTTCGTTTCCAGATCGGCATCGGACGAGGCCGGATCAGCCACGCCGACGACCCGGTTGAGTTGTGACCACACCCAACGGAACCCGCCGGCCAAACAGACCGGACCGCCCACGGCGTCCCACACCTCCCCGTTTGTGGCGACGGCCCGGCGATCGTCGAGGTTGAAGATGATCGCGTCGTCGGAGAAGCCGATCGCGTCGACCATCGCAATGTCGAGATGCTGCCCCCGGCCGGTCGTGTCTCGCGACCTGAGCGCAGCCATGATCCCGATGACCCCGTGAAGCCCGGACGTGACGTCGGCGGCCGAGAAGGTCAGGTCGTGCAGGCCCTGGCCGCCGAGCTCGGGACCGCGTGCGATCAGGCCCATCTCGGCATGCGCGATGGACGCGTACGCGGCGCGCCGTGACTCGGGCCCGTCCTGGCCGAACCCGGATATCGAAAGCATGAGAAGGCGGGGATTCACGGCCGATAGCCCGGCCCAATCGAGTCCGAATGCCTTGAGCACCCCGGGCCGGAAGTTCTCGATCACAATGTCGGCATGGACTGCGAGATCTCTGATGATGGCCCGACCGTCCAGATGGTTCAGGTCGACGCAGATGTTGCGCTTGCCGACGTTCTGTTGCACGAAGTAGGTGCTGAGGCCGGCAATCTTGCGGCCCCAGTTTCTGCTCACATCACCATCCGGGGGTTCCACCTTCACCACATCGGCCCCGAGATCGGCCAGCACGCGCCCAGCGACCGGGCCGGCGAAGACGCGTGAGAGATCGAGCACTCTCAGCCCCGCCAGGGGCCGACCGGAGCCGCTCACCGCAGGGCCGTTTCAACCGCAGGAGCCGGGGCGGGGTTCCGCCTGCCGTTTCGTAAGAGCTGCATCAACTCGTCTCGCTTCTCGGGTGTCGGGGTGTCGGGGTGTCGGGTATCGGGTATCGGGTGTCGGGTATCGGGTATCGGGTATCGGGTATCGGGTATCGGGTATCGGGTATCGGACGTGACCCTAACGGCCCCCATCCGGTTCACCAAGTCGGCGGCCGGGGTGAGGGAGGTTGCCAACATGACGATTGCTGATCCCCACATCAGGGCAGTGGTTTGAGGTTTGTCTCTGCGCTCAGCTCTGCTCAGTCGCCGTCCCAACACACGTCTGGGCTTCGGATCAGCGTTGCCCGAGCGCGATGTCGACGCAGTCGCTAGAGTCCAGGGCCAGCCGCGCCGGAATACACCGGAATCAATAGCGAAAGAGCATCAATGGATCCAGCTGACCGTCTCGAACTGCACGAACTACCGGGGCGATACGGTGACGCCATCGACGACCGCAATTGGGACGGGCTGTCATTGATCTTCACGGAAGATGCAACGTTTGATCTGACCGATCTCGGTATTCCGATGCTGAGTGGCCTCGAACGCATCAAGCAGTTCATGGACACCGAAGCGCAACACCCGCGGACCCACATGATGACGAACATCTACGTCGATGAAACGCCGGAGGGCGTCAAGATGTACTTTCGGATCGTGGCGCTCCGCGGTGGCGGTCTGGTCGGCACCGCGTCGTACTACGACGACGTGGTGAAGACGCCAAACGGTTGGCGGGTCAAGGACCGTGTCGTGACGTTGCGCCGACGCCCGCTCCGCACCGGGCTCACCTCGTAGGGTCGGCCCGCCTTTTGGCAGGCTCGGCGCCAGCTATGGCAGAGTGCCTCCAAACGTGAAGATCCCAAACCGCGAATCCTGAGAGAAGCCATTCCAATGAGCACCGCCGCCGAAATCCGCACCAATCTTCGAACCGTCTTCACCTCGTTCGGGGCCGTCGTGGATCGGCTCACACCCGAACAGTGGATGGCACAATCGCTCTGCCCGGCGTGGACCGTGCAAGGCGTCGTGGTGCACGTCACGACCATCGAGACCGCGTTGATCGGTTGGCGACCCGGGCAGGATTCGCCGTTCAGCGCGATGCCGGCGATCGCTGCTGAGTTGGGTGATCTGGACCCGCTGGCTTTGGCGGAGCGTTACCGATCGGTTACCGCACAGCGCCTGACCGAACTTGACTCGATGACCGACGAGGAGTTCGCCGTGTCGTCCCTCACGCCGGTCGGCCCGGGAACCTACGGGCGTTTCATGGCGATCCGCGAGTTCGACATGTGGGTCCATGAACGTGACATCCGTATTCCTCTCCACATGCCGGGAAACGACAGTGGACCCGCCGCCGAGATGGCCCTCGACGAGGTGCACGGTTCAATCGGTTTCATAACAGGGAAGAAGATCGGACTGGCTGACGGTAAGGGCATCGCGATCGAAGTGACCGGGCCGGTGACGCGTCGGATCCTTGCCAAGGTTGAGGGGCGTGCGACCAGGGTCGAAGAATTGGAGTCACCCGATGTGACCCTCACCACTGACCTGCTCACGTTCATGCTGTTGGCCTGCGGCCGGATCGATCCGGAGGGTCCGATTGCCGACGGTCGGGTCACCTGGACGGGCGACGCTCAACTCGGGGGTCACGCAGCCCGCCATCTCGCCTTCACGATGTAACTGTGCAATGTAACGGTGCAATGTAACGGTGCTATGTAACGGTGCTATGTAACGGTGAAAGTCCTGATGGTTGCTGCCCCAGTGTCACATTGCGGCTGCAGTGTCGCACTGCAGCAACAACGTGGCACCCCGGCCGCAATCATCGAGAACCCAACCGCTGCACGTTCGTCTCCGACGCGTTGGAAAGTTCGGGGGTGCGCGTGCTCAACTACAGGCCATGAGCGCAGACACCCCTTCCGGAAGCAACCCGGCTCCGGTCGACAACCCGGCGGGGTTCGACCTGGAGCGCGTTGTGCCGTGGCTCGAGTCGCAGTGCCCGTGGTTGACCGCTCCGCTCACGTGGGTCAAGCTCGTCGGCGGCCATTCGAACCTCACGTACAGGGTGACCGATGCCAACGGCTCAGCGATCGTCGTGCGCCGCCCACCGGAAGGCGAACTTCTGCCGAGTGCCCACGACATGGGCCGCGAGTACAAGGTCATGAGCGCGCTGTGGCCGACCCCGGTTCCCGTCGCCGAGCCGCTCGCCTTCTGCGACGACAGGAGCGTTACCGGTTCGCTGTTCTACGCGATGCGCGCCGTCGACGGGATCTCGCTGTACAACGCGGAACAGGTGGAAGACCACATTCCCGAGGAGTTGCGCCGAGGTCACGGATTTCACTTCATCGACGTTCTGGCCGACCTGCACGCGCTCGAACCCAACGCAGTCGGTCTTGGTGATCTGGGTCGACCCGACGCCTATGTCGGGCGCCAACTGAAGCGATGGCGGGCCTCATGGGACGCGTCGAAAACGATCGAGGAACCCAATGTCGAGCGACTCCATGCATTCCTGGCCGAACGGGCGCCCGAACAGGGAGCGGCCCGCGTCGTCCACGGCGACTACGGATTGCACAATTGCGTATCGAACAAGCAGGGTCGCGTTGCGGCCGTCATCGACTGGGAAATCTCGACCCTCGGTGATGCACTGGCCGATCTCGCGTATGCGATCAATGCATGGGGCACCCGAGGAGAAGTGAGCCAACGCGGCATCAAGGCTTCGTTGGCGCCCGGCTATCCGACCGGGGAGGAAATGCTGGAGCGTTACGCGACCCGCACCGGCGTTGATCTTTCGAACATCGGCTTCTACTCCTCGTTCAATCACTGGAAGGCCGTGTGCATCGTCGACGGTGTGCTCGCCCGTTACTACCAGGGTCAGAAGAGTACCGAGGGCGTCGACCTGCTCGGACTCGCCGCAGGTCGCGACGAATCGTTGGCCAAAGCAATCGCGGCCGCGGAGCCACTCGGATTTTCCCGTCAGTAGCCGTTCCCCGCCTGGGTTACTCCCGGGAGTGGAGCGCCTCGATGAACGTGTCGAGCGCGGCGGGCAATTCGGTCATGAGTGGTACCCACACGATCGAGTCGGCGCCGGCGTCGATCCAACGTTGGGCCTTGTCCAACCACGTCGATGGGTGGCCGGAGATGAGGATCTCGGAGTGGAGATCGATGTCGGTGCCTTCATAGATCTTCATCTGGCTGGCGAAGCGACCCTGACGTATCCGGGTGTCGACTTCGGCGCGTGCGGCTTCGACGTCTGATGTGGCATTCATGAACACGGTGAGTCGCGAGTCGGGTCCGATCGCGGCGCGGGTCTCCGCAACGTACGCGGGGCCTGAGCACTCGGCGAGAATAACGCCGTCAGCGACCCGGCCCGCGAGTGCAATCGACTTCGCCTGACGGACGCCGAAGGAGATCAGTGGCGGTGGACCGGTCACCGGATGTACGAGGCCGACATCGTGGAGATGGACGTGTCGACCGTCGATGGTCACCCGCTCACCGGCCAGGAGTCGCTTCGCCGAAACGGTCACCTCCTCCAGCGAGGCGAGCCACGACGTTGGGGTCTCACCGACCTGCTCGATCCAGAAGTCGACGCCGTGGCCGAGGCCCATATGGAAGCGACCGGGAAACATCCTTGCCGTGGTCGCCCACTCCATGGCCAGGAACGCGGCGTTTCGGACAACCGCAGGAGCGATACCGAGCCCGACCTTGAGCTCTTTGGTGACGGCTAACGCGGCCGCGCACTGACTGAACCCACCGTGAAAGCCCAGGTCTTCGACGACCCAGAGTTCATCGAACCCGGCTTCTTCCGTCTTCTTGGCGAATGCCGGGAGCAGTTCTGGGGCAAAGTCTCGGCGGAACATAACTCCAAACGACGTCATGCTCCGAGCATGGCACGCGTATGCAGACTTCGTGGCCGGGTCCGGCCGGGATTGCCTCGACGGGCAACGCCAACTTGGCCCGCAAAGGTGATTTCCCTGTACGGTCTCACCCATGACCGATCGCATGCCATCGCTATCTCTCGCCGCTTCGCCCGGAAAACGTCAGTTCGTTATCGACGCGGCTGTCGAGGCGGAGCGCATCGGTTTCCGTGGTGTCTACTGCCCGAGCTTCGGTGATGCGATGGGGTTGTCGCTTTCGATCGCCCACGCGACATCGACGCTCGAGATCGGTACCTCGATTCAGCCGATCTACTTTCAGCATCCGTTCCAGTTGGCGACGCAGGCAGCGCACCTCCACGAGTTGAGCAAGGGTCGGTTCCGTCTCGGCATTGGCGTGAGCCACGGGCCTGTCCTCGACCGTATGAAGGTCGAACGCGCCACCCCGCTCAGTGATATGCGCGCGTACGTGGGTGCGATGCGCGCCGCCGAGAAGCAGGTCGGTGCGCTCCCACCGATCGTGCTGGCGACGATGCGCCAGAAGATGCTCGACCTCGCGATCGAAGTCGCCGACGGTGCGGTGTGGGCGAATGCCGCGCGATCGGCGATGCCCTCGCAACTCCATTCGGTCCCCGATGATCGTAAGGAGTCGTTCTTCGTTGGTGACATGGTACCGACGGTGATCGACGACGACCGCGCCGCGGCCGCCGCCGTCTGCCGTAAGACCCTCACGATGTACGTGAACCTTCCCAACTACCGCAACTACTGGCACGACAACGGGTTTTCGGAGGAGATGGACGCGATTGCCGAAGCGATCGGGCGCGGCGACCGCGACGCCGTCCCCGGCCTGATGTCGGACCGGTGGTTGAGCCAGACGACCCTCTATGGGTCAGCGACCGAAGTGCGAGACGGCGTCGAGCGTTGGTTCGACTCCGGAGTGAAGACCCCGATTCTCGTACCCAGTTCAACGACCGGTGGACAGGCCAAGGCGCTACAGGAGATTTTCGCACTCTTTGCGTGACCGGTGGCGGGCACGCCGGGTCGGTCCCGGTGCGGCCGTTGATACCCAACCTGGGTTTACCTGTTGCCCAACTGGGCGATCTCTGTTGCAATCCGGCTGGTCTCACGGCGAGTTGGGTGCCGGTGTGGTGGAGTTGGGTACCGGTGGCGGTGAGTTGGGTACCGGGGGCGGGGCGGGGCATGCAGAAACAGCGATTGGGGATGAGCAGTCCCAGCGCGTAGGGTGGGTTCAATGACCGTCACGACCCATGCGCCCGGGGCTGAGGCCAGCATGTGGACTCCGATGCGCCACGTGACGTTCCGTCGTTTCTTTCTCGCAGCGATCGTATCGAATGCCGGCTCGTGGATGCAGTCGATCGCCGTACCGTTTGCGGTCTTTGAAATCACCGACTCGAAGACGTGGCTCGGGATTTCGGCCTTCGCCGGCATGTTCGTGGCCATGCTGGCAAACACGCCGGGCGGAATGTTGGCCGACCGGTACCCACGGCGGCTCGTGCTCGCGGCCACACAGTTCATGCAGATGATTTCGGCGCTTTCCCTGTGGGCGCTGTGGACGTTCGGGCACCCGACCATCGGTAAGCTGCTGCCCCTGCTGGTGGTCGGCTCCATCGGGTCCGGCCTCAACATGCCCGTATGGCAGAGCTTCATCCCGAGCCTGGTACCCAGGGCCGAGATGTCGGCGGCCATCCGACTGAACTCGATGCAATTTGCGACCGCACGTGCCATCGGCCCCATCCTCGGGGCGATCACCCTGAAGTCGGCAGGTGCCTCGGTCTGTTTCATGGTCAACGCGATTTCCTATCTCGTCATCATCGCGGTGCTGGCGGTCGTGCCCGACGGCGAGGTCCGATTCACCGGCCAACGGGAGCCGTTGGTGTTGCGCAAGGTGCTCGGCGATGTCGCCGATGGATGGAAGTACATCAGAAGCCATTCCGGGCTCAGGTACGCGCCGATCGCTTCCTTCGTAAACGCCGCGTTCGGGTTCGGTCTCACCACCCTCGCCCCGGCCATGGCCCGCGACCAGTTCCATCGCCGCTCCAGCGACAACGGGACGCTCATCGGAGGATTCGGATTCGGCGGAGTGGTCGGCGTCATTGTGATCGGGACCATTGCCCGCAATTCCAAGAACTCACTTCAGGTCCGCTCCGCTCTCGTCGCATGGGTCGTTGCTGATGTCGTACTTATGTGGACCGGCAGCTTCTGGCTCGGGATCGCCGCGTTCGCGATAGCGGGTTGTGCGAACAGCATCGGTGCCACCGCGTTGAACACCTCGGTGCAAATGCAGGTTGACGACAACTACCGCGGCCGAGTCATGGGCGTGTACATGCAGATGTTCTTCCTCGGCTCCGCCCTCGGATCGCTTCTTCTCGGAGTCCTGGCCGATCTCACGTCGATTCAGACGTCGGCCGGCTTGGCCGCCGCGGTATTCGTGACGTTCCACATCTGGTCGGTTGTCCGGTTTGATCGCCTACGCGTGGTGGACGTGAAGGCCAAGTTGGCGTGACCTCGTTCGTCTCCCCGCCTCTGTAGCTTTCATGGCCGCATGTCGCTTTTACAGCCGCAGTGCCGTAGCCGCCGTCAGGCCGATCCCGTGCGTGGATTTGGCAAGCGCACTCTTGAGGGCCGGGTCAAGAATCGCCTCAGCGTCGGCCACCGCGAAGACCGCCTTCACCACTCCTGGCTCGGGCCGGCTCCAGGTGGCCTTGGCCTTCTGAAAGACCTTCCGCATGGGCATGTTGTCGTCGAGAACCTCGGCCGTGAGCGTACTGATACCAGCGGTGTCGGCAGCGACCGCGAGCGCTCCCATCATGATGGTGCCGAGGCCGCGCCCCTGCATGGCGTCGATCACGGAAAAAGCCGCTTCAGCGCTGTGCGGGTCGGAAGCGTTGCGAATGAAGCGGGCGATACCGCAGCCGGCGTGGGGCGTGATTGAGGTGTCGAGAACGACCCAGGCAAAATGGTCGACGAAATCGACGTGGAGCAGGTATTCGATAAGTCGTTCGCTGGGCAGCGCTGCGCTAAAGAAACGTTTCCGCCGTGAGGCCGGCGAGAGCTTGCCCAGCAGTTCGATATATGCCGACCGATCAGTCGGAAGCAGGGGCCGCAGTTCACCGACGAATCCGTCTGGCCCGGTGAACGGAACCGGCTCGGCATTCTCGGCCAGCCTGGCCGCGGCGAGATGGGTGAAGTGCTCGCGAACCGCGTCATGGTCAAGCAATTCCATGAAGTCGTGGGCGTTGCCCCGGTAGCTGTCGATCGGCGTGCGGGCGATCACCGTCGCTGAATGCGGGTCCCCCGTCAGAAGAGCCAATTCACCCAGCACCGAACCGGGGCCGACGGTTGCGATGAGCGCTCCGTGGCGCTGAACGTCGGCCTCGCCGTCAAGGACCACGAGGAAGTGGTCACCCGATTGCCCTTCGCCGAACAGTTCGCGGCCCGCTTCGGTCTTGAAACGGACAAGTCTTGGCGCGACGGGCGTGGCCAGGAGATGGTCAAGCCAATCGGTCGCATCCGGGGCGCCGTCCAATCGCATACCTCCATTGTCCACCATTCGGGCCGAGTGACGTCATTCGGGCAGGTGACGTCATTCAAGCGTGTGGCGTTATCCAAGCGTGTGGCGTCATCCAAGCGTGTGACGGCACGAAAACCGTCCTGTTTATTGCGTGGCTGGCCTGGTCACGGTTCAGGGTGATCTTGGCGTTGCGTGATCGGACGATGCCCTCGGTTATTGCTGGGCTTGATACGACATTCCGCCTGATTGGTGGTGTGCCGACGTATGCGTTGACTGATAACGAACGCACGGTCACGGATCGTCATGTGGCTGGGGTTGCGGTGAGGAACCGCACGATGGTTGATGTGTCGGCTTGGTATGGGTTGACGATCGCGACGTGTGTGCCTTATGACCCGGAATCGAAAGGCGGATCAGAATCATCGGTCCGTGTCGCGAAAGCTGATCTGGTCCCGACCGGCCATAACCTTTTGCCCGCGTACCGCTCGTTTGTGGAGTTGGAAACGGCGTGCACGGCGGTGATGGGAATGTTGAACGGTCGGGTGCATCGGGAGACGAACGCCCGCCCGATCGACCGTTTGGAGATCGAACGACCACGGTTACATCCAATACGTTCCGATGGGTTCACTGCGGTGTTCGGGGTTCTCGGGCGGTGACGTGGTCGTGCACGGTGTCGTGGCGCAACGCCCGCTATTCCGTCCCGCACGCCTACGCCGATACTCGGGTGTGGGTCCGGGAAGACGGCGGTGAGCTTGTCGTGACCGGGATCGATGAGAAAGGCCCGATCGAGTTGTGTCGCCATACGCTTGTTGATGCCGGTGACGTGTCGGTGGTTGAGGGTCACTATCCCGTGCGGCGAGACCCGTTGCAACGCCCGCCCCGGGCAACGAAACCGGGCGAGGCTGCGTTTTTGCGCATCGGCACGGGCGCGGCGCAGTGGCTCACCGAAGCAGCTGGCACCGGGACCAGGCTCATTGAGAAGAAGATGAGTGACGCCGTCGCTCTGTGTTCGATCTATGGCACCATCACGGTCGATCACGCACTCGGTGTCTCCACCACCAGCAACCGGCGACGCAAAGCCCGGCTTCCAACCGGGAAAACGTTCGATGCGTGGGACCCGAAAATCTCGTCGATTCCCCGCCCCAACCCAAGACGGACTCCGAACCCTGGAATGGGTTAGCCGCCACGAAAACGTTGTCGTGTGCGGACCATCCGGCACCGGGAAATCCATGTTCCTTGAAGCGCTCGGACACGCCGTGATCGATAACGGCGGAACCGTTGCCTGGTTCAACGTCGAACAACTCGGTGCGATCGTGCGCGCGCACCGGGTCGATGACACAATTGTGAAAGCCATCACCCCGATACTTCGCGCTGATCTCCACATCTGCGTTGATGACATCGGGCTACTTCCGCTTTCAGCCGATGCCGCTGAAGGTCTCTACCGGCTCGTTGACGCCGCCTACGAACGACGCGCTGTCGCGATCT